>CAWUWP010000028.1:0-14555 GCA_963926275.1 uncultured Gammaproteobacteria bacterium | reverse complement strand
CATGACTGATATTGCAGCAAAAATTAATGGAAAAGGTGGAGTGATAAATCTCAAGCCATTAACTATGAATTTGTATAAGGGTGTCTATTCAGGCAGCGCGGGTTTAAATGTTAGTGGTGCAACACCAAAATATTCTGCGACTAGTGATCTGAAAAATCTAGCGGTGGAAGGTTTGATGGCTGATCTGGCGGAAGACGGAATATCTATCATACGTGGTAAAACACAGATGGCATTCAATGTGACAACTTCAGGTGATCGCCCTTCAATATTAACTAAACGTCTTAATGGTAAGGCCAGCTTTAAAGCCTCAGAAGGCGCCTTGCAAAGTGAGAAGCTTGCGCAAAATGTCGAAAAAGTTATTTCCTTTCTAAAAGGGCGAAAGCCTAAAGTCGCTGGTGAAGAACTTGTGTTTGAATCTTTAGCAGGGACTTTTAATATTTCAAACGGGGTTGCTAAAAATAATGACCTCAAGTTAATTACGCCTTTAATTCATGCCAACGGTAAAGGTGATATTGATATTGGTGAATCAAACTTAGATTATGTGATGGTAATAGGTTTATCTAATGAGCCGGGTAAAGCAGCCATTCCAATTACCATTAAGGGACCTTTTGAAAAGCCTAAGTATGGTGTTGATTTCAAAGCTGCGTTGAATGAAAAGCAAAAGCAGGTCGTTGAAGAGAAGAAAGAAGAAGTAAAAGAAAAAATCAACAAAGAAGTTAAAGATAAGTTGGGTGATAAATTGAAGGGAATCAAACTGTTTTAATAATAGTTTAGTGAGACTATTTTTGTGTGCGCTGTGGTTACTTATATCAACAGCGCATGCTGAGTTAGAAGCGCAGCCAGTCAGCGTTGATGTCACACGTGATGAAGCGAACGTTTATCACTTTAGTATGCGCTTTGTGGCAAACGCCCCACCTTACCCCGTATTCGCAATTATCACTGACTATGATCGACTCACGGAATTAAATCCGTTAATTAAATCGAGTCGCTTATTGTCATCGGATTCAGCAAGCATTGATCGGGTTGAGTTAATCACAGAAGGGTGCATGTTGTTCTTTTGTAAAAAAGTTCGTCGCGTGGAAGATGCCAGTATAGATAAAGATTTAACTATCACCACCGTGGTTATAGCGTCAATGAGTGATTTTAAGTCAGGCAATACGCGTTGGACATTTACACCTGATGGCGATAAAACTATCGTTCACTATATGGCTTCGATGCAGCCCAGTTTTTGGTTACCGCCATTGATAGGTGCCTACGCATTAAAAAAACAAATACGATCCCAGCTTCAATACTCAGCTAATAAAATAAACTTTTTACTCGCTTCAGATGACCGCTAAATTGTCTTTTGCCGAGCGTGTTTTGTGGTGGGCAAACACACACGGTCGTAAGCAATTACCGTGGCAACAGCAACGCACAGCTTATCGAGTATGGGTGTCTGAAATCATGTTGCAACAGACACAAGTTGATACCGTGATTCCCTATTTTCAAAAGTTTATGCACACCTTTCCAACGATTGAGTCACTTGCTAAGGCTAAGCAAGATGAAGTTTTGCATCATTGGTCGGGCTTGGGTTATTACGCACGGGCACGTAATTTACATAAAGCGGCGCAATTGATTTGCGATAGTTATCAAGGCGAGTTTCCAAAAGACCTCGATGAGGTGATTGCGTTGCCAGGTGTAGGCCGATCTACCGCGGGGGCAATATTGTCACTTAGCTTTAATCAAAAGCATGCGATTCTTGATGGCAACGTGAAGAGAGTGCTTGCAAGACATCAAGCCATAGAAGGTTGGCCGGGGCAGTCTAAAAATGAAAAATTACTGAGGGTTGTCGCGGAACAACTAACCCCAGACACGGATTGTGCAAATTACACACAAGCCATGATGGATTTAGGGGCGACTCTATGCAAAAGATCACAACCTCAATGTGAGTTGTGCCCCGTCAGTAATGACTGCCTAGCCTTAGAAAAAGGCCTTCAAAATGAATTGCCACATTCAAAGCCTAAAAAACAAATCCCTACACGTAAGACAGTGATGTTAGCCGTGACTAGCGAGCAAACGGGCTTACTCATGCAGCGCCGCCCTGATCAGGGGATATGGGGGGGCTTATGGAGTTTCCCAGAATTTGAAAGCGAACAGAGTGCGCTAGATTGGTGTGTAAGGACATTTCAGCAGACGCCAGAAGCGCATAAGAAACTAGATCAGATGACTCATACATTCAGCCATTTTCGATTACAAATCACGCCTGTATCAGTCAAAATCAGCACCCCTATACACTGGGTAATGGAAGCTGATGAGTGGGTCTGGTATAAACACGGCTCTTCACAAGTGGGTTTGGCAGCACCTGTGGATCAATTGATTAAACAACTCTCAATTTAAGGAGACACAGTGGCTAGAACGGTGCAATGCGTTAAAACAGGTAAAGAAGGCGAAGGCTTAGATTTTGCTCCATATCCAGGAGATTTAGGCAAACGAATCTACGAAAACATATCTAAGGAAGGCTGGCAAGAATGGGTAGGTCACCAAACTATGTTGATCAATGAGTATCGATTAACCCCAGTAGACCCTAAGAATCGAAAATTTCTTGAGGAAGAAATGGAGAAATTCTTGTTTGATGGGGGCTCTGACATCCCCAAAGAGTTTGTTGCTCCTAAAGAGTAAGGTTGACTCATTAGCCGGGACCCGGTTTAATGTCGCCCTTTCTATCAGCGAATAATTCTAAATTCCTGATTTAAAACGAATATGAATACATGGATTAGCGATTTAACTATCGCGCCAAGGACGGATCTTAATTCATTTCAGTATTTGGCCAGATAGCTCAGTTGGTAGAGCAGAGGATTGAAAATCCTCGTGTCGGCGGTTCGATTCCGTCTCTGGCCACCAGTAAAAACCCTTACCTATCATAAACTTAGAGCCTAAAATCCAGCCATTTTGCTAATTTTTTTGTGCCTACTATTTCACAGGGTAAGGTCGGGGTAAGGTTCAATCTGTGTTTAGAAATAAGGCGCCCACAAAAAATCCAACACTCTTTGTCTAGATCTCCTGCCTCAGCTTTAATTGACATTTAATGTAATAAAGATCTTATAACAAAATTGATTTTTAATACGTGCCTTAATCTATTTAGCTTCCATCATCCTAAGAACACATTCACCAAATGCTTGAGTCTGAGGTGAGAACCCTATTTCTTTACAAGTAAGTCTATATTTATTTATTTTTGTCTCTCTCTGAGAGCACCTTGCCATCCTTGAACTCACCTGCATATTTCCTACCATCAGGATAAGTCAAAGTGCCTTGTCCGTGCCACTCTCCATCCTTATGCTCACCTACATATTTCCTGCCATCAGAAAAAGTGTAAGTGCCTTTTCCATGCCGCTTTCCATCCTTGAACTCACCTACATATTGACTGCCACTAGAGTAAGTCTCGGTGCCTTGTCCATACTGCTTGTTATCCTTCCACTCACCTACATATTGAGTGCCATCAGGAAGAGTGAAAGCGCCTTGTCCATGCTGCTTGTCATCCTTGTATTCACCCACATATTGAGTGCCATCAACCCAGGTGAAGGTGCCATAACAGTTATGATAGGAAGAGGAAACTTGATCTTTGGGACAGTCAGGAAGTGCGTGTGCTGCTGTTAGTAACAATGTAGACAGTACTATTAATATGTGTAGTGGTTTCATGCTAAGTCTCTTGAAGATCTTTTTCAGATATTTTCTTATCAAGCCTAATGTCCAAGGTACTTTTACTAAATGTTGGATGGACACTCTCATGTTCAATTTTATATTTCACCGTCGATACGTAACTGTCATCACTACATCCAGCTAAGGAAAAAACCAAACTCACAAATATAAATAATTTCATTTATTCACCTTTTATTTTTAGTTATTTAGATTTAATGCCTACTTCATCGAAAAAATACAATTGGCGGTTTCGCTCCGTTCACATTATAGCCAGCTATATTTTACCCGGTTGAATTTCTTGTTGCGTTAAAAAAATAGCAGATTTTCTGAGCTTTACATGCATTCTCTTCCGTTTACGAAGAGTTTTGATGAGTTACATTTAACTAGCCAACGACGCAGGCCAGTATTAAGGTGTTGTTGCCAATAAACAATTTTTGAATCGACTTGACTGTCACTTAAAGGGAATGACTTTGGCGCATTGTCAACCCAGTATTGAACCTGACAGATGGATTTTCCAGCACACGCTTCACTAACAGCGAAACGATAAATATCTTCGTTATTTTGCTGGGCAGAGTCTATTGCGACAAAATACATGACGCTCGATTTCCCTGTGATGTTGTAACCATCCCCCGCGTTAGCAAAAAATGGGAATAAAAAAGTAGGATAAGTATTCGGGTCATGTTCTCTGATCTACAATTATTCGGGTTTATAAAGCCTAGCATGAGAGGCTCATTTGGAGCCAAAGACCAAAGGGCGTAGCGGAAAACGTGTCCCTCCCCAATTTTGATTAGTATGCTTAATCTATCAACTCCATCAATGATAGCTGATTTCGTGTTGATTTATTAATAGCAAGTTTCACGTCATCGGCAATAAGCTGCTCATTCTCTGCTTTCTGCCATTCTTCGCATTTATTTTTTTTTGAAATAGCGCTGCGATCAATACTCGTCTTTTCGGCAATTTTAGAAAGACTGCTTCCATGTATAAACATTTACCGCCATAATTATTCCCCCGAGTCAGGCATCTTAAAGTCATCACTTAGCCCTGGTGATAACAATCTCCAAAGGCTCCAAAGGCTCCAAAGGCTCATTCCCATCTGTGATCTCAATTGCTCTTAGCTTAGGTGCGACAAATGATGCTAGCTCTTTGAACATAGCGCCGGCTAGCTGAAGGTTGCCTTCCTCCTGAGCCTGTTTTGCAATTACACATAATTGCTGGATTGGGTCACAGTCTAACTCTGCCAGCCGGTCGCGCACTAACTGGGGAACTTTATTTGGAGTACCTTTGGTACGCCCGCCTGTTTTAACTTTCATCTAGTCATCCTCTACTTTAGGTTTTACCAATTTGGCTTTCATGCGTGAACAACCATAGTCTTTTGTTTGGGGCGGCCTATATCCTTTACCTCGTGGCTTCGCCAGATATGATATTCGATAGATAGCTGCCTGTAGGGCTTGTTCGTTATCCACGAAATGAAATGGGTGGTTGATGTGTGGCATGGTGTATGTAGCGTCATCGCACCAAGTTTCTTTGATTATTTGATTGATCTTTGTTTAGTTTTGAGTTTACGAAGAAGGCATTTGTATGGTTTGGGAGCCAAATGTTTGTGCAAGTGGGTGTCGTTGTCGTTGTTCTGGCGTTTATTGGCGTATGGGCAAAAATAATAAAACAGTACTTGTTAGGTGAGAAGGTTGGAATGATATGGGCCTCATTAGTAGCAATGTTTGTGGCTAGTTATATTAGGCATATAATAATCCCTGCTGCATTTTCACAGAGGTATCTATTGGTCACCATGCCGGCTATTATTTTATTCTCTGCAGCTGGACTGGATTACTTGGTGAGTTGTGTTTCTAGTGTGGGGAAAAAGAACTATGTATATGTGAGTGCGTTTATTATCGCAGCAGTGATGTTTGGTGTGAATAATTTCTATTTGCATAGTATCGATAATAGTGGTTTTCAACCTGTATATGAATCGGTGTCTAAGGAGATTGGCGACGATAAAAATGTCATATTAATTGTCTCAGATGTTTTCGGTGAAGGCAGTGTGATAGCGTCGGCAGCAACGGAGTCTGATAGTGCAGACATCACTGTGCTTAGGGGTAGTAAAGTATTTATACATGAAGATTGGATGGGACGTCATTCTGATGAGAAATTTAGCTCGGTAGAAGAAATTACACAGGTGTTAGAAAATATTCCTGTTGACGTTGTTATATTTGATGTTGTCGCAATAAAGAAGCGTCAGAAAAATTATCATGCGTTGCTAGAGACTGCCTTGAATCAGCCAGGATCAAAGTAGAAATTGATGAATAAATTTCCTGTTACCAAACATGGTGAAAAATATAATAATGCATTACTTGTTTATATGCGGGAAAACAAAAGGACTCAATCCATTGACTATCAACTTGTAAAAAATCTATATGGAATGGATGGATATTTCGAATAGTTTCATGCGAGATATATAATAGTCTTGATAATTTTATTGAGCAGAGAAAAAACCTTAAAGTGAATTAATGAGTGCTATTAATAGCAAGCAATGTTGAGTCTGTAATTCAGCCAACCTCAAGCTCGTAAAAAAATCTAATATAGAATCACCGTTATCGGCAATTGATTTTAAAATTACTGATTCAAACTATGGGCGTACAGGTGAACTTTACAGTTGCCTGGAATGTGGCTTCCACCAGTGTATGACTATGCCTGATGTATTGAAATTCTATGTTCATATGAAGGACTCTCTATACGAAATGACTCGAGCACAAAGAGCGATACAAGAAAAAAATATACTGGGGTCAGTGCCATTTAGAGGCGCTGGGAAACGACTTTTAGATGTCGGTGCTGGTAGCGGGATTATGGTTGAAGTTGCAAGCCAGGAAGGATATGAGGCGACTGGAGTGGAGCCTTCATTGTCACTGCAAAAAAAAGCAAATGAACTGGGCCTTAATGTTATATCAGGCACCATTTCTAATCTTGAAAGACATCATCGGTATGATGTCATCACCAGTATTGATGTGCTTGAACATGTGACAGATCCTATAAACTTTTTGCAGGAAATTAATCACTTCATGAGCGATGATGGTGTTGCAGTGATTGTAACACCTAACAGGAAGTCATTTTTTGCTAAACTATTGGGTTGGCGATGATGGCATTATAGAATCGCACATATTGGTTATTTTGATGAAACTACTTTGGATTTGGCGCTAACACGAGCTGGTTTATCTGCTATTTCATTCAAGCGACCAGGGTGGTGTTTGCCTGCAAATTATATATTCGACCGCTTAATGAAATATTTACCAAAATATTTTCGCTGTAAATCTCCAAAATTTCTTGAGAAGATAGTTATTCCTCTTAATTTGCGTGACTCATTATTGGTTGTGTGTAAGAAATCACCATAGTTATCATTTATGAAAAATACTGAACCAGAAAAGCTAATTAAAAGACATCAAAAGCTCACCCATTCAGACATGATGAAAGTCACGTCACATGTGCAGCGTGAAGCGGGTAAATGGATTGTTAATACATTAATGATTGAAGGCTGTGATGTGCCATTTAAATATAAACGCCAAGTTGAATATAAAAACTTAAAAGGACAGCGTGTCAATCTTACTTATTATGCTACCAAAGAATCGATAGCGGGTATCGAAATGGAAATTATGAATGTCGTTAGAATTAAAGTTTCCTGAAACTGTAAAATATTATTTTTAATACGCTAGCGAGGGTGCGCATGAAACTCACAAAATAACAATAGTTTAGCTGAAGGTGTTGAGCATTAGCAGATACATTTGCACACAAAGAATATAATATAGCTGTTAATAATAGTAATAGCTTCATTGGTGAGCTAAGAGCAGCAGTGAGGTTGCTTTTTTCTTGTCGCCTGAAGATTAAGGATATGACCAACTGCATGTATTAATCCACCAGTGATCGTCAAAAGTGTTTCACCTTCATGTGGGAGTATATTATCTATTAATAATTGTTCTGCGAATAAAGCAACAAAAGCTAACACGGCTAAACCAACACCAGCTATTACTAATGGCAGTAATTTCTTGTGTGAACGAAATCCTGTAATTAGTGCTATCAAGCTGATGGGTACTATAAATAATAATATGAACTGATGAAACCAAAATTCATGCACATCATTTCCATGATGGACTGTGGCCGAAAGTAGCGGAATTATGCTGGCAATTATAGGTAGTGCGATACAGTGTACGGCACATAATCCCGATAGTAATATTGCGAATCTATCAAAACGTTCTTGCATGCTATTTTGCACACCTTGCACAGGTTCCATGAATTTCTATTGTAGTTTGATTGGGAGTGAAGCCTTGCTTTAGGCTGGTTTCTAGTAATGTTTTATCAAGTTTAGGTTCATACACTTCTTTAACTTCATCGCATACGCCGCAAACAAAAAATTTACTATCTAATTCGTCATGATCAATTTCGCAGCCTATAAAGGCATTGCTGCTTTCTATTTTATGAATTAGGTGGTTTTCTAGTAAAAAGTCTAAAGCACGATAGACAGTAGGCGGCTTTTCAATATGACCATCCGTACTCAGCTTAGCGAGTAAGTCATAAGCTTTAACGGGTTTATGACTCTGCCAAATGAGCTCCAACACTTTTTTTCGTGTGGGAGTAAGGCGTATCGCTCGTTTAGTGCATACCTGTTCAGCACGGGTTAATGCGTCTTTGATACATAGGGCGTGACGATGGCGTTCTCTCATTGCTCTTCAAGGTATTAATTGTTATAACATAACACCCTATATGAATTGTTATGAGTATTCAATACTTGAAAAACTAATAATATATGATGCTATTGAGATTGCCCTGACAAATAAGCAGGTACAAATATGTTTTGATCTGAGAGGTTAACCCCTAAGGCTAGAGTTAATGAATATCAAATATGAACGCTAAAATGAAGAATCCATACACGAAAAATCCAGCGGCAATAACAGTCTTGATTAAGTCTTTAATGGCAATGCTATATTCATTTTCGGTCATGGTGCCAACCTCGGTTAATCGTGATAATTGATGGATGTAGCGCTTGTATTAAATAAAATACTCTAACGTATTCAATTAATCAATTGAATATACAAATGGTAGCGACACCCAAATGACTTTTAAGAAAGACTTATTTGCCCAATTTGCCCAGGTAGGGAAATCTCTAAGTAATGGTAATCGATTGGAACTACTAGAGTTTTTGGCGCAAGGCGAGCGCTCAGTTGATGAACTATCAAAGGCTTCAGGGCTATCAGTAGCGAATACTTCGCAGCATCTACAAGGACTTAGACGCTCAGGATTGGTTAAAAATAGATCAGAAGGACAGAGATCGTATTATCGTCTGAGTGATTATTCTATTGTGGCTCTGCTAGCTTTAATGAGGAAAGTTGCTGAGGACAATCTAGCTGAGATACAAATTCTCATCGCTAGTTATCTAGAATCAAAAGATCAATTGGAGCCTATTTTAAGGAATGAATTAGTCAGGCGAGTTGATGCTGGGGAAGTTACCTTAATTGATGTCAGGCCAGAAACTGAATATAACTCAGGCCATTTGCCGCAAGCGATTAATATTCCAATCTATAGTATCAAGAAACAACTAGATACGCTCCCGCGTAATAAAGAAGTGATTGCTTATTGTCGTGGTCCCTATTGTGTCTTGGCATTTGATGCCATCGAGTTATTGCGTGCACAGGGTTTCAAGGCGCGAAGATTGGAAGATGGATTTCCTGAATGGAAGCTACAAGGGTTGCCAGTAGAACAATAAAGTTAAATTTAATTTACTCATAGGTCAATGACAAGGAAACGTAAGTGCAAGGAAAAGTCTATTTGAAAGAGCTAAAAGAACAACTATTAATTCATCCTATGTTTGATGATGAGTTTATTAAAATGATATCCAGTTTGTCTTTTTTTGAAATAGATAAAGCTCAAATATTTGCACAGTTATATTATCCGCACATTCTTAGAACGCGGCTGTATCAAGCCAGTGCATTGGGCATTACTCCTGATTTAAACATACAGTTTGTTTTGTCGGATATTCTTTATGATGAATATGGCCTGGGTGATTTGGGCAAATCCCATATGCAGTTGTATCGAAATTTCATGGTGGCATTAGGCATTCAAGTTAGAGATGCACCTGCTTATACAATTATTCCCGAGCTGCAGATGTACATTAGTACGATGGAGCAACTTACACGTAATGGAGACTGGTTGACTGCAGTGGCAGCAGTGGGTGTTGCTAGTGAGTGGCCAATACCAAAATATTATAGTTTGTTACTAAAAGGTTTGAGGAAAATACCGGGTATAGAGGAAGTTGATCTAGAATTATTTTCTGGCCATATAGAGTTAGATGTTGAACACTCAAATATGATTGAACAGGCTGTCTTACCTTATTTAGATGATGAGAAAAATCAAAAACGATTTACTCAAGGCGTGTCTATTAATATGCAAGCACGTCGAGTGCTACATGCAGGCTTATATCGTGAAGTCTTCGAAACACAGAATGCCTAATGATCTGATATTAAGCCGATTTGATTGCGACCCTTACGCTTTGCTTTGTACATAGCTTTATCAGCGTAAGCAATAAACTGGGAGACGCATTTAATTTCATTGTCAGGATAATTAGAAACACCAATACTTAGCGTGGTATTAATTTTTTTGTCGCCGACAGAAAACTTCATTACTTCGACATTGTTTCTAACTTGTTCAGCTAATTGCAATCCACTTAGAGAGTCTATGTTTGGGCACACAATTGCAAATTCATCCCCGCCATAACGACAAACAATATCGGCTGAGCGTACGGTTTGTATAAGCTTGTCGGGAATATGTTTTAAGATTTTATTACCGACTTGATGTCCGTGGCTGTCATTGATTATTTTGAAGTTATCGACATCAATCATGAACAAGCAAAGAGGACTAAAATCTCTTTTGGCCGCAATGAAAGTGCTATTTAGAAAGTGTGCAAATGCTTTTCGATTATAGGCATTGGTTAATATATCTTTTGATAGCTGCTCTTCGATATAATCTTTGTATTCAGCATCTAATTGATTGTTTAATGACAGCTTAAATACGGTAGAGACACCAATGGAAACTTGGTCGCCATTTTTTATTTCAATTTTTCCTGTCAATTTGGTGCTATTAACGTATGTACCATTAGCGCTAGTTAAATCTTTAACAAACACTGATGCACCATCAAAATGCATGCGAATATGTGTTCTAGATATTCCCGTATCAACTACTTGAATGCCGGCATCAGGCGAACGACCTAAAGTAATTTCAGTATGAGGTTCTAGCTGGAAAGACAAACCAGTTCTAGGGCCAGAGATAGCCGTAATAGACGCAGTGATATTCGAGCTGCATTGTTTTTTTAACAATCCATCAGAAGGTCGCGTAACTATCGTATCGTCAGATAATAATTTTAATATTTGACTGGTGTCTTCTATGGAAATAATTTTATTTGAATTAGACACAGACTATCCAGAAAATAGTCATTTCATTCCACAAAATCAACCACAACCCTAATAAATTTATTGCTTAAAAGCGGGTGAACATACCAATTATTTTAGCTAGCGCACACTTGCGAGAGGATGAATGGCTGGTAGCTATAGCCAGTGTTCACATTTCTTGACGAGGTCAATTTGATTTCTGGCATCAAGGCGATTTCTAGCATTTCTAAATTGATTTTCAATGGTGCGAGCAGACTTATTTAAATGGCCTGCAATTTGTTTGTAACTCATTCCCTTTGCTGCCAAACGAATAGCAATAAGTTCTGATTCGGTAGGCTTTGAAAACATACTGTGTAATTTCGGGTTGAACCAGTGGTTACTAATGCCCGCAAGTGGCCCCAGAAATTTTGAACAGAATGTATGCATGAATCTGATTTCGTCTTCACTCCAAATATGAGATTCGACAGTGTAATCAATACAGGCGATGCCAATTGGTTTGTCTTCCCACGCTAATTTTTGTAAAAGCATAGATTGACAACCTGCACTTAGAAAAACATCTTTAAGTTCTTTCAGTGGTGCGTATGAAGATACATCATTAATGACAACTGGTAATGATGTTTGCCATATTTTTTTCATCGCTTGGTGTTGATTGGGTATCTGCAAACCCGTTATGGAAGGTGGTGCTGTGGCTTTGTTTCGGCATTCGGTAATAGGTGTGTAGTGTTTATGTGCTGGAGTCGCAAAGCCAGCGTCAGCACGACAAACCGATAATGTTGTCACCATGAATTCTAACCCCACCTGGACTAACTGCTTGGGATCATCGATGACAATAATCATATGCGCTGCGCAGTTAAGCATTAGGTTGTCACAGTCCCGATTGGCATCAATGTGCTCTTGTTTTAGAGACTGAATTGAAGGTAATTGATCTTTCAAAATATTCTTGGCTTAATTTTAATTGATGTCATTAGGGGTTATTTGCCATATACGATCTGTCATGACTGTCTTAGTATTGCCTCTAAGTTTATACATGAAAGAAATAATGATGGGAATGAAACATTTTGATAAAGCGCAGTCGAAGCCAATTAACTCGCTAAATATAGAAGGAATTAATGTTTATTTGCAAGATACAGTGTCATCAAGCAATGAAGCCGCACCGATTTCGGGTGGTTTTTTTAGAATGGAAGCTGGCAACCCGCTTGAATACACTTACTCGTATGATGAATGCAAGATAATGTTAGAAGGCGAAATGTCGATCACTGAGAAAGGTGGAGAAACAGTTAATATGAAACCTGGAGATGTGGTTTATTTTGACAGCGGCACGACGGTAACATTTACCTCGCAATCTTCTGGAACCGCATTTTATGTCGGGCAAAGAAAATTTGGAGTGTTATAGGTTTTCATTTACATTTGATCATCAATAAAATTGCGGCCTAGTTGTTTGGTATTAACACCTTGTTGATACCTAGCTGCGGATCGTTTCAGCTATCGGTCCATGTGAAGAAAATATTCTTCACTCATTTTTGTTGAGCGTGCTTGCTTAATCGTTTCTCAAAAGTGGTTTTCCAACTGCTAGATAATTGCTGGCACTCTAAGATTGATACGATGTCTTCTCTTTGTTGGCCTCGGGTATGCATGAGTCGATTGGCTCGTGCAAGATTCCATGATGGATTGTTTCTTTGAGCTAACTTGAATGTGTCCATTTTTCGTACATTACCTTCCTGCAATACCCGGAAATACCAACCCGTTTTACCTGTCTGTTGCACCCAGAAAGGAAGTTTTGCCTGATTGAACTTACGTGCTAACTTCCAGCAAGGTTGGCGTGGCTGAGAAACTTCAACGATACAAGTACCCACTTGAAAAATGTCTCCGATACAGACATCGTTCTCCAATAAGCCTGAAACAGTGAAATTTTCACCGAAAGCACCATTATTGGGTGAGGGTAAGATGATTCGTTTACGTAGCAGAAAGCGCGCACGCTGGTTCCAATAAGCATAATGTTCGATGGGATAGACGTTAATTGCTTTATCTAAGCCGCCATGTACGGTTAAATCTGCTTGTTTATCACCCGCTAAATTATATTTGCTGAGGAAAATGTCACCATCAACCGGTGTTTTATAGATTGATGTTGTCCAATTTGGTGCAATTGTCTTGGGTTTTCCTACTTGAATGCTTTCGATGCGCATGATGCAATCTTTATAGTTTAAAATCACATAATAATGAAATAATGTTGCAAGCAACAGACAGGGAAATGAAGTATGAGTTGGTGGGGTAAAATTGCTGGCGGTGGTATTGGTTTAGTGCTAGGTGGTCCGTTAGGTGGAATGCTGGGTGCAGTGCTGGGACACCAGGTAGATAAAGCTAAAATGCTTAAAATGGGGTTTGATCCTAGTTCACAGGAAACCGCGCAAGCGGCGTTCTTTACCGCAACCTTTTCAGTGATGGGACATATTGCTAAAGCTGATGGTCAAGTGACTCAACAAGAAATTCTAGCGGCTGAGCAAGTCTTTGATCATATGAATTTCCAGCCAGAGCAACGCGATGCAGCAATTGAATTATTTAATAAGGGCAAGCAAAGTGACTTTAATTTTGATGCGGTACTCGCGCAATTCAAGAAAGAATGTGGTCGCAAGATCACTTTGATTCAGATGTTCATGCAAATTCAGTTACAAGCGGCTTATGCGGATGGAAGTAAGCATCCGGCTGAAGATAAGATTTTAAAAGAAATATGTACAGCATTAGGGTATCCGGTGTCTATGCTTAGTCAGTTGGAAGCGATGTTGTATGCACAGCAAAAGAATTATTCAAGCAATCCTAATCAACCGCCCAGTCATTCACAAATTAGTAATGCTTATTCGGTCATAGGTGTGAATGAAAATGCTAGCGATGCCGACATTAAAAAAGCCTATCGTCGCTTAATGAGTCAACATCATCCTGATAAGTTGATATCTAAAGGACTGCCTGAGGAAATGATACAAGTGGCGACTGATAAATCGCAGCAAATTCAAAAGGCATACGAACTGATTAAAAACTCAAGAAAGAATTAATTGTCGATGTAAGGAAATTAATGCAGTGCTGCATGAAATTGTTGCTGAGTAAATTCCGGAATGGGATTGTCTTGAATAAGATCTAGCACTAACTGTAAGGCAAAATCCATTTGTTCTAAATCAATCCGATCTGCTTCTTGGCACTGTGCTTGAGATGCTTCGTAAGAGATTTGAGATACTACTGACAATGCATAGTCACGTTTACTAGAGCAGGTTTCAAAGTTGCGTATTGCATTAAATACACGGTTTGTTAATTCTCGATATTCGTCAATGATCATTTGCACCTGCCTAGTTGTTCGCGTAAAGGTCAGACTAATGTTTTGGCATATAAGTTTCAATTTCATGCAGCCTATCTTTGCTACCGTTTATGAAATAAATCTAAATCAGTGTTAACTAACAGTCATTTAGAGAG
>CAWUWP010000027.1:0-6504 GCA_963926275.1 uncultured Gammaproteobacteria bacterium | reverse complement strand
TTCCACGTCAGCATTAATCAATTGATTCAACGCCAGAGAAAAATTTACCTTGTCTGCTTTAATATTATTATTGTGATAATGATAATTATATTCGGCTTCATTCAATTGATTGAGTCGAATATTTTTAGCTTTATAGCCCTCATAATCAGCATTTAATGCATTAATAACAAAACTGTTATCTACATAAATTTTCGCCTTATCTTCATCAGCACTTATGCTCCCTCGACCACTAGCAAGCACACGTGAGATTTTTGCGGGAACACTCACGCCCAATGCTTCAATGGCTAAAGTGTAGCTTGCCTCTAATTGCCAATCTTGCGCTATTCCATTGAAATTAAACTCAGTCACGATACTGTCAACTTTTAATCGAGAAGATTGAGAGCGAATATTAATTGCAGCATTCCCATCAACAGCAACAGATAAAATTTCTCTCCATGATAATTTTGCAGTTAACTGATCACTCGGGTTGATCTCAAAGATATATTCATTACCTATATTGTCAAAATACTCTGCCAGCCAATCGGGCATCCTGTAAAAGTCCACCATCACTCGTTGTGGGTCTTTAAATAAGCAATTCAGCACATTCAATCTTTTAACACGACAACTTGCACTAACATCAACTTGCGCTTTTTTCACACCGATTTTCTTCGAAGCAATATTTAATGTGCTATCAACCTCCAGGTCAGCCACAAAAGATTGCATCACATCCTGCGTTGAACGAGTCAGGTCCAATTCGAATCTAGCTTTTATTGTGCTTACATCTTCTTGAACATAGTCATCCATACCAAACACCTGCATAAAACGATTAATGGCAGACAAACTTAAATCACCTTGTAGTTTCACATCCAACCAATCATCTTTGATCTGATAATCGCCATTCAATGCGATCGCTGCTTTATCGCTATTATCTTGAGATACATTAATCACAAAATCTGATTCGTCAGCGTATACATCCATTTCAAGATCAAATTCATCTTGACTACTAAGCACACCTTTTAGCGTTGCATTTTGCGCATACTGTAATTGACCATCAAAGCGTATTAACTGTTTATTATTTGCATGATATTTAATATCCAAACGTTCGATACTTATTCCAAATATTGGCAGCATGTTAATAATGTCATTCAAATTTTGCTTACTTGACGCCGAGCCAATATCGCCTATCTCTTCAATCTCTATCAGCACAAAACTCGATACTACAGATGACACTTCAGCCTGATAGGGATCAACATCAACCACAAGGTCATGTATTTCTATCCGTGTTCGCAAGCCACTATCAACTTGCTGCATTGCCAACATAGGAATAACTATTTTATCGGAGTCAAGCTGACTAACCTCAAAATGACTGATATCAAACCCATAATTTTTTGCTAACTTAGGAGATAACTGCTGGACCAAAGAAATACGAAATACATACAAGCTTGCAGTCGTGGCAAAAATAAATAGTATGAAAATTACTTTCTTCATTGTATTTTTATTAATTGTGCTGCTCTAATGCCCATTGCACATGCTCACGCACTAAATCAGAACTATTATCTAGACGGCCAGTTAAGGCATCAGTGACTTCTGGGCTAGTCGGTGCATTACCCAATGCTACTGCAACATTTCTCAACCAACGCTGATAACCAATACGCCGAATTGCCGAGCCCTCGGTGTAAAACAAAAAATCTTGTTCACTCCACAAGAATAATTCAACCAAGCTTATTGCATCCAGCTCATGTCTTTTTGCGAAGTCTGCTAACGGTGATTTTTTAGAAAACTTATTCCATGGGCATACCAACTGACAATCATCACATCCATAAATACGATTACCCATTGGCTTTCGATACTCAACTGGAATTGATGTCTTATGCTCGATGGTTAAATATGAAATACATTTGCGCGCATCCAATTTATAGGGTGCAATAATGGCACGGGTTGGACAAATCTCGATACACGCTTCACAGCTACCGCAATGATCCGTAGAAGGTTGGTCGACAGGCAGTGGTAGATTGGTAAATAATTCACCCAGAAAAAACCAGGATCCAGCATCTTCAGACAACAAATTAGTATGCTTACCCACCCAGCCCAAACCGGCTTTGTGCGCAAGCGCTTTTTCTAATACAGGGGCACTATCCACAAACGCACGATAGCCAAATGATCCAACCTGCTGTTCTATATGGTTAGCCAATTTCTGTAGACGCTTTCTCATCACCTTATGATAATCACGACCCAGGGCATAGCGGGAAATATAAGCCAAGCTGGGATCTTCAAGCACCTGCATTGGATCGAGTGCATCGGGAGGCAGATAATTCATCCTAACCGAGATAATCCGCACTGTACCAGGCAATAGCTCTCCTGGTCGTGAACGTTTAGTGCCATGTTTATGCATGTAGTCCATTTCGCCATGCATCCCCGACTGCAACCAATTCATCAAATAAGCTTCATGTTCAGCAAGATTTGTATCGCTAATTCCCATATGATCAAAACCAAGCTCACGCCCCCAATCTCGGATATTATCCATTAGGCTTTGCATACTCTGTTCAGTAACGATAGGCTTTTGCACAATAAATTAAATTGTTTAATGACACATGAATTTTATAAATAACGGCAAACAATATCCGGTCTTCTCTAGACAGCAAATACAAGACCTAGAGTCTAGCGTAATCGAGCAGCATGGGTTTAAAAGCTACGACCTCATGCAGCGCGCTGGTAAAGCCGCGTTTATGTTTATTCGAAAGCACTATCCAGATGCCAAGCGAATACTAATCATTACTGGTGGTGGCAATAATGCCGGCGACGGTTACATTTTAGCGCGGCTATTGCACAACGCAGAGATGGAATGCTACACCATGCCCGTGGTGCCCATTACTAAATTACGTGGCGACGCCATGCGCGCGCAAAATGACTATGCCATTCATCATGGCCCCGATATTGATTACAGCGAAGATCTGCCTGAATGTGATTTAATTGTTGATGCGATTTTCGGTATTGGATTATCGCGCCCAGTAGAGAATGAGTATGCTGACATGGTCAATGCGATTAATCGCACCCCTGTTCCCGTTCTTTCATTAGACTTACCCTCAGGCCTAAGCGCAGAAACGGGTATGCCAATGGGACCGGCTGTGCACGCTAATAACACACTGACCTTTATTGGGTTAAAAAGCGGCTTAATTACTGGTGAAGCGCGGAATTACAGCGGCAAAGTTGAGGTAGATTCACTAGCTCTACCCGATGAAATTATTGCTCAAGCAGAAAAACTAGGCATGTCCTTGAGTGAAACCATGCCGGCACGACTATTACCTGCTCGCACGCAAACCGGCTATAAAAATTTATATGGCCACGTATTAGTCATTGGTGGAAATATAGGCTACCCCAATGCAGCTCGCCTGGCAGGTGAAGCGGCAGCTCGTTGCGGCGCCGGCTTGGTCAGTGTCGCTTGCCACCCAGATAATGTCGCCGCCATTGCCTCAGGTTGTGGTTCACTCATGGTTAAAGCCATCCATGAACCCCGTGACCTTGGCGAGCTGATCAATAAAGCTGAGGTCATTTTAATGGGCCCAGGACTTGGCCAAGACAAATGGGCACAGAAAGTATTTGCACGTGCTATCGAAACTCAAAAATCATTAGTCATTGATGCCGATGCGCTACGTTTACTCAGCCATAATCCAAGCAAATGTGATCATTGGATTTTAACGCCTCACCCTGGCGAAGCCGCCCAGCTACTGGCCTGTAATACTGAAGAAATTCAGTCAAATCGCATTTCTTCAGCACTGGCTATTCAAGAACAATATTTAGGCATTGCCGTACTAAAAGGTGCTGGCACACTGACCTGCCATGACCAACGCATCGGTTTTTGCACTAATGGTAATGTCAGCTTGGCCACCGGCGGCAGCGGTGATGTCTTGGCAGGCATGATTGCTAGCTTAGTCGCCCAGGGCATCTCATTAAACGATGCTGCCGATTGTGGCGTCATGCTGCATGGCCTTGCGGCAGAGCTGGTTTCCAAACAAGGAACGCGCGGTGTATTAGCACAAGACTTATTCCCCGCGATTTACAAACTTGTCAATCAATGAAGAAAATTATTCGCTCATCCGATGAAATGGAAGCGCTGGGAGCGACATTAGTAAAAAATTTATCCACACCAGCCATTATTTATTTACAGGGTGATCTGGGTGCAGGCAAAACCACCCTGGTGAGGGGTGCTTTACGCGGGCTGGGGCATCAAGGTTTAGTTAAAAGCCCTACATTCACCCTAGTGGAAACCTATTCATTTGATTTAACTGAAGTTTATCACTTTGATTTATATAGAATTTCTGATCCAGAAGAACTGGATTACATTGGCATACGAGAATTCTGTTGCGGGCCAAACATTTGCTTTATTGAGTGGCCTCAGCTTGGAAAACCGCTAGTGCCTAAAGCCACCATGGAAATTCTAATTGAATATATTCCTGAGGGGCGACAGATTAGTATTGAAAACCCTACTCGTTAACGCGTCAAATACCCGACTCTTATAATAGATTTCAATTTAATAATTACCCGTAGGTCATTATTTTTGTTACAGTTAACAAAAATAGACAAAGCTCATTGGGAGATCTGCTGGGTGCTACATCCAAAGTCATCAAATTCGGGTCATGCTGTTCGATTGATAATTGCGTTGATCGCATTATTCAGCTTTCTGCCTGCCAGCGCATTTGCCGACTCTCTTACCGTAAAAAATGTTCGCGTCGCCAAAAATGGTCAAGTGACTCGCGTCGTCTTTGATACCAGTGCCGCTCCTTCATATAAGCTCTTCACACTAAACAACCCGCATCGTATAGTCATTGACCTCACCAACGCCAGACTATCGACAGACGTAGATCAATCCGTCTTTACTGCTTCATTTGTAGACAAGCTACGCCATGCTAATCGGTCTAAAAACAAGCTTAGACTTGTATTAGATCTTAATCAGCGCATCATCGCAAAAAGTTTTGTGCTCGCCCCTAATGGTAATTCTAGTCACCGATTAGTGATTGATTTAAAGAATTCATCAGCCGCTAGGACTCCAGCGTCCAAGCCAATTCAAAAAATTGCTAAAGTTAACGGCACCCAAAAACAAGCAAACAAACCAGCGATCAAGAACAAGCCCGCTAAAAAAATAACTCGAGCTAAACCTGCTAGCAAGCCAAAGGCTGAACAAGATATTATTGCAAAAATAACCAAGCCAGTAGTTAAACCAAAACAAGTTCAAAAAGCGGCACCCGCAGCAAGCAGGCGCACCTATAAAACACTAGTAATTGCAGTCGACCCGGGGCATGGCGGCAAAGATCCCGGTGCAACAGGTTATGCCGGAACTCGTGAGAAAGATGTCGTTCTACAAATCTCTAAAAGACTAGTACGTTTAATCAATGCTGAAAAAGGTATGCGTGCAGTCATGACACGTGACTCAGATAAATACTTAACGTTACGTGGGCGCATTAAAAAAGCGCGTGAGAAGAAAGCTGATATCTTCATTTCCATTCATGCTGATGCCGTTAATGATAGACGCGTTAGAGGCTCCTCTGTTTATGTGCTTTCCAAAAATGGCGCAAGTAGTGAAGCCGCAAGATTTTTAGCTCAACGCCAAAATGAATCCGATGTGATTGGCGGAGTAAAGCTTGAAGGTAAAGGCAAGGATGTTCAGAAAGTGTTAGTTGATCTATCACAAGCAGCAACCATTGATGCCAGCATGAAACTAGCAAACTCAGTGAAAAAAGAATTGAGCACACTAGGCAAGACACGCAAAAATATAGAACATGCCGGTTTTGCAGTACTCAAGTCTCCTGACATTCCTTCTATACTGGTAGAAACCGCTTTTATATCGAATGCTTCAGAAGAAAAAAAATTACGCTCGGCAACCCATCAGCAAAAACTGGCTAGTTCAGTATTCAATGGATTGAAGAGATACTTGAAGCTTCACTCCCCTAGAGATGCACTACTTGCTAACAACCTCAAGACAGATAAACACACCATCAGGCATGGCGAGACCTTATCTGAAATTGCTATTCAATATAGCGTGAGCATTGACTCTATCCGCAAAACCAATGCCTTAAATACCGACAGAATTCGTGCTGGCCAGAAGTTAATTATCCCTGAAGTTTAGCTTTTATAGCTCTTTACAAGGGTATCAAGAAAACAACTTTCTTTCCCATAGTGTCGTCATCACTTTTTCAAATGCTAATTGCGCATTACCCATAATCTTCTCACTGACTGATTTTGGTGCACTATGTTTAACTTCATACACATCGGCAGATTCACTTTTACGCAATAGATAATCATCACTGGTAATCAACTCATCAACTAGCTTTAGCTCTAAAGCTCGCTTACCTAACCAATGCTCTCCGGTAGCGATTTCTTGAATATCAATTTGCTTTCGATTCTCTGCCACAAACTCTTTAAACAAAGTATGAGTTTCTTCCATCTGCTCAGTAAATCGTTCACGATCCTCATCAGTGTTTTTGCCAAACATAGTCAGAGTGCGCTTAAGATCACCTGCTTTCACCTGTT
>CAWUWP010000026.1:0-10773 GCA_963926275.1 uncultured Gammaproteobacteria bacterium | reverse complement strand
ATTATTAGGGGTGCCTATCGACATCATTTCTACTGGTCCTGAACGTAGCGAAAATGTGATCCGCTTAGAAATCTTTTAAACGTCGCCAGATAAATCACAGCGCATTAACAGCAAAGGGCTTTTGTCCTTCAAAAACTCATGGCTGCTAGTATCAATTTGCTTACACACCACGAAGTCATTGCGCTGATAAAATCGTATCGCGCCTGTGTTACTTGAAAAAACAAACACTTCTAACATCGGAAACTGGTAATAACGCACTTGTTTCTTAACCGCCTCCAACAACTGCTTGCCAATACCATTCCTTCGACATTCACTATCCAGACAAATCGCATCTAAATGCCAACTATCTTTTAACTTATTATCAGCAAAGTATTGAATATACTAAAACTGCTGCGCAGAATAATATTGCTTCATTTGCTCGTTAACGAATAAGCCTTTAGCCGGAAAGCTTAACGCCATACCAATAACCTCATCCTCTCTTTGCACAACCACAGTATTCGCGTAAGAGTAATGCACTTCGCTAGCTAACAGCTGGGTGACTTTTTTCTCAGCTTCATTATTACCCGGGCTCGAAGAACCCAACAAATAATCCGCGGCACCAGCTGAGGACTCATTAACTAGCTTCGCAATGACTGAGCAGTCAGACAGTCGGCCTTCTCTTATCAAGTATTCTTCCACGCTAACTCCGGCTATCATAAAATATATACGCTCATACTAACAACATCCTTTATACTGCTCTATAACCACGGTTAAAGGCTGCCCATGCTTGAAGAAACATTCAATGAAGACAATATAAATCTGCTAATAATCGCAACGGCATTTTTGACACTCTTCACTATTGAGCATTACGCGCCTTATTTTAAAAGGCGCCAACAACACTTGCCACACTCGCTACGCAACTTAACACTAGCGGGCATTAATGCATTGATATCAACAATATTTTTTATTGTTCTTATCAAGTATGTCTGTGACTGGACATGGGACAATCAATTTGGAATCCTCAATCAGATTAATTTACCGACTGTTTATTCATTCATACTTGCCATTATATTAATTGATCTATGGCAGTACATTTGGCATAGGCTTAATCACCAAGTTGATTTTCTATGGAAGTTTCACCAAGCCCATCATGCTGACAAAGAGATGGACGCCAGCACCGGATTGCGCTTCCACCCAGGAGAGATAATCTATTCTAATATTATTCGTATTAGCATTATTCCTCTTATCGGCATTCAATTAGAACACTTACTTATCTATGAGATTTTATTATTGCCTATCATTCTATTTCATCACAGCAATATCAGATTAAATGAAAGTATAGATAAGATGTTACGAATAATTACGGTCACACCACATATCCATCGATTACATCACTCTGATATTCAAAGTGAAACCGATTCAAATTATGCCAGCGTGTTTTCAATTTGGGATAGACTTTTTAGGTCTTATACGATGCGCCCAATTGAGCAGGCGTTTACTCTTGGGCTAGGTAATCGATATTCTAGGAAACAATGGAATAGCATTGTTGGAATGTTAACCCTTCCTTTTTCAAACAAAAAAAACTAATGATTTCTTTTAGTGCTTACTGTGCTCTTCAAACAATTGCTCAAAATCTTCTGATGACACTTTAAGCTCGTGCGCTTCAAGTCCAGGATTTCTACGATCTGGATTAACGCGTCGTTCACGCAATACAACCTCACCACCATTCGCCTTCATAGGAAAACGTATATACTTAGCATTGATTCTGCGAGTAGCATTATCTCTAATCTTAAACTCTGCTTTTATTTCCATCATTCACCTAAACTTAGTAGTTCCCCATCAGTTAATTTTACTCACCTAACACAACCAAAATGTGATTCTGTTAACGTAATTCATAACCTCTACCGACAAGCATCGTACTTGATTAGATCAAGCGCCAATCAAAATCTTTTCTGCAAATTTTAAATTCATTTCCCTTGTCAAGCCAAAGGTCATTAGCCTGTACAACTATGTACTTATGCGCAGTCAACCCTCAGAAGTGTGCTTAAAGCCCATTCCTACCAAGCGTTATCAACAAATTAAACTTTACTATTCCCCTCTATCAATTAGGCTCCGCCCTGGTTTGGATTTGCTCATCTTCTGCAGTCAGCCACACAAAGCACACAACTTAATAATTAGAGACAAACTATTCATAACAATAAAAAACTATTAGCGGCAATGATCTCGGTGCTAATTTTATCAGCATGCGCAAGCACGCAAACTTCAGACAGCGTAAACGCTGACGTCAAACAAGAAGCTATGATGACTGCTGATGTTGAAAAAAGAACTCAACAACCAAATGAAAAAAGAAGCACAGCTTTCTCGCGCTCAAGCAGAGTTAGATGCGCAACGCGCTAACTCAAGCAGCATGCCTGCACTTTCAGCTAGCGAACAATTATTACCACCAAAAGCTAAAGCTGGCGAGTGCTATGCACGCATATGGGTTAAACCTACTTATGTAACAAACAGCGAATCCATTTTAGTTAGCGAAGCAAGTGAAAAAGTTACAACAACTCCCGCCAGATATGAAACTGTTACCGAGTAGGTGTTAGTTAAAGAAGCTAGCTTTTATATGCAGCCAGTACCTGTGGTATATGGCACTGAAAAAGAATCTCGTTTAGTTGAAGAAGGGCAAAAATTCTGGAGTGTTAATTTAGAAAAAAGCGCCGCTCCAGCTATTCATGAATTACTTGCAGCAGCAAAAAATCACGGCATTAACTTAGAGTCAGCGACGCCTGGTACTTGTTATCACGAACACTACATCCCTGCACAGTACGAAACTATTTCTGAGCAAGTATTAGTAGAAGAAGCTTATGACCAAGTTTCAGTTAGCGAAGCTAAATACAACTGGATCGAAAAAGAAGTGTTAGTGCGTGAGGCATCAACAAAACTTGTATCAGAACCAGCCGTATATGAAACAGTCACAGAACAGATCATTAATAAACCCGCCCATACAGTTTGGAAAAAAGGTACAGGCCCAATTCAACGTATCGATGAAGCCACTGGCGAAATCATGTGCTTAATTGGTATTCCTGCGACTTATAAGACAATCAGCAAGCGTGTTCTTAAAACAGCAGCAGCGACAAGTACTATTGAAGTACTCGCCCAATATAAATCAGTTAAGGTTCGCGAGTTAGTTTCTGGTCCTGCAGAAATTCATAATCAAGTGCCCGCAAAATACAAGGCGCTATCTTCAGTACGTAAAACGGCAGACAAATCTTTTGTTTGGCATGAAATTCATAACAAAGAGCATCCCACTAGCACACGTACGGGCAATAAAATTTGCTTAATTGAAACTCAGCCTCGTTACCAAACCATCACTAAAACTATTGTAAAAACGCCAGCATCAACACAACGTGTAGAAATAGCAGCAGAATACAAGACAGTAGAAGTGAACAAGGTGGTTGCTGAAGCTCAACAAATGCGTGAAGTAATACCCGCACGTTACGAGTCTGTTACTTCTCAAGCACTTGAAAGTGATGGCTTCATGGAATGGCAATCTATTCTTTGTGAAACCAACATGACTGCCGGAACTATCGATTCAATTCAACGCGCATTGTCAGCAAAAGGTTATAACCCTGGCGCTATCGATGGCATCATTGGAAGAAACACAATCAACGCAGTCAATCAATTCCAGGTTGACAATAACCTTCCGACAGACAAATACATTAATATCGAAACTGTTCGAGCATTAGGTATTAATCTGTAAAATCTTACTAGCGTTAGAAGAGTAGGAAATTTTCCCACTCTTCTATTTAAGATATATACCAGAATAACGACTATTATAACTATGTAACAGATCTCAGTTTATAGGACAGACCAGTGAAAAAAATTATACTCCTCGCGCTATTATCAATAACCAGCATGGCTTGTATCGCACAAGCAGACCCATCATCCAGTTCGTATAGCGTACAGATAGGCACTTACAAATCTCTTCCCAAAAACTTTGTTGGGTCAGCAGAAAAATATGGGCGCGTATATACGTCTCAAAGTGGTGACTTAACACGAGTTAGCGTGGGTGGTTTCGATAATAGAAATGCGGCACAGAACTTATTATCGCAATTAAAACAGGCGGGCTATGAAGATGCTTTCATCAGCCATACAGGCTCAAGTATGTCTAGCAATCAACCTCACGATAAGGCTCATCATCAGGCAAGTCCAGGCTCAGGCAGCGAGATGGCAAAGTTTCGCAATTTGCCCGAATCAGAAAAAGAACGCGCAGTATTCGTTGATGGAAAGTTACACTTAAAAGAAGGCAGTAGTTTTATACCTGTTCCGTAGTTTTGCATTAATAATTTGTTTAAAGGGAGCTTTTTAGCCACCTTTTTATTGCTTTTAATTTAGTTATACGTTTATACCGCTAAAACCGGTAGTATCCCCGAATGATGAAAAAATACTCACCCACAGCCCTCTTTCGCAATGACCCAAGCTAAAAAAACTAAAAAAACCAATGATCCCCACGCAGATCGAGAAGCAAAAAAATATGCTCACCCGATTGCTAGCCGCGAATTCATTTTAGAGTTAATCGAAAAACATGAAGGGCCAGCGACGCTTACCCACATCAAGAAAACTCTTAAGCTTTCCAGTGAACGTGATCTCGAATCTTTAGAAAGACGTCTTCGCGCAATGGAGCGCGATGGTCAGTTAGTTCGTAATCGACAAGGCTCTTATATACCGGTAGGTCATGCTGACTTAGTGCGCGGACGCATTATTGGCCATGCCGATGGCTTTGGTTTTTTAAATCCAGATGAACCGGGTGAATCTGATATATTTTTATCGCCGCGTGAAATGCGCGCAGCATTACATGGCGATCGTGCGGTTGTACAAATTACTCACACTAAAAGAGATGGCCGCAAAGAAGGTCATTTGGTCGAAGTATTAGAACGACATAATGATGAGATTGTTGGGCGTTATAACGAAGAAAAAGGCATGAGCTTTGTTATTCCAGACAACAAACGCATCCATCAAGATATTTTCATTCCTACTGACTGCAAAAACGGTGCGACTCAAGGTCAAATTGTCATTGCAAAAATTACCGAACACCCCACCAAAAGAAAACAACCGATGGGTGAAGTGCTTGAGGTGTTAGGTGAACACATGGCACCAGGCATGGAAATTGATATCGCTATCCGTGTACATGGTTTACCCAGTAAATTTACAGACGAAGTGATTCAAGAGGCAGCGTCATTTACTGAAGATTCAATCATTGAAGAATCACCCAATAGAAAAGATTTACGTCACATTCCTTTCGTTACTATTGATGGCGAAGATGCAAAAGATTTTGATGATGCCGTTTACTGTGAAAAACGCGAAGGTGGCTGGAAGTTATACGTTGCCATCGCCGATGTATCTTTCTACGTTCAGCCAGGCAACGAATTAGACAAAGAAGCTCAATGGCGTGGCACTTCGGTATATTTCCCTGGCCAAGTCATTCCCATGTTGCCAGAAAATTTATCCAATGGCTTGTGTTCACTCAATCCAGAAATACCACGCTTAACACTTGTCTGCGAAATGAGTATCTCGCCGACAGGAGAAATGCAAAGCTACCAATTCTACAAAGCCGTTATCAAATCACATGCGCGCCTCACTTATACACAAGTCGCAGAAGCAGTGGTCGACAAAAAAGTTAAAGCACGCAAATCAATTGGCGACACGTGCACACACATTGATGAACTATATCGCCTATTTATAGCACTTTTAGGCTATAGAGAAGAACGTGGAGCAATAGACTTCCATTCAACAGAAACCAAAATCGAATTTGGTCCTGATAAGAAAATTGTTCGAATCTATCCTTACGAACGCAATGATGCCCATCGCGTGATTGAAGAATGCATGATTGCCGCCAATGTCGCAGCCGCCAAGTTTTTAACTAAAAATAAAATTCCTGGCTTATATCGTATTCATGAAGGCCCCAAAGAAACTAAATTAAAAGACCTGCGCGAATTATTAAAAACGTTAGGCTTGAATTTGCCGGGCGGCGAAAAACCAGAACCAAAACACTACGCAGATTTGATCAAGCAAGTGAATGAACGCGAAGAAGACAGATGGATAGAAACCATGTTATTGCGCTCGTTGTCACAAGCTGTTTATAGCCCAGATAATGCAGGTCATTTTGGATTAGCGCATTCATTTTACGCGCATTTCACTTCGCCGATTCGACGTTACCCCGACTTAATTGTTCATCGCGCAATTAGTCATTTAGTCGACAAGCAAAAAGCTGACACCTTCAGGTACAGTCATAATGACTTGTTGTTACAAGGCGAGCACTGCTCGATGACAGAACGTAGAGCCGATGATGCCACGCGTGATGCTGAAGCCACATTGAAATGTGAATTCATGCAAGACAAAGTGGGCAAAATATTTACTGGCTCAATCACTGGAGTCACCTCCTTTGGTTTGTTTGTTGAATTACTCGATGTGTATGTCGAAGGTCTAGTGCATATCAGCACATTGTCTGATGACTACTATCAATACGACCCCAGCAAAATGACTCTAGAAGGTGAACTCACACATAACATTTATCGACTGGGTGATCGTGTTGGGATTATTGTCACTCGAGTAGATATCGACGAGCGTAAAATTGATTTTGTGTTAGAACAAAACAAAAACCCTAATAAACGCAAACGCCCTAAAAAGTCTAAGCAAAAAAAATAACCGCGTAAGCTACCTATCATGAGCAAGAAAGAAATACTCCCAGGGATACATACAGTATCCTCACTATTACGCTGGCAACCACATCGCGCACATTCTATTTGGTTGGAGCAAAATAAAAGCAATCAACGCATTGAACAATTACTCGGGCATGCCAATAAACTTGGCATCTCTGTTCAGCAAGTGCAGCGTGCAAAACTCGACCTATTATGTGAAGGTACTCAACACCAAGGCATTGCCGCGAGTTGCTCACCAACACCTTTAGTCGACGAGCAAGAACTTGCTGCTCAAATTGCAGCCGCCACCACCCCACCATTGATATTAATATTAGACGAAGTCAGTGACCCACATAATTTCGGTGCTTGCCTGAGAACCGCCGATGCCGCGGGCGTTGATGCGGTGGTTGTGCCACAGCGAAATTCTGCGCCTTTGTCTCCAGCTGTTCATAAAGTAGCCTCCGGGGCCACTTTGCGACTCAAAATCACTAAAACCACTAATATAGCAAGGTTTATAGACACGATAAAAAAATCAGGCGTATGGGTCTATGGTGCTGCAGGAGAGACTTCAAATTCAATCTACCAATCCAATCTCAGCCAACCCTGTGCCATTGTCATGGGTGCTGAAGGGCAAGGATTGAGACGTTTGACCCAGGAACGCTGTGATCAGCTGTATTCTCTGCCTATGCTGGGCGGCGTAGAAAGCCTGAATGTCTCAGTGGCGACGGGTATTTTCCTCTATGAAGCAGTGCGCCAACGCATCAAATGAATGACCATTGAATATTAACGGCGGCTCACGTACACTTCGCTTCTTTATTTTTCCAGCTACCTTTCCTCACCGTCTATGTCCACGGGAGGACTTAGCCCTGAAGGAGCCACAATGAGACATTACGAAATTATATTCATGGTCCATCCAGACCAAAGTGACCAGGTATCAGCCATGGTCGATCGCTATAAAACCATGATCGATAATGGTGACGGCAAAATTCATCGCCTTGAAGACTGGGGTCGTAGACTTCTTGCTTACCCAATCAATAAAATACTGAAAGCGCACTACGTGATGATGAATGTCGAGACTAGTCAAGAAATCCTTGATGAATTAGTCAGCGCATTCCGCTTTAACGATGCTGTACTTCGACACATGGTATTGAGCTGCAAGGAAGCGGTGACAGAACCTTCACCGATGATGAAATCTCTTGAAAAAGAGCGCGAGCGTGATACCCGCGAAACACGTCCACCTAGAACAGAAAGAACAGAAGAAAAACCTGCTGAAGTGGCCAGTGAACCAAGTGAAGCGGCAGCAAAACCTGCGCCGGCAGCAAAACCTACGCCGGCTGCGCCTGCAACAACAGAACAAGCTGCTCCTGAAGCAGCGGCAGAGGAATAAGACATGTCTAAGTATTTCCGTAGAAGAAGATATTGCCGATTCACTGAAGAAGGCATCAAGCAGATCGACTATAAAGATGTCGACCTACTAAAAGATTTCGTCTCTGAAACAGGCAAAATCGTTCCTAGTCGAATCACTGGTACTAAAGCTCGCTATCAACGCCAATTAACGACCGCTATTAAGCGTGCTCGTTACCTAGCTTTACTACCTTACAGCGACCAACACTAAGAGTTCGGCGCCCTAAAACACACGTTCAACGGCGCCGAACTCTCAGACTCCAATAGTCTTGGGTTGTTCGCCATGATGAAGAACTTTGCCATCTTTACGCTTTCGGGAAAGTTTCCCGCATTTACTGTCGTTTTCGGCTTCTTATTATTTGCCTTAATATTCCCATTAAGCGCTATTTTAAGTGGGGCGGCGATTGTATTAATCACTTTGCATGCCGGTCCAAAAAACAGCCTTCCCATCATTCTAGCCTGCATTATCGCACTAGCTCTGGTGTGTTCTGTTTTCATTGGTAACGCATTATTGGGGGCAACCACAGCAGCAGTTCAATTATTGCCTAGCTTTATACTTGCCTCTATTTTTTACTCGACACGATCATTATCGTTGTCGCTCCAAGCGGCAGCCATTCTAGGCGCACTGACATTTGTCATTGTGAGCGCAATATTTCCCAACAGTTATCAATTCTGGCAGCAATCATTGGGCACCATATTGGCCCCAGTGCTTGAAACAGGTATGTATAGCGCCGAACAAAGCGCTATCATAATTTCTCAAACAGCCACGTTTATGACTGGTTTATTAATCGCCTCTATCGTCTTGGTACATAGCAGCATTTTGCTATTTGGCTACCAACTCAAATGCCTTGCAGACGATAACAAACAGTTTAAACAAGATTTCCAGAAAATGCGTCTGGGGAAGGTATTAGCAGTATTAACCTTACTGATTGGTACTTGGGCACTAGTCACTCAGTCCCCCTATGCCGCCCAACTATGCGGAATATTGTCGATTGTGTTCTTTTTACAAGGATTGGCGGTTATCCATACCACTACTGGTACCATGACAAAAGGCAAACTATGGTTAATAATTGCCTATATATTAGTGATCTTTGTTCCGCAGGCGATTGTCGTCGTTATACTGCTAGGTATATTCGAAACATTTTTCAAAATACGCGAACGCGTGAAGTAATTTTATAAACATATCGATATTTGAAGGAAAAGCAATGGAAGTTATTTTATTATCAAAGGTAGAAAATTTAGGCGCACTTGGCGACAAAGTTAACGTTAAGTCAGGCTTTGCACGCAATTATCTAATTCCACAAGGCAAAGCTAAATTTGCCACGCTAGCTAACATTGCTGAATTTGAAGCACTTCGTGCCGAACTAGAAGCACAAGCAGCGAGTACGTTAACGGCAGCAGCAGAGCGCAAAGCTAAATTAGAGGGCGTAATAATTACAATCCCAGCCAAAGAAGCCACTGAAGGCAAATTATTTGGCTCAGTGAGTAATGCCGATGTATTAGCCGCATTAATCGCTCAAGGTCATGAAGTAGAAAAGCGTGAGATCCGTATGCCTGATGGCGCATTCCACAGCATTGGTGAATTTCCAATTGAATTGCATTTACACACTGATGTAAACGCAACAGTGACAATTAATATTGTTACTGCAGAATAGTCACAAAAGGTCTTAACACCTAAGATGGCAGAGACAATTTCCAGCGCTGACTACTCTGCACCGAACGCAGAATCATTACGCACGCCTCCGTACTCGCTTGAAGCTGAACAAGCGGTACTGGGAGGCTTAATGCTTGAGAACGGCACCTGGGACCAGATTGTCGACGTCCTCAAAGAGGGTGACTTTCATCTATTCGATCACCGCATTATATTTCGAGCGATTGCTGATCTTGCTTATCAAAATCAGCCATTCGATGTCGTCACATTAGCCGACAAAATCAAACATTCTGAAGATGCTACTGGAATTAACAGCCAGAACATTACCGCTTACATGGCAACACTTGCCAAAGAAACGCCCACTGCCGCAAACATTGTCGCTTATGCTGAGATTGTTCGTGAAAAATCTATCCTTCGTCAGTTAGCCACCACCGGCACAGACATTGCTGGCACGGCTTATCAAACTCAAGGAATGCATAGTCGTGAGCTACTCGATATTGCCGAAAAGAAAATTTTTCAAATTGGTGACCACGGCACTAAAGGAATTGGTGGTTTTAAAGGCATGAAAGAATTGCTAAAAACCACCGTAGAACGCATCGACGAGTTATTTGAACGTGGTGAAACCATTACTGGAATCGCCACTGGCTTCGATCAGTTTGATGAAAACACTTCGGGCTTACAAAAAGGTGATTTTGTTATTGTTGCTGGCCGACCTTCTATGGGAAAGACCAGCTTAGCGATGAATATAGCGGAATATGCCGTTATACAAAAACAAGAAACCGTCGCCATCTTCAGCATGGAGATGCCTAGCCATCAGCTGACTATGCGTATGCTGTCTTCTATTGGCCGCATTAACCAGCAAAATATCCGCACCGGTAAATTAACTGACGAAGATTGGCCCAGACTCACTAGCGCTGTCTCTATGCTTTCCGAGTCTAAATTATTTATTGATGATAGCGCCGCATTAACGCCAACCGAAATTCGTGCTCGAGCACGACGCTTAAAACGCGAACATGGGTTGTCTTTAATCGTCATTGATTACTTACAATTAAT
>CAWUWP010000025.1:0-11931 GCA_963926275.1 uncultured Gammaproteobacteria bacterium | reverse complement strand
CTATCAATGCATTTTACGAGTGGGATCAAAATCAACCTCAAGGTAAGCGCAATCGTTATCGGATAGAAACCCATCAAGCTGCATTCACTTTGGATGGAATATTTGAAATCAGTGATGATGGGGAATTGTTCTTATCTGTTTGCACCACTGATCCGAATAAAAAAATAGCAGAAATTCACCATCGTATGCCAGTGATTATAGACAGCAAGAATGCGCAACAATGGTTAGTGAGTGATGATCCTGAGGAAATTAATCAACTCATGCAGGCAAAACCCGAGGGCCATATTTGCATGATCAAAGAAAGCCAGATTGGCAGCACTGAGGATTTATTCTAGTTACCACTCGGCAGGATCAATATTATAAAAACGGCTGAGTTGCTTATATAGTTCAGGTAGCTTTGTTTTCATCTGTGCAGGTTTTTCAAAGAAAGATTCTGTTGCAACTGCAAAAAATTCAGGCGGAGATACTGTTCCATATTCGTCCATCACAAAATTCTTTCCGCGTTGTGCACGATATTTCAATGATATAAACTCTTCGTTAAGTACACTCGCCCATTCCGAATAATGAGCATTCTGTCTGAGTATAGGCAGACCATCCATACTGCCACTTTGCTCATCTAATTTATGTGCAAACTCATGAATCACAACATTGTGTCCATCGTTAGCATTTTTTGAGCCGCGAATAGCGTCCCCCCATGACAAAACAATAGGGCCACGAAACCAAGATTCTCCTGCCCTGTGGCTATTCTCCATGGATTCAAGAGCCCCGTCGTGACTGACTTGCTTGGCCACGTAGGTATCCGGGTACACTAATATGCTAGTGAAGCCAGGGAAACTGCGTTTCTGTCCTTTAAGTAATAGCATGCAGGCATTGCCTGCAATGGTTAGACGTATTTGTTCAGTAATTTCAATATCGCGACCAATAAATTTTTTTTCATGTAGAAACAACTGGATGCAACCATGTAGTTGTTGTTTGAGCGGTTGGGGTAATCGCACGTATAGGGAGACGTTGTCCTTTAGTAATGAAATCCAATTTTCAGAGATTGGTTGATTAAACAATTGATTGCGGTGACTTGTGCTCCAGCGCTTACGAATATACCAAGCTAGGCCAGCAGTGATAATTACTCCAAATAATATAATGATAGGCATATAAATGATTAGTTAGAATGTATGGACATAATAATCTAAAGCGATGTGAAATTTTATATATAATCGCAATATAATTTTCATGATCTGAAGTTTTCTATTTAATGTAATCCACAAATTTTTTGAGTGAATGTAATGAGTGTCATAAAGATCTTTTCCATCAGTTTTCTATTGTTATCAATTTTTTTCAAGTATTGATAGCAGATGAGGTAACGCTGTCATCAGGCGACCGTTTAATTGGTACAGTCCAGGAAATGAATAATGAGTATATTATTATTGATACTGCATTTTCTAAAGGGTTAAAGATTGAACATTCTATGATCGTGACTTTATCTACGACTCAACCAGTTACGGTGGTATTCAATAACGGTCAATCTCAATAAGGTCGATCATCTAAAGTAGAAGGTTCTCCATTAATGCTAACTAGCCAAGAAAATGGAATTCCTCTGGATGTGACCCAGCTAGCAATGGAACCAGGCAAAGCATTAGCAAAACTGGAACAAGCAGAGCAAAAAATCAAATACTCTGTCAGTTTTGACATTGGACTGAGCCGGGATAGAGGGAATGACGATGAAGATGATTATGCGGGTCATGTTGAATTTGAGGCGCGCACACTAAACTATCGTTATACCTTGGAGGCAACTAAAGTTTATGAGAAAGATGATGGCGAAAATACACAAGAGGAAACCTATGGCTCATTTCAAGTCGATCACTTTTTTGATGAAAAGTGATATGGGTATGGCTCGATCGCTTTAGAAGAAAATTTTGAAGAGCTGATAAAATTAAAATCTACTTATTCACTTGGAAGCGGTTATCAATTCTTCGATCGTGATGATCTTGAAATGAAAGGTGAATTCGGTTTCATCTATGTAGATGAAGAATTAAGTGATGATAAAGATAAGCATTATCCTGGTGGACGTTGGGCATATAATTATAAGCAAGACATGTTTGCCTGGTTAGGTGTGTTCCATAAACAAAAAGGCTTTTTCAGTTTGCAAGATAGCGAAGACATTAATTTTACTTCTAGTAGCGGATTTAAGTTTCCTCTCAATGATCACATCAATGCAAAGTTAACCGCTAATATTGATTGGGATAAATCCCCGGCAGATGGAGCGGTGTCTACTGATAAAGAATATCTATTTACTTTGGGCTATTAATTTTAAAATAAAATTAAGAGTGTAGTTGTTAGAGCCCGGTGACTCAGCAGGCATTGTTATTGCTCTTTAGATTACCAGGGTTGATATTGAAGTATGGCTCAACCTTAATAATCTAGAGTTGTGTCATGTAGATTAAAGGCACCCAGTAATAAAATTTAGCGCACAAGTGAGATCAATTCTGTTGCCAACATATCCATAAAATTTATTTTAATTTATATTTATGCTTTTGTTGATGTCAGTATGGCGAGCGATAATAATGCTTTAAATTTGTTTAATGGAATCAATTATATTGAGCTTGCTTATGTTCCTAATCAGAAAAACTCTATTCCACAGTTACAGTCACAAGATTCATAAAGTAGTTTTTTTATGGGGTCGTGAAATAGCTAATAATTAAGTCACTGGTATGAGTTATGGTGGACAAGAAATAGAGAGTGAGCTAGTTAGCGATGATAAATCGGAATTATGGTTAACATTGCAATGGGTGTTTCGAATTAAAAAAATCTTCAGGGTTATTAGCTAGTAGACTGTGTTTATTGCACAAAAATAGATGAAAATCTATAAATGTGCCCTATTTTAGGGCGTAATCGTGCTACTAAATATCAGAGTCTGTTCGTGAAACCTAACTGCAGCGTTAAATCTGAGTAACATTGGGCTAATAGAAAGCTGGCCTGAATCCTGCGTATTAAAGCTATAAATACCCATGTTTTTGGGCACCATACCCATTGCAAAATAATAAATAAAATTACAAGTCATTGAAGGAAATAGAAATGAGTGGAAATCAATCTCGGCTTCAAGCCATCAGTCAAATTACTAATCGAGCACCAAAAGTGTGCGAACCGGTCGAGCCACTGAGTAAAATATGGGCTTGTGATGTATTTAACCTGGACGCCATGGAAGAAGCCTTGTCGAAGAGTGCGTTTAAGGCAATGAAGAAAACAGTGCAAACAGGTGCACCTCTCGATGCTGCTACTGCCGATGTGGTTGCTGCTGCCATGAAAGATTGGGCGATAAAGAAAGGGGTAAAATTCTTCTCCCATATTTTTTACCCGATGACCAATATTACCGCTGAAAAGCATGATGGATTTATTGTCACAAATTCTGATGGCGATGCCATTACAGAGTTCACAGGTAGCTTGTTAATTAAAGGTGAGCCAGATGGTTCCTCGTTTCCAAACGGAAGCTTACGAATGACTAATGCAGCGCGTGGCTATACTGCATGGGATCCGACTAGCCCTGCCTATGTGATGCATACTGCCAATGGTTCAACATTAATGCTACCCAGTGTGTTTATGTCTTGGACTGGGGAAGCACTAGATAAGAAAATTCCGTTGTTACGCTCAAATGTGGCGATGGATAAATCGGCAAAAAAAGTATTATCCTTAATGGGTGAGACAGATATTGCACCACTTAATTCAAGCTGTGGAGCCGAGCAAGAATATTTTCTTGTTGATGAAAATTTTGCCAATTGTCGCCCCGACCTTCTATTAACAGGTCGCACATTATTTGGGGCTGCGTCAGCCAAAGGCCAGCAGTTTGATGATCATTACTTCGGTGCAATTCCTGCACGTGTGCAAGTCTTTATGCAGGACTATGAAGACAAACTTTATCGTCTGGGGATTCCTGCGAAAACGCATCACAACGAAGTTGCGCCAGGTCAATTTGAAATCGCACCTTATTTTGAAGCCGCCAATGTAGCAGCAGATCATCAGCAGTTAATGATGACAACAATGAAAAGCACAGCAAAAGAACATGGTTTTCTTTGCTTGTTACACGAGAAACCATTTGCTGGTATTAACGGGTCAGGTAAACACGTTAACTGGTCTGTTGGTAATTCTACACAAGGTAACTTGCTTGACCCTGGGAATACTCCTCATGAGAATTTAAATTTTCTATTATTCTGCGGTGCGGTTATTCGCGGTGTCCATTTGTATGGGCCACTATTAAGAGCAGTTATTGCATCAGCAGCGAACGACCATCGTTTAGGTGCTAACGAAGCACCACCAGCTATATTGTCAGTATATTTGGGCTCACAATTAGAAAGTGTCTTTCAAGATATTAAAGAAGGAAAGCTACTCGAAAAAGCTAGTGGCGGGTTGATGGATTTGGGGTTATCTCAAATTCTAAAATTTGAACGAGATCCAGGTGATCGAAATCGTACATCACCATTTGCTTTCACCGGCAACCGTTTTGAGTTTCGTGCAGTAGGATCATCTCAATCTGTATCAGGCCCTTTAGTGGTGATGAATACTATGCTGGCAGATTCGCTGGACTGGATATCAGAAAAGCTAGAGTCATCATTGGCAGGCGGAATGGAGCAAACTGCTGCAGTCATCACAGTACTTAAAGAATTAATGGAATTGCATGGCAATGCAGTCTTCGGTGGTGATGGCTATTCATCTGAGTGGCATAAAGAGGCGGTTGAAGAGCGTGGTTTGAAAAACATTCCTACCACTGCCGATGCATTACCTGCTTTTAAAGAAGAGTCTGTCATTAAGTTGTTTGAGCGTACTGGTGTGTTATCTCCAGAAGAACTCGCTAGTCGTTTTGAAGTGTATTCCGAGCAGTATGTGTTATCGATAGAAGTTGAAGCAAAGACGGTGGTTGATATGGCCACCACAAAAATCTATCCCGCTGCTATTTCTTATCTGTCTACACTCACTACAACGGCAGAAAGTTTGTCGAGTATGGGTTTAGTGGTCGATGGGTTAAGCATTAAAAGTGTTGCCAATGAAGCTAATCAAATGATGGCGCTGGTTAATGAACTTGATAATGCCATTGAAAAGCATGACTTCAGTTCAATTGAAGAGCATATGAATTTTTGCGCACACACAATTTGTACTTTGATGCTTGGCGTACGAACTCATGCAGATGCACTTGAATGCTTGATAGCAGATGAGCTATGGCCATTACCAAAGTATCAAGAAATGCTTTTTATTAAATAAAGCTACTCTTGTCTTGGTCGGTGGTTACTTGCTAACTAGTGCATTGTTAAATGTAAATTGATATTTTTGGGAATGATAGGTAAGTGAAGCTGTTTGAGGGAGAATAATATCGTAACTGGTATGGCAAGCTACATGTAGTGTGTTAATAAAAATATTTAGAATATTATTTTTATTAATTTTTAATGAGAATTATAAAGCCCCTGTAAGGGGGCTTTATAATGTTACAACCAAGCTGGCTAACTAAAAGTCATCAATCGTGACATTATTAAGTTTGTTAGCTTTAATGTCTTCCACTGTTGGAAGTAGTGAACATGATTTTAATGATTGACCACAGTTGCTTTTTTTGTCGCGCATATTTTGCATCCAGTTTTTGATGTTGCTGCGAGACTCGATCATTTCCGCACCTGATGTTAAACCTAGCAAGTGCATATCAGCTGTCCAATGGATATCTGCCATTGAATAGTTTTTACCAATTACGAATTTGTCTTTGCCTAGTTGTGCATTAAGTTCATCTAGCACAGGTTCTAGTTGTGCTTTTGCAGCAGTGGTATCACCCGCTTGACCTGTGATTTCGCCGACGAAGGCTTGAATAGCAGGGCCCGCAATTTGACGAGATTTGTCTACCCAAGTTTCTTGTTCGGCGGCGAGTGTAACGTTCTTAGGAATAATTGAAGTGCCTAAGCCGCGAGCATTGACATATTCTGTGATTGCTTTACTGCCTGCCGTGAAAAAGTCGTTTTCTTTTAGTGCCGGTGCTATTCCAAACTCTGACACTTGTTGGAATTCTGAAGAGTCAAGATCTGACATCTCTAATGAGCCTGTATTCATTTCCATACCTTGTTCGGCAGCAATTAAAATGCACTTTAAGGTTTCAGGGCAGAATGGAGCCCCTAATAGTTGCAACACGTATTGAGTTTTCTTCATGTCACCAGATAGGCCGTAATCACCAGCACCTGTGTCCGCCACTGCTCTTTGATCAAATAAATCCATCGTATATTCCTTATGCTAAATTAGTTGATATGGCTCATAAAGCCGGCGCGTAGACTGTCAGGAATCTTGGCTTCAACACGTGTTAACCAGGCATCGACATTACCAAGACTTGCAGGAGCTTTACCTTGTTTCTTGAGTGCTAACACACTGCCAGCAACAACAGAGTCAGCTAAGGTCAGTGGGCCCACTAAGAATTCTTGTTCACCGAGTAGCTGATCCATGCGTGACATGACTTGTTCAACTTTAGTCTCAGTGTCTAGTAACTGATTACTTGCCTCTATCCAGTGATACTGGTCAGCTAAGTGGCGTGCCTTCTTGGGTTTAAGTGGCATTCCTTTGCCCTTGATATCTAGATAAGCTTCAATAGCATTTTCACCAACAACGGTGATTGGTCCATGTGTCATTGTGACGGCATCTCCGCCCGACAAATTCACGTCCATTGCTACACCGCGTACGCCGGCAGTCATGATGCATTTCATGCTGGCTGCATTTGCAGGTCCAGAAAGTGAAATTTTGTCGTCTTTACTTGCGGCAGCGGGTTTTTCTTTTTTTTCGCCAAATCCAAATAGGCCCATTATAAATCTCCAATAAAATTATAGTGTTAAAATCAACCAAGGTGCTAAAGCACTTTGATTGATTATAAGTTCGCTGTCGTTATTATAGTATTGTTCGATAATAATACTAACATGATTAGTATGATGTGCTGACTAGTCCTGCTAGAGTAATTTTTTATCGAGGTGTTTCAGGGTAAGCCTTGACGCTATTGTATTTAAAACAGCGCCTACTTTAAATAAGTAAGCTGATGACTCCATTGTAAACAGCTAACAGAGCTCATAAAAATGAGCTGTTTACCCACTAATGTAATCATAGTTTAGTCGTAGCCAATTGTAATTGATATGGATCAAGGCTGGGTTAAAAACATGGGGTGCCCAGTTTAAAAATGGAGAGTTTGATTGGCCACTCTAATGTAAATTTCTGTGCACTGAGTACGTCATGTAAAACATGCAGTTTGGCTGAGCTATGCTTGCCATGCGGACGCAAATTTCTTAGCCCACTCAACTAGTCGTGGTTTTATGAAGCTCTCCCAAACAGGGGGGCAAGTATCATTGCGAACATTGCAAAGTATCCGTTACCTTTATCAAGTGAACTCACTTCCTCATTGAGCATATAGTTGACGCCTAATCGTGCCGCTAAACCCCATGAGCTATCCAAACGAATGTCAGAACCAAAGGTATTCAATGGGCCTCTGACTTTTCATCATAAAAAAGTGTGTAGGTAACGCCAATGCCGGCATAAGAACAAAGGGTTCCTTCGGGGTTGAAATGATAGTGCAGAGTCAGCGTGGGATGCCAGTATTAATCACCTTGCCAGGCACGCCGAGTGTGCCGCGTACTGTGACATTATGATTGGGTGTCGCGAGGATTCCTCCACACCAATATGTTTGGTCAACATGTAAGTGATACCAAGTTCAGGCACGATGTCTTCATTAACCCCCGCGCCGCTGCCGGTAACGGAGGGGCCATTGACGGCAATATGGTGCTATATCGATAGTGCGTAGACGTACAATCTAACGATCGTGATCATCGGCGTTAACCGTGGAAGATAAAATTAATAAACATAGAAAGCACGCTAGTCTTTTGAAGAAGTCAGGGTGGTCATAGTCGTCAGTTGAACTTAAATTAAAATTTTAAAATCCAGTCTATGTCCGGGTTGCAACGGAGATCATTGATCTACATCAGGAAAAATTTCAGCAATAAATTACTGGCTTACCAATAAGTAGTGAGAAGACATATAAAAATATTTTATTGTCTTGTGCGGTGGCTCTCAAATAGATTCAACTTTGCATTGCATAAGACCAACCTATTTTGTATGAGACTAATGAGGGAGGATAATCAGAACGCAATAAAGTGCATAGTGTTAGATTGTAATTTGTACAGTAAGCAATACGATGCTATTTGACATGCACTATTTATTTACCAAAAGATAAGACGGGAGAGTTTGATGAGTGATGATAGTCAAAGTATTCGGGAAATAAGAATTAACCCGATTGTTCCATCTGAATCTGTATTGGTTTCTACCGCGCGCGGTCTACGTCCAAGAAAGGAAGAAACACCAGTAGAACAGGATGCACGTGAGCATGTAGAAAAGTGCCCGTTTTGTACGGGTAATGAAGAAATGACACCAGCAACCATTGCGGCATGGCCCACGCCGACAGACTGGGAGGTGCGTGTGGTAGAGAATTTGTTCCCGGTGCTGAGTCCTCAGCAAAGTGGAAACGCGATAAATTTTGGTTTACAGAAAGTAATCGATGGTTATGGTCGGCACGAAGTAGTGATCGACCATCGCAATCACGGCATCCGTGTCAGTGAAATGGATGTAGATCATATTTCAGGAATGTTCTCGATGTTTCGAGATCGCATGCAAGAAATCTATGCAAGTGATGAGCGCATTAAATATGTGCTGGTATTTAAAAACTTTGGTGCTGCTGCGGGTGCCAGTATCGCTCACTCACATAGCCAAATAGTTGCTATGCCAGTGGTGCCAGAAAACGTGGTGAATGAATTAAGCTCCACGCGTCAGTATTATCAAAAACACCATCAGAATATTTTCCACACATTAATTGATGAAGCGCTAACTTTTGAAGCAACGATATATGATCGTGACTCAGGTGAGGTACGTAGAAAAATTAATGTTGGCCAATATATTATTGAACGTGGTGAATATTTTATAGCAGTTAAACCCTTTGCTAGCCGCTTTGAATGGGAGGTACAAATACTGCCATTATTTGATCAGGCCGATTTCATAGATATAAAAGATGAACACTTGAATGATTTTGCAACCGTGCTTAAACACACCATGCAAAGACTCAATCATGTTTTAGGGGGCGTCCAATATAATTTCTTTTTGCATTCCTTGCCGCACTCTGCAGAGTGGCAAGATTGTGTCGATAGTTATGTATGGCATTTGGAAATTTGTCCACGCACAAGTATCCCAACGGGATTTGAGTTGGGATCAGGATTGTTTGTTAGTACGGTGAGCCCGGTAGATGCGGCAGAACAGTTGCGAGAGGTAAAGCTTTAGAAGTAGATAGGAGAGTGCTGCAAAATTGAGGAGATTAAACATGCCAACTATCCGCTAGTGATAGTTGGCATGTTTTATTGCTGTTGACTAAGCGCTAACTGCTGCGCCTCTTTTCTTGGACCAGCCTACTGTGGCAAGTAGTGCTGAGCCGAATAACCAAAAAGCAGCTGGAATAGGTACTGCAGAAGCAGTTATGACTCGAATGTAATAACCAGGAGTACTTGCTCTCCAGTCTACTGTTACTTCATTAGCATTCATCAGGCTAACAAAAGCACTATCAATATTATCTTCTAAACCACGTAAAGTTGGGTTTAAATAATTTAATGCCATAGAACCTAGACTATCGCTAGCAAGTAATTCTGCGGTATAAGTAATAATGCCTAGAATTGGGCCGTCAAATAAAACGGTACCAATTTGACTGGTGCTACCTGCTGGATCAAAGAATACATAATGGCTTGAGATAGATGTACCAGCAGAGATAGTGCCGGCACCACCTGCAGGCAAGACATTGATCGCGAGATTAGCACCTAATACTAAATTCTGCGCTTCATCAAATGCATATAAGTTATCATCCTGAAAGTTGTCGTTTCCTACATTGGCAGGAAGTGCACCCGAAAGATTAATGAAGCTACCGCTACCAGTAGAGACGTTTCCGCTCACAATAGAAGCAAAGCTTTGTGTTGATAATAAACAAAAGCCAACAATGACTAAAAGTACTTTTGTTGGCGATAATAATATTTTAATTCGAGAATTCCTTGATTTATTATGTCCAGCCTCCAATTATCGTTAATTAAGGCTGCTCTGTCACTTTTAATTTATATTATTAATGATCAATGTGAGCGAAGTCTATTTTTCTGAGAAAAGTAATTCGCATTATTTAATTATAAGTTTATATGAAATAAGTGAGTTATTAGGGTTATTAAATATGTGGCATTAATTGATTGAGCTAACTTGCGCATAATGCACTTATTTAAATTTTAGTAATTGTGGGCTTTATAATTAAATAAATGACTTGGATGATAGGGAAAACAACTTTCTTATCAGATAAGTAAAGTATTTTGTTGGACAAGCTTTTGTTTGATTTCGGCGTGCACCCGGATGACGCATGCTTTTAAATATTGAAATAATCTGAAATATTCTATGGGAAATGAAAACAGCAATTTTGTGAGCAAACTTGGCAAATGGATGGTGGTGCTATCCTGGATTGTGGCGCTTGGGCTAATGACCTTGCTATTTTCAAATGTTCTTGATAATAAACGCAATCCAAATCAACAGGTAAGTACGCAAGTTACCGGCGCTGGCCAAAAGCAAGTGGTGCTTAAAAGTAGTCGTTATGGTCACTATGTCGCTAGCGGTAAAATTAACGGACAACGCGTAGAGTTTTTAGTGGATACCGGCGCAAGTTTTGTGTCAGTGCCTGAACATGTAGCTAATAGAGTGGGGCTGGAGAAAGGCAGAGCATTAACTGCGAGTACAGCCAACGGTAATGTAACTGTTTATTCGACAATGTTAGATCGCATTAGCGTGGGTGACATTACCTTATACAGTGTCAAAGCTGATATAAACCCACATATGGATAGCGAAGAGATATTGCTCGGCATGTCATTTTTAAGACATCTCTCCGTCACCCATGAAGCTGGGAATTTGACTATTCGTCAGTAGACGGCTTAATCGTCTGAACGAGTACCCAGGGATGAATCACTACGCTCCACACTTCTGCATTTTCGTTATGCCAGGCTTTAGCTTGGTTATCAAATTCTTTAACCAGTAGGCCCTGTTCCATCCACTCGATAATTTTGGTGGCATCATCAAGTGAAATTGAATAACCCACATCAACTAAATTTAATGCCTCGTTGACTAGAATCAACTTTCCTTGAGCGTAATGCTTTTCTAAGTCCTTCCAAGCAATGACAGCTGTTTCTGCAACAATTTTGGCTTTTGCTTCTTGAACTAATCTTTCTACTTCTCTCATATATTCTAATGCTTAAATTTTAAAGTCAGTGTTAAGTTTTTTTCGTACAGGAACATTCTTTAGCTCAACATACTGCGGTAGCCCATTCTTGTATGGAGGATAGTCTTCGCCTTTAATCAAAGGTGCTAGATAGGTTCGGCAACGCTTAGTAATGCCGAAGCCATCTTTAGTGATGTAACTTGCCGGCATCATTTTTTCAACATTGGCCACGCGTGCTAAAGAAGTTTGTCCAATTTTCCATTTATAGGGGTTGTTCGAAACACGAACAATCGTCGGCATGATGGCAGTTTTGCCTTTTAGTGCAAATTCTACGGCCGCTTTACCTACGGCATAAGCCTGGTTAACGTCAGTTTTAGAGGCAATGTGACGCGCAGAGCGTTGCAAATAATCAGCCACCGCCCAGTGGTATTTGTAACCAGTCTCGTCTTTAATCATTTGTGCCACCACAGGCGCCACCCCGCCTAATTGCTTATGACCAAAAGCATCAACTCCACCAGCATCTGCTAGGAAAGTACCATCTTTATAAGCCGCGCCTTCAGAAACAACAATGGCGCAGTAGCCATTTTTTTTAACACATTCCTTCACTCGCTTCATGAAGGCTACTTTTCTAAAAGGCACTTCCGGAAATAAAATAATATGCGGAG
>CAWUWP010000024.1:0-6906 GCA_963926275.1 uncultured Gammaproteobacteria bacterium | reverse complement strand
GCTTATCATTTTCATCAAAGAATGTCCGCGTCGGCATCTTGGAAGCGGCCAAGGGAATTAACTGATATGGCCTTTTCAGGAAATGATATTGCAGTGGCGGCTCATAAATTTGAGCAATAAAGTCATATTCTGCAGCGTTATAAGATTTTACCGGGTCTAATTCTTTGGGACGCTCTTTAAAGGATGTATAAATAATATCCTTATGCTGATCCCCCTCTCGATACGGATTATTCCATTGCCCGTTCTCGCAGCCATAAAGCAGCGAGCCCACTATGCTTATGAGCAATAAATAATTAAAAGAATGTCGACCTGCCATCAACTTATCGGACAATGTATAATGTATGAATTCAATCGCCTCAGTATAGCGATTAGCACGTAATCAGGCGAACTACTTTTACAGGAGAAACCATGGGTTTTCTGGCGAATAAAAAAGCATTAATCATAGGCGTTGCGAGTAATCGGTCGATTGCCTGGGGAGTGGCCAAAGCCATGCATGAACAGGGGGCTGAATTAGCTTTCACTTACCAGAATGAGCGACTTCAGTCACGTGTCGAAAAATTTGCCCAAGAGTTGGGCAGTAATATTGTACTTCCGTGCGATGTGGCGACAGATGAGAACATTTCAGAGCTTTTTAAACAGCTAGGCACACATTGGTCAGAATTTGACATCCTGGTTCACTCGATTGCTTTTGCACCTAAAGAAGAATTAGAAGGTGATTTTGTCGACAACACCACTCGTGAAGGATCAAAACTTGCTCACGACATCAGTAGTTATAGCTTAACCGCATTAGCTAAAGCCGCACGCCCAATGATGAGCGGACATCCCAGCGCTATTATATCGCTGACTTATCTAGGTGCGATGAAAGCAATGCCGAACTACAACGTGATGGGCCTTGCCAAAGCTAGCTTAGAAGCTAATACACGTTATATGGCGTACGCATTAGGTCCAGATAATATTCGTGTGAACTGTATTTCTGCCGGCCCGATACGAACATTAGCTGCCGCAGGGATTAATAATTTTCGTAAGATGCTAGAGCACGTTGAAAAAAATGCACCGTTGCGCAAAAACGTATCGATCGAAGAAGTTGGCAATGTCGCTGCATTTTTATGCTCAGACTTAGCCAGTGGGATCACCGGTGAGATTACTTATGTCGATGCCGGCTTTAATATCGTCGGAATGTCTGGGTATTAAGGATTAAACCAGCCTAGTTTGCTCACCTTCTGAGCGAGCAATGATGACCGCACCACATGAATCACTAAACACGTTCACTGCGGTGCGGCACATATCTAATACCCTATCGACTGCTAATATCAGGCCTATGCCTTCTAATGGAAGACCCATCGCAGCCAAGATAATAGTAATGGCGACCAAACTTGCAGCGGGGATGCCGGCCACTCCTATTGAGGTCATTAACGCCAGTATCACGACTGTGAATTGTTCAACAAAACCAAGCTCTAGCCCATAGGCTTGCGCAATAAACAATGCAGCAACACATTCATATAAGGCAGTGCCATCCATATTTATGGTCGCGCCTAACGGCAATACGAAACTAGATGTTTTATTCGACACACCCGCACGATCTTGTACACAATCCAAAGTGACAGGTAACGTTGCTGAAGATGAACTAGTAGAAAACGCAGTTAATATTGCAGGAAACATGGCTTGGAAATGTTTAACCGGACGAACACGCGCAACCCCTTTCAATAATATTGGCATCACGATAAACATATGTATTGCAAGTGCTGCTAAGACCACAAAGAAAAACTTTGCCAGCGGTATAAACACTTCAATTCCCGATATGGCTACAATCTTTGCAACTAAGGCAAACACCCCGATAGGCGCAAAACGCATAATTAAATCAGTCATTTTCATCATGACTTCAAACATGCCTTCAAAAAAATTGCGCATGGTACCTTTTTGCTCAGTTTTCAGTTGAGCAATAAAATATCCGAACAATAAACTAAAGAAAATCAACCCCAGCATTTGCCCTTGTGCAGCAGCATTAATAATATTGGGTGGGATCATACGCAGGAAAATACCCGCAATATCACCTGTACTCGCATCCCCTACTTTCTGGGTGACTTCTGCGGTATCAGCATGCAAACCGAGCACATCTTTTGCCGGCACACCATCAATCAATCCAGGTTGGAATATCATCACCATGACTAAACCAATGGTGATGGCAATTGTGCTTGTGGCGACATAATAGAGAAGCGTTTTACTTCCCATGCGCGCAAACGAACCATCCTGATCAATGCTAGCGATGCCCACAATGATAGAAGATACGATTAATGGAACAATAATCATTTTTAACGCATTAAGAAATAATGCGCCGAAGAATTCAAATATAGGAATAAGATCAATGCCAAGACTGGCATTAATTGGTGTAGTAAAAACACCTACGATAACTGCAAAGGCTAACGCGATTAATATTTGCCAATGCAGCTTCATATTTATTAGCCAGCGTTATAAGTTTTCAGGGAAGACGCTAACATCCCCGGTTTCTCGCAGTGCCTTCAACATAGCCTGCATTTCCCTGCGACCATACTCCCCTTGCACTGTAATCCATTCTGCCGTTTCAACCTTAGCCTCTGACTCAGCAACCTTAACAACATCATTAAGCCTGACCACAGCAAACTGTCCATTATCAAGTTCAACACCATCAAACATAGGATAACTATTCGTTAATGAAAGAGAAAATACATGCTCCATAATTTCACTTGGCACAGACTCATCGTCACGTAATAAGACACCCCCAGTATTAAGCGACACGTTTAGCGCTTTCACCAGGCCCTCTATTGCAGAGGCATCATTGTTTAGTTTTTCTACCACTTCTGAACCTTGACCGACTAATTGATCACGCGCTTATATGGTCTTTACAGTTACTTTAATTTTGTCAGTGACTTCTGCTAGAGACTGTATTTGTGAAGGCTCATGTTCAAGCACTCTGACAACAACAGCGCGACCATCCGCCACTTCCATTAAGGAACTATTAACCCCTTTATTTAGCAACTCAGCTGAGAATGCAGCACTCACAACACTTGGGTATGAAGCAATACCTTCCACCTCAGCGCCAACTATCCAGTCAGAAGTTTGCACTTGCATGCCTAATTCGTCAGCCGCCGCTTGCAAGTTATCTTCATTAACGTAACTTAGGTTAGATAACTTTTCAGTTAGCTCTATATATTCTTTATCAGAAGCATCAGCACGTAATTCATTTTCAATTTGTGCGCTCACTTGCTCAAGTGGTTTAGTTTTTGATGCAGTGATATCTTCAAGCTTAATCAACTGAACGCCTAAGCTAGTTCTCACGGGAGCACTCATTTCACCTTTTTGCATGGTGAATAAATTCTTCACAAAAGCAGGATTATCAATATCAGTGCGTGACACAAATCCAAGACTGCCACCTTTCTTCGCTGAGAATGAATCTTCAGATATTTCTTTTGCGACAGCAGCAAAGTCTTCACCGTCGTTAATTCGTTTGACTGCGCTTTCAAGCTTACTTAATGCTGTATTCACTTGATCTTCAGATGCATCTCCAGACAGCTTTAACAATATATGGCTAGCCTTCCTTAATTCAGGTGTTTGATATCGACCAGGATCATCTTCATATGAAAACAAAATTTCATCGTCTGAAAATAGAAGTGCGTAACCAATATCTTTTTGTGCCACTTCCAAGTACTCCAACTTAACGCGCGGGAGTGTTCTAAAAGATTGTTTATTGGCTTGATAGTATTCACTGATATCGCTGTCGGTCACATCGACCGAATTTGAATTCGAAGCAATTAGGAAGTAATCAAAATCACGCTTTTGTTGTTTTAACGCAGCATATTTTTGTTTATCTTTAACCGGTAGAAAACTTGAGTAAACCGCACTACCTTGATATTGATTAATACTTTCTTCTTGACGTAATTGATTTTCAAATTCGACGGGACTTCTGCGCTGAGAAGCTAATAACTGCTCGTACTTAGTCGAATCAAACCGCCCTGCATTTTGAAACTGTGGGACTGATTGAATACGCTCAAATAACTTGTTATCGCTAACTCGATAGCCTGCATTGTTTGTTTCATCGTTGAGCAAGGTATTTTGTATCATTGTATCTAATACACTTTGCTTTAATTTGTTCTCGTCTCTGTATAACGAGTCATATGAACTACCTAAGATAGACTTTAGATAGCGTCGTTGATCCTGAACTTGTGCATCAAACACTCGTTTAACAATTTCTTCACCATTCACTTCAGCAACTTTTTGGTCGCCTGGCGCGCCAAAGTATTCTTGGATTCCCCAAAACGCGAATGGAATTGTAATCAATATGACAATTGTGTAAGCAAGGATTCCGCTCGTTCGTTCACGAATTTGCATCAACATAGGATTTACTCAATTAGATTTATATATGGAAACGAGAGATATTATACAAGATAGAGGAAGATGAAATCTTCCTCTATTTGTACAAAAAATGGCGGAGTGGACGGGATTCGAACCCGCGACCCCCGGCGTGACAGGCCGATATTCTAACCAGCTGAACTACCACTCCATGTTTGGCTTATTTGCTATTGGTGGGTGCTGAGGGGCTCGAACCCCCGACCCTCGCCTTGTAAGGGCGATGCTCTACCAGCTGAGCTAAGCACCCATGCAAAAGGCGCGTTAGTTTACTGCATCCTTTAACGCCTTACCAGCTTTAAATGCAGGTACTTTAGACGCTTTTATTTCCATAGGCTCGCCTGTCCTAGGATTTCTTCCTGTGCGAGCACCACGATCACGAACTAAAAATGTTCCAAACCCAGCTATAGCTACTTGATCACCACTTTTAAGTGCGCCAGTAATTGCTTCGATAACTGCATCGACCGTTCTACCTGCTGATGCTTTTGAAAGATCAGCAGCAGTTGCCACCGCTTCAGTTAACTCAGTTTTATTCATTGAATAATTTACCCCTGAATTTAATTATTATAGGAAGTCTAGTACGTTATTGATTAGCACAAAGATATATAGATACTAATGACTTATGTTACTAGAAAGCATGCCGTAAATGTAAAAGAATGCAGACATTCTTTTACTTCATGCGCATGCATAACCAATCTTTAATGCGAAACGAAGTTATACCAGCATCGGATTCGCACTGTCAATAAATGACTAGTGATGTCTCACCTCTTCTTTCTTATTACCCACCTCTAGCATTCTCTTTTTCATCTCGCTCAAATTCTCACCACCTTCCAATGGAGTAGGCATTTCAGTTAATGCGATTTCGAGTACCTCATCAATCCAACGGACGGGTCGAATATCAAGCTGAGCTTTAATATTATCTGGAATTTCCACAAGATCTTTCTCATTCTCTTCTGGAATCACGATAATTTTAATGCCTCCACGATGTGCTGCTAGTAATTTCTCTTTCAGTCCACCGATAGGCAACACTTCTCCACGCAAGGTGATCTCACCTGTCATGGCTACATCAGCGCGAACAGGGATATGGGTAAGTGCGGATACCAACGCGGTTGTCATGCCAACTCCGGCGCTTGGTCCGTCTTTTTTAACCGCACCTTCAGGTACGTGAATATGAATATCAACTTTATCGTAAAACTCCGGGCTGACACCCAATAATATTGCACGACTTCTCACTACCGTTTGGGCCACTTGAATAGACTCTTTCATCACATCTTCAAGATTACCTGTGGGTGCCATCATCTTGCCTTTGCCATGCACAATCTCTGCTTCGATGGTTAATAATTCCCCACCGACTTCTGTCCATGCTAAGCCTGTCACCTGACCGATTTGATCTTTTTCGTCGGCTAATCCGTATCGGAATTTGCGCACACCTAAATAGTTATCAATATTCTTAGGTGTCACGATCATCTTTTGATCATCCTTACCCAGTACGATACCTTTGACTACTTTACGGCAAATCTTAGATATCTCTCTTTCGAGATTACGCACACCCGCTTCACGGGTGTAGTAACGAATAATATCTTGCACAGATTCTTTTGTGATTTCTATTTCGTGTTCTTTCAAACCATTGTTTTTGATTTGTTTAGGCAGCAAATAGCGCATGCCAATATTTAGTTTTTCATCTTCCGTGTAACCTGGAATACGAATAACTTCCATACGATCTAACAAGGGTCCTGGAATATTCATGCTGTTTGACGTTGCTACAAACATGACATCCGATAGATCAAAATCAACTTCTAGATAATGATCGCTAAAAGTATTATTTTGCTCTGGATCTAGCACCTCTAACATCGCCGATGAAGGATCACCACGAAAGTCTGCTGCCATCTTGTCAATTTCATCTAGCAAGAACATTGGATTTCTCACACCAATCTTAGAAAGATTTTGAATGATCTTGCCAGGAAGTGAACCAATATAGGTGCGACGATGCCCGCGAATTTCAGCCTCATCACGCACACCCCCTAGTGACATACGCGTGTACTTCCTGCCGGTTGCACGTGCAATAGATTTACCCAGTGAAGTTTTACCCACACCTGGAGGCCCCACTAGACATAAAATTGGACCTTTTAATTTTTTTACTCGCTGCTGAACAGCCAAGTATTCAAGAATACGTTCTTTGACTTTTTCTAGGCCAAAGTGATCTTCTTCAAGAATGTTTTCCGCATTACTAAGATTACGATTAATCTTGCTTTTCTTTTTCCATGGCGTACCCACCATCCAATCAAGATAATTTCTCACCACTGTCGCTTCTGCTGACATTGGAGACATTAACTTTAGCTTATTCAATTCAGAAGTAGCTTTATCTTTGGCCTCTTCTGGCATGCCTGCTTCTTCAATTTTTTGTGCAAGTTCTTCAACTTCATTAGGTGCATCTTCCATTTCACCTAATTCTTTCTGAATCGCTTTCATTTGCTCGTTCAGATAATACCCGCGCTGACTCTTTTCCATTTGCTGCTTAACACGACC
>CAWUWP010000023.1:0-5271 GCA_963926275.1 uncultured Gammaproteobacteria bacterium | reverse complement strand
CAATGCTAAAGTTTTGCCTGGATACAATTTTAGTGAAACATCGTTGACTGCTTTGACATGGCCGACAACGCGTTTAAAAACACCTTTTCTAATTGGAAAGTGGACTTTCAAACGATCAACTTCCAATACCGGATGATCATGTTCATGCATTTCTAGCGATGAACTCAGGCTATCAACACTTTGCTCTCCGTCCACTGACAGGCGCAGGCCTCTCTTATTAATACTCGGCACAGCATTTAATAGTTGCTGACTATAAGTATGCTGAGGTGAGGCGAAAAATGCTTCGCTAGATGCAGTTTCAACAATTTCACCATAACGCATTACTGCAACACGATCAGCAATCTGTTGTACGACACCAAGATCATGGGTAATAAATACCAGACCCATTTTCAATTCTTCTTGTAGCTTTTTAAGCAGCTCTAATACTTGCGCTTGAATAGTCACGTCTAATGCTGTGGTAGGTTCATCGGCAATTAATACATCTGGATTGGCCGCCAATGCAATTGCAATCATAATTCGCTGGCGCATCCCCCCAGATAACTGATGAGGATATTCATCCATATTGCGTTTAGCACTGGGCAACCCTACTGCATTCAATAAATCCAAGCAGCGACTTCTCGCAATCGACTTGGATATTTTTTCATGGTGAATGACAGACTCTATAATTTGGTCGCCAATTTTTATCACGGGATTCAATGAAGTCATGGGCTCTTGAAAAATCATTGAGATCTTACTTCCACGGATTGAGCGCATTTCGCGCTCGCTGCAGTTAAGTAAATTTTCACCTTGCAACAAAATTTCACCTTGGGTTATTTTTGCCGCATCGGGTAATAGTCTTGCAATAGACAATGCCGTAATAGATTTACCTGAGCCAGACTCACCCACCAAAGCAAAAGTTTCACCACTATCAACCTCAAACGAAACATCTTTTACTGCATGAATAGTTCGATCTGATAATTTTATATCAGCACACAAATGATTAACTTTAAGCAATGACATATCAGCTATTCCGCCCCAGAGATTCGAGGGTCTAAAGCGTCTCTAACAACATCTGCAAACAGATTAGCGAATAACACTAGCGTGAACATAAAGATGAATGCCGCGCTCAATGACCACCATACCGCGGGATCTCGCGCCATTTCTAAACGCGCCTGGTTAATCATATTCCCCCAACTATTTGTCGCTGGATCAACACCAATATTAATATAAGATAACACCGCTTCAGCAAGCACTAGCCCACTAAAATCAAGCACCACTGTTATCAAAACAATATGCATAAAATTAGGCATAATATGTTTAGTTAGTATATTTGTCTTAGTCACACCAAAGGCTGTTGCTGCTTGAATATATTCCATTTCCCGCAACTTAAATGTTTCAGCTCGTAACAATCGACATAGACCTGTCCAACTAGTGATCCCTAAAATCAAACATAAGAACAGTAAGCGCAAATCAGCACGCTCAGTCAAACTGTCAAAACTTTCTGCGTTATTACCCATATACACTTGCAGCAATAATACAGAGGCAGCAATTAGTAACACATGAGGTATCGAGTTCAGCGTGGTATAAATGTATTGAATAACATCATCTACCCAACCACGGAAAAATCCTGCCATCGCACCCAAGGTCACGGCAACAGGCAGCATAACCAAGGTTGTAAGCGCGCCAATTAATATACCTGTACGTATACTCTTGATCGCCTGATAAAAAACATCCTGGCCCACTTTATCTGTGCCAAACAAATGATATTTTGAACCCATAAACATAGACACAGAAATAATAATAGTTAGCAGCCCTGTGGTCACTGCAATAGCACGCAAAGGATATTCTGAGTTGCCCGTGATAAATCCTTGAAAGCTACTTGAAAATTGAGTGCTGTGTGCCTTTGAACTGCGCCATATCATCAGCAACGAAAATCCTGCCCAACATAATAATGCAACGATTGTTGCCTTGATACTAATATCTAATAGATCACTTGATCTTTGTGTTGATGGGTCATCAAGGTGTGCTCCAGCATATTTCAAACGCGGATATATTTGCTTCATAGACCCATCTTCTTGCTGCACCATTTCCTTAGAAAACAATTGCGTCGCAAGAGGCGCAGAGAATGTCTTCTCTACTTGAGTGCGCATAGGTGTCATCAACACATCCAACACACTGAGTATTTCATTGGAATATTGATATTCTGACTGTTTAGTATTTTCTAACTTTGGCCTGAAATGCATGGAATCAAGCAATGCAATGGAGTAGTAACAAACCAGAACAACCAATGAGACCGCACCTGTTGTGCGCTTAATTACCTTTTCCCATGGGCGCCGCAGATGCTCTCTTTTTCTTGCCATCAACACAAAAATTATGATGACCGCAGTTAGCACAAAGAAAAGTGCATCAGTAATTAATAATGTTGGCTGGAAAGGCATCATCATTCAATAATCAGCTTAAGCGAATCCTGGGATCCACCAATGTATAAGAGATGTCAGTCAAAATAAGACCAATAATATATAAAACAGAACCGAGGTAAACCATTGACCTCACGATCGCAAAGTCTTGGCGATTAATTGCATCGATGGTGTAACTACCCAAGCCTGGAATACCAAAAAAGTTTTCGGTCAATAGGCTACCCATAAACAATAATGGCAGCACCACGACAACGCCTGTCAGAATAGGAATTAATGCGTTACGCAACACATGTCTAAATAAAACAAGTTGCTCAGAAATGCCTTTAGATCGCGCAGTACGCACGTAATCTTTTCCAATTTCTTCTAAGAAAATAGTTCGATACCAGCGCGTCCCTGAACCTATTCCTCCAATAATTCCAATTACCACCGGAAGAATTAAAAACTTAAGCGAGTCTAGGCCCGTGTCATAGCCTGAAATCGGCACCAACTTAAGCATCTTGCCAATAACAAATTGGCCGCCAATGATATAAAACAGCGTGGAGATCGACATTAATGCCACACAGATAATTACTGCCCAATAATCTATATAGCTTGCACGGAAAAACGCGATCAATAAAGCAAAGGTGATTGTCACCAATAGACCAATAATCAAGTTTGGCACAGCAATGGTTAAGCTAGGCCACATACGATTACTGATATCGTATCCAATATCGCGACCACTATCTGAACTGCCAAAATCAAACACAAATAATTTTATAGATTTTTGATAGAAAATAGTGTCGGTGAATTTAGCGCTCCCTGATGTATGCTCATTATAGATCATAGGCAAGTCATAGCCTCGCTCACGCTTCCAGTCTTCAATTTGCTGTGGCGTTGTATGTTTATGCCCAAGTTGATTTTTAGCCATATCATCAGGTGAATTAACCACAAAGAATAGTACAAATGTAAGAAGGTTAATGCCAAGTAACAACGGAAATGCATACAGAACACGTCGAATGATATAAGCAATCATAATGCTTTCGCTCGCTCACGCTGATAGAAACCACGTACTGCCGGAATTATTGTTAACACTAAGACGACTATCAAAAAGTAGATTGGCCATAGTATGGGTTGATTCCATTTCTCACGTGACTGCGCACGTAATACAGGATCAACACGCTTATACTTCATAGTGTTATTCGCCATCAGATTAGGTTTAACATTTTTATACCAATCATGATAAAGAGAATATGACTTAGGATTAAATGAGAATATCCAGGGTGCATCAACACGTACAATGTCGTTCATTTGACGAATTATATTTAAACGTTCTGGACCATTAGGCATGTTCTTCATCACATCAAATAGCTTATCAAATTCCTGGTTTTGATAATTACTATAATTCTGACCACCTGAAAGCGCTATAGAGTTAGGCCCATAAAGTAGAAAGAAGAAATTCTCAGGATCGGGATAGTCCGCATTCCATCCTAACTGATAAATCTGGAATGTGCCTTTGTCCAACTTATCATAAAAGCGATTAGCATCAGAGCCACGAATAACTAATTGAATATCAATTTTAGCAAATTGCTTCATCATCCAATTAAGTAACGCTTTAGTGTCGGCACCACGACTTACCGTATCAAAGTATAATACTAGAGGCTTACCGGTTTCTTGGTCAACACCATTCTGGTAGCGCGCCTTTTTCATTAACTCTTTTGCTTCATCAATACTTTTGCGAACAGGCTGATCATTCTTCCAGTTATAAACATAAGAATTAAGGCCGGCCTCACCACTTTCATTACCAAAAATACCGGGAGGTATCGGTCCTTGTGCTGGAACACCTCGACCATTCTGAAAAATAGAAATAAACTCGTCATAATCAACTGCAATTGATATTGCACGCCTTAACAATCTTGCACGTTCTGACTTACCACCAATCACAGCATCACCCATATTGAATCCTAGGTAGTACAGGCTAGTCGCTACAGCAGAGGCTAGATCAATGTCTCTTTTCTCCATTTCTTCAGTCAAACCAAATTCTCCTTGAGAATTAAGTTCCACTGATTGGTCGAAACTGTCTGACGATATCCCCGAGGTATCGTAATAGCCTTGCAAAAATTTATTCCAATAAGGAATACTTTCTTTTTCCAAACTAAACACTATGCGATCTGCGAAAGGGAGTTCTTTACCTGCATCATCAAGCAATCCCAACGCATAATCTTCTGGCTCACCTTCGCTAGGATATTTCTCACCATGGAAGTTAGGATTTCTCTCTAACACCATTCGCAAATTAGGATTATTTTCAGTCAACATATAAGGCCCAGTACCTACCGGGTACCAGTCAAATGAAATATTGCGTTCTTTCATACCCACTTGAGAATAAAATTTATCGGCTTCCCAAGGAATCGGTGCAAAAAATGGCATGTTTAACCAGTAGATGAATTGTGGGTACACACCTTTAACTTTAATACTAAAATGATGCGAATCTAAAACGGTCACGCCTTGCATAGAAAGTGTTCGTAAATCCAACCAAGTGTTTTTATCTTCAATATTGGCCAGCACTTTTTCACGATACTCAGTAAAGCCTTCAATGTAGTTCCCCAATAATCCTGCCAGTGGAGAGTGCAAGTTTGGGTGGGCTAGCCGTTTAATTTGATAAACATAATCTTGCGCAGTCAATTGTCTCGATGACTGTTGCTCAAAATCAGCCAATATATTCACGTCTTCCAAATCTTCTTCAGCTAAAGAATGATAGTAATAATCCCCTTGTGGGTCTTTTGCAAAGGCGGCGTGTGGTTGATATTGAATGCCTGGCTGAATCTTAATATTATAAATTGTGTATGCGGCTTTCGATGGTTCGACGTCAGCTGAAAGTGGCTTATCATTTTCATCAAAG
>CAWUWP010000022.1:0-11156 GCA_963926275.1 uncultured Gammaproteobacteria bacterium | reverse complement strand
AGCAGTGAAACCATTACTCGACAAAGAGATAGAAGGCTTTGGAGAAATGTTTAGAGTGTTGTCATTTGAATCTATTGCAACATCAACATTGCAATCTCGCGCCACCGCAGGTGTGGCTAATGGGACTTATATCTTCTGCTTACCTGGCTCTTCTGGTGCGTGCGCAGACGCCTGGGATAAATTAATTAACCAGCAATTGGATTATCGTCATCGCCCATGTAATTTAGTTGAGTTAATCCCACGTCTTCTAGAAAGGTAGTTTAAACGCGTGTACGCATAAACCCAGCAACCTCAAAGAATGTTTTTGTGAGGTCTTTCTTTAGCTGAGAATCATAGTTTAATTCGCGCATCGCTGTGGTCATGCAATGCATCCATTGATCGCGCTCTTTGAGCCCAATATTCAAGTGTTTATGTCGCAGCTTAAGCCATTCAGGATTAACGTATAGCTCACCAAACAACTTTGGCCCACCGAACCACTCACAAATAAAATTGGCTAATCGTTTGCGAGATCTAGTTAAGTTATCCGGATGTAGATTTAGCACGTGATTAGCAACTGCATCTCGCTGCATAACATCATAGAACTGATTAGCTAACTTAACGATTGCTACTTGACCACCAATACGCTCATAAAAAGAGGCTTGATCAACCACCGATATAGGACATTTCTACTTTATGTATGACATGCTTATCTTTACCCCTTAGCTCTGAATATCGATCAGTGCGATCTTTCCAGGTATTGGCAATCACTTCATTTATAAACTCATCTGATGCACCTTCACGCAATAGACGACGCAGGTCCATTCCTTGTGAGGCAAACAAACACGTATAAATACTTCCTGCAGCAGACAGTCGCAGACGATTACAATCACCGCAAAATGCTTGTGTCACCGAAGTAATCACGCCTATTTCACCGCTGCCATCTTCATAGCGCCAGCGTTTAGCAACTTCACCTTTGTAATTTGGGTCAGTGGGCTGCATTGGAAACTTTTGTTGAATGCGATCAACAATTTCTTGACCGGAAACGACTTGCTGCATATTCCAGCCATTGGTATTACCAACATCCATAAACTCAATGAAACGTAAAATATTATCCGTTCCTTTAAAATATTCTGCCATTGGCAAAATATCTTCTTCATTAACATCCTTCTGCACAACCATATTAACTTTAACTGACTTAAAGCCAGCACTGCGTGCGTTATCGATACCATCTAATACTTTTTGTACAGACACCTTCATATCATTCATCTTCATGAAGGTATCTTGATTAATCGCATCTAAACTCACTGTAATGCGATGCAAGCCCGCACTTTTCAATTGTTTAGCTTTATCTAAGGTAAGCAAAGATGCATTAGTCGTTAAGGCAATATCTTCAACATTAGGAATAGCACTTAATTCAGTTATTAACACATCAAGATTTTTGCGCAACAAGGGTTCACCCCCGGTTAAGCGCAATTTGCGCACACCATTATTAACGAATACTTTTGCTAGTCGCGTTATTTCTTCAAATGACAACAAATCATCACGTACTAAGAATTGATACTTCGAATTAAACACCTGCTTCGGCATGCAATAAGTGCAGCGGAAATTACATCGATCAGTCACCGAGATACGCAGATCTCTCATGCTTCGATTGTATTGGTCGTTCAATTCAGTCATATGTACTATTCATTTCTAATCAATTAGCGGGATTAAACTTGCTTATGCAATTTGCTGTTCAACGCATTGGATTCTTCGCCGGCCCTTTAGCCGCGTTATGCCTATACTTTGCCTTACCTGACCAATTTGTCGATATCCATAAAGCGTTAATTCCACTCACTTTCTCAGCAAAAACAACACTTTGCATGACAGTATGGATGGCAATTTGGTGGCTTTCTGAAGCCATTGATATTAGCGCGACCGCCTTACTTCCCATTGCCATGTTTCCGTTATTGGACATTGCCGATATCAAGGCCACCACCGCCCCATACGCATCTCACCTGATTTTCTTGTTTATGGGGGGATTTCTGATCGCGCTAGCCATGCAGCGTTGGAAATTAGATCATAGATTAGCCAATACGGTGCTCGCTATTGTCGGCAAGAACCCTTTTATGTTGATTGCCGGATTCATGTTGTCATCCGCACTACTCAGCGCTTTCATTTCAAATACCGCCGCTACCGCTGTGATGCTGCCGATCGGTTTAAGTGTGATTGCTTTTTATACTAGTCAGCAGCAACGCAGCTTTGCCAACCTTAGCCAGCACAACTTTGCCCGCTGCATGATGCTGGGGATCGCTTACTCAGCGTCAGTCGGCGGTACAATGACATTAATTGGCACTGCACCCAATCTATTCTTAGTCAGCTTCCTTGAAGAAAGCATCAGCCGTGAATACCAACTAGAGATTAGCTTTATCCAGTGGCTATCCTTTGCCGCACCCTTAGCCATTATTTTCTTACCTATCATATGGTTGGTGTTAACCAAATTGGTATTCCCATTCAAAGCCGAAGCACTCAATCAGCAATCAGGCACATTTACAGATCAACAACAAAAAATGGATCGCGGACAGAAAATCACCATTTTCGTTTTCGCAGCAACCGTCATTATTTGGATCACTAGACCCTTACTGCAAAACCTCACTATCACTATTAATCAACAAGCTATTCAACCGCTATATCAGCTTAGTGACCCGGGCATCGCAATGCTGGCGGCAATGTTTTTATTCATTATTCCCGTCAACTTCAAGCAGAGAGTATTTGTATTAGATTGGCCAACTGCTAAAAAACTGCCTTGGGGAATATTTATTTTGTTTGGCGGTGGTCTAACGTTGGCTAAAGCCATTAGAACTAATGGTGTTGACGAATACATTGCGTCACAAGCGCTATTTCTTCAAAACATTCCAGAAGTGTTATTTGTATTAATTATTTGCGCTAGCATTATTTTCTTAACCGAATTAACGTCAAACACAGCGACCACTGCAACATTTGTCCCGATTCTTGCCGGCATTGGAATTGGTGCAGGAATCCACCCTTACTTATTAATATTCCCAGCAACTATCGCCGCTAGTTTTGCTTTCATGATGCCGATAGCAACACCGCCCAATGCCATCGTATTTGGCTCGGGACACATCACCATTCCTGAAATGTGCAAAGCCGGATTGTGGTTAAATATTATTGGTGTGGGGCTGATAACTGCATTTACATTTTTAGTTATTAAACCAGTGATTGGCTTCTAGCTTAGCCAACACAAAGCGTCATTCATCCCAACCATAATTATGTAGTAATTCTTCACCTTTCTTGATGTTTTTTAGCGCGACAACGGAAAAGTCATCATAGTAAGCAACATTGGGTTTACTCGAGTGGTTAATAAAACGTAAGTCGCATTTCACACTATAAGGCTTATCTTCTACCCATAATGTATACATATCTGATTTGGATTCTTTAGTTTTTTTAATTTTGCATTGGCCAATCACAGTATCTTTACGAATTTTTTTCGCGCTAAATAAACCCTTACCGTGAATAGCACTATTTTTAACTTTTATCATTTTAATTTCATTTGGTTCTTACAACAGTGAATTCATCATTAACACTAATGTATCAATATTTTTTGTTTATTCCAAACATCGTTATAGATATTCTATCTCACGTCAAACCTAACAATAAATATAGATAATAGTAAGAGACTATCTATTAGTGAAGAATCAAAGTCGTCAAGCTACTAAGGGTATAAAGATAACCAATAGCTACCCCAAAAAACCAGCCCTAGTCCAGAAATAATCCTTATGTATTTAGACGATAGCGGTGAAATTTTTTCTGCTAATACAAAAAATGCAATCACTAGCATCCACATGACATTCATCACCCCAACAGAAAACATCACAGCCATTAATGCCCAACAACATCCGACACAATAAACGCCATGATGTATGCCCATACGAATGGCACCAGCGTCACCTTCTCGCCAACTTGTCATTAGATAATTTAATGGACTTCGACATTGGTCTAAGCATGCATTTTTCCAGGGGGTCCATTGATAGATACCCGCTAACACTAAAATACTTCCACTCAATAAATAGCTTCGACTGTCCATCATAGGATTCAGCAAACCCGCGACATGCAGAGGATACTGCGCTATTGAAATCGCAACACTGAACAAGGTCCACGCAATTAAGTAACCGCTTAGAAATATCATCGTTGGCGTATAAGCTTGGCCTTTTGATTTTTTGCTATTGGTGACAGTCACATACAATGAAACCATAGGTAATACTGAAGGTGTCATCATTGCAATCATCATGACAACCCACATAAAAAACAGCATCCAGTAATCATATAGTTGCCAAGGCTGAGTGTCAGAGTGAGGCGGCATCCACATGTCAACGACATCCATATTTTGCATCGCCCACCCCATATAGGCCATATAACCCCAGGCGGTGACACAAAGCGCCAACATGGCGCTATACACAATCAAATGATCGCGGCTAAAATAATTTAGTTTTATTGCTTTATCAGTCATAAATAATACTTAAAAATTAAGTGCATGGCGTGATAGTTATAATAATAACAACCACTTAGAAGATTTGTATTTCATAGGCTGCTGAGTATACTATTGAACAACGACGACACAAAAAATCACCTAAAGGAAGTATTGATGGCTAACAATTGGAGTCTTGAAGGAAATTATTTTGAATCATGTAATTGTGACTTAGTATGTCCGTGCATTTTTCTAATGCCCCCAACCAAAGGTTACTGTCATGCGCTAGTGGGTTGGAAAATCGAAAAAGGCAACTTAGGTGAGGTCAAACTTGATGGTATCAAGGTCGCGGTATACCTTGAAGCACCCGGCATGTTAACGGATGGCGGATGGAAAATTAATTTGTACATTGATGATGATGCAACTGAAATGCAGGCAATGGCCATCACTGAATTATGGAGTGGCAAACATGGCGGACACCTTTCCGTCATTGCAGGACTGATTAGCGAAGTAAAAACTGTGGAGCAAGCACCCATAGAATTTATCATTGAAGGTAAAAAACGCCATTTAAAAATAGGCAAAGTCGGCGAAAATGAAATGTACACCATTGATGGCGAAGATGGCGGTGATGTCACTGTCAGTAATCACCCGCTTGGCATTGCTCCCGGCAATACATTGAGTATCGCCAAATCCAAGAAAACTTGGTACCGCAGTAATAGTACAGATCATACGCATTCCAATACTGTTGGACTCGCCTCAGCATTTCAATATAGCGCGTAAAATTAATCTGCTTGGCAAGAATCACAAAAGTGCTGGCTTTGTTCATTAGCGAATATGTTTTTGCGTGTTGATGATATTATGAAGAAAACACTAGTCGCGGCCATCATATTGCTAAGCAATGCTTGTGTAGCGCATGCTGGCTGGTTCAGTCAGGATAATTATTGGGAATGTTTGTTAGATGATATGCAGGACGTGCAAAGCGATACCATCGCAGAAGAAGTCATCTCTTCGTGTAAAGACAAATTTGCATTCCATGACAGAATTTTTATCACTGAAAAGACCCCCTGGTTTGGGCCTAAGACAGCCAGTGCTTGCGCATTAAAATATGGCAAACGAGTGCACACAGAACTTGGCGCCCGATACATTCAATCAGCTTGTTATAAACTGTACCCCGACGACTAATAGATATAGTGATGAACCCCAAAATCATATTCAACGCATCAATCACCTTATTAATATCACTAACAGTCAGTGGATGCGGCGTCTCTGACTATATCAATCGCAAAAAAATTGCTAGCGCACCTGTTTTTAAAGCGCCAGCCAAAACTAGCGAATGCGAATTCAATAAATTAAGGGTCCAGCGTGTTGTTAACTATATTAACGTGCTGCGTGCTCAACCACGCATGTGCGGAAACAAATCTTATCCTGCAGCACCCGCAATAAAATGGAATAAACAATTATCAGTCGCTGCTGTTTCTCATTCTGATGACATGGCAAATAATGATTTCTTTAACCACAAGGGGTCACTAGGTCTGATTGCAAGTGATCGCGTCTCAAATAATGGCTATGACTGGAAGACTGTTGCTGAAAATATTGCAGGTGGCTCAAACACGCCCGAACAAACTATTGATCAGTGGATAGCAAACGCTGGGCACTGTCATAACTTAATGAATAATGCGCACACTGAAATAGCTTTAGCCTGCACACGCAACAATTTATCTGATTACCGAGTTTACTGGACACTAGTGCTAGCCTCCCCTGGTTCATCTGCTCAATAATAAACACTCGACTATGTGCATTATCCAATAATGCACGACAAACACTCACTTTTATAATCAAACTGCTAGGGTTTGGTACGTTCTTTTTTTCAAGATCACTAAAAACCACCATTTATCAACTTTTTTCAGACGAATAAAGTTGGTGCAACGGTTGCTTTTCAAAATATAGACATTGAATTTTTTTGATTTTCAAAACGAGAAGGGAACACCGTGATTAAAAAGCTATATGAAAATTTTTGGACCCTTATTGACCCTACTTTATACACGTTAGGAGCATGCAGTACATTTGGATGGTGGCTATCCGTATTTTAGCTGCTCAACGAATCATCCCCAAGTGACCGTTGGGGATGATTTTTCTACCGCTAAATCCAAATAGTTTAATTCTGTGAACTATCCCCAGGCAATCACATCGAATGCTGTATCAATCAATTTAATACATCGTCACTTAACCACTTCAGGAGAATATATATGAGAGCATTTTATGACGAACATTGGGATCTAATTGACCCAACGTCATTTGCACTTTATGCAACAATTATTTTTTATATTTGGACAACGCTTTTGTAGCTATTCAATAAAAACTATTCTCCGAATTTTTCTGATAATCGATATTTCTCTTCTACACCGATTAAATCATTAAATTCGGCAAATTGCATTAACTCACCCTCTTTACCCAGTGTGGTGCCATCATCACTTAGCTTTTGGTAAAAATCTCTCATGCTGGCAGCCGCCGCATACAATCCTGTCAACGGATACAAGATCAACTGAAAGCCCATTTCAGCCAGCTCCTCTTTAGGCAGCACTGGCGTTTTGCCACCTTCAATCATATTGGCAACCATTGGCTTAGGCACACGTTTACCGATTTCTTTTAATTGTTCTATCGAACCAGGCGCTTCAACAAAACTTGCATCTGCTCCCAACGCACGCGCAGCTTCTACTCTTGTGATTGCTTCATCTAATCCTAATACGGCTTCTGCATCAGTACGTGCGACAATAAAAAAGTCTGCATCTCCGCGCGCCTCAACTGCCGCTGCAATTTTCTGCAAATACTGTTCACGTTCGATTACTTTTTTGTTGCGCATATGACCACATTTCTTCGGCCATACTTGATCTTCTAAAAAGCATCCTGCTGCACCCGCAGCGATCAAATCTTTAACCGTGCGATATACATTCAATGGATTACCATAGCCAGTATCGGCATCAACGATAATAGGAATATCCACACTGCCACATATATGTCGAGCACGATCCACCACTTCAGTTTGAGTTAACAAGCCAAAATCAGGTTCACCGATGGTAGAAGCCGCTAAAGAATAACCAGAAACAAACGCCATGGGGAAACCTACTTTTTCAGCGATTTTTGCGGAAAGTGTGTCATATACACCAGGGAATGCTAACGAACCCACTTCATCCAATATTTTTTGCACACGTGTAGTCGCCATAAAGCCTCCAAAACCTGTTATTGTTTATGGTCAAAGTATAACCCAACCACTAATTAAATCAGGCCTTGTAATACTCTCGGTATAATCATGGACTAGTCTTTAATCAACCATCACGATAAAAATAATCATGAAACTATTTTCAGCAATTTTCATTGCAATGCTTCTTATTGGTCTACATGGATGCTCTGATCAACAAGATGCAAGTGCGCCAAAGAGTAATGGGACACAAACTGTTTCCACTCCCACACAATCAATCACCAAAGTGTTGGAACCTCAAGGTGCTATAAAAGAGACAGTATTAGCAGAACTACAAGAAGGACGTTGGGAATTAGTCATGTTTTGGGCGACTTATTGCTCTATCTGTAAAAAAGACTTTGAAAAACTAGCTGAATTCATTAAAGACAATCCATCCATTAATTTAACGATTGTCGGTGTTGTTACTGATGGATTAGAAGCAAAACAAAAAGCTCTCAGCCAAATTGATTCACGCAATTTAAATTACACACATGTGCTGACAAACTTTGATCAAAGTGATGAACTGTACCAAGACATCACCCAATCAAAGTTAATAGGCGTGCCTTCACAACTTTTATATAACACTAAAAATGAACTTGTAGGCTTCAGTCGTAACGCGATAGATCTAGATGCCTTAGAAATAGCTGTGTACGAATAAACACTTTTAAATAATGAAACAAGCCAGCGACATTAATGCCGATCTCAGTCAACAGATAGTAGTTGATACTGCGCAAATGCCATGGGAAGCCAGCCCAAGCGGGACAGTCTGGCGCAAACCCTTGTATCGAGAAGGGGGAGAATTTGGCCCTGTCACTAGTATCGTAAAATATGAAGCCGGCGGAAAATTTCGCACTCACCCGCATCCTCAAGGCGAGGAAATATTTGTTTTAGACGGTGAATTTTGTGATGACCATGGCCGATATCCAGCCGGCACCTACTTATTAAATCCAGAGGGCACCGAGCATGCACCCTATTCTGATATCGGTTGCACTCTGTTTGTGAGATTACGCCAGTACGACGGCGACGAACGTAAACAGCTAGTCATCAACATGCATGATAAAGAGTGGCGTCAGGGCATGGTGGAAGGTCTAACGATTTTACCTCTGTACACTCAACCACAATATCCAGAGAACATGGCGTTGGTACGCTGGCAAGCGGATACTTATTTCCCGGAACATACTCACCCAGGCGGTGAAGAGATATTAGTACTGGAAGGTACCTTTGAAGATGACCTTGGCTGTTACCCAACGGGTTCATGGATTCGCAGTCCACACTTAAGCAAACACAAGCCTCACTCTAAACAAGGCTGTTTAATTTACGTGCGTGTCGGAGGACTGCCGACTCACTTCGATTAAACTTAGTCGTGATAAATAGACTCTGCTGTCGCTGATCGGTTTTTCTGTGCAATAGCAATACCAACAAGAATAACCACTAATGCAATCACTGCGTTAATCGTCAATTTTTCTCCTGCAAAGACTACTCCTAACAACACTGCCCATACCGGAATTAAATAATTAATTTGAGAAAGGAATGCAGGGCCTGCCTGTCTAATCACACTGAAGTAAATTATTGTTGCCAGTCCACTCGGGAATATACCCAACAGAATGACTGACCACATAGCGCGTGCTGAAGTATCAGCCACCCATTCAAAACCTTGCCACAGAGAGATAGGAATAATCACTATTGATGATGCCAGCAACACCCCGGCAGAAATTAATGGCAAGCTAATTTTAGGCAAGGAATGAGCAATGACAGAATTCGCCGCGTAGCTAATTGCCCCCGTTAAAATCATTAACATGGCAGATAAGTGCAACCAATTTAATTGTGTTGAAACGGTTAGCTCAGGTTGCATTAAAATCACCACGCCTGCAAAACCAAGCAAAAATCCTATCACTTTATTTCTAGTGATATGTTCACCTGCCACAAAAAAATGTGCCAGCACAACAGTAGTTAAAGGCATCATCGCCATCAGAATTCCAGCCAAGCTACTATCAACATACTGCTGGCCCCAAGTAATCACAAAGAAAGGAATGCAGTTTCCAGTCAATGCTAACGCAAGCAATATGGGCCAATAAGGTTTTAATGTAGAGAGGCGGTCACCTTGCGCATAAGCAATCACTAACAGCAAAATAGCACCAATGACTATTCGACCTGCCACCACCATGAGCGGAGGGATTTCTTGCACTGCAATTTTTGTCAGTAAAAACGCTGAGCCAAACATCGCAACAAGAGCCAGTAATGCCAGCCAATCTAATAGTCGAGACGTTTTCATTTAAGACAATAGTTGATTATGTGTCATTGCTAGTTAATGTGGTTATCCTGCTGAGAATCGTCGCTCCCCTTAAAGTGGAGACCTAGCCTAGAAAATTGTCATTCCCGTGTAAGTGATCACGTAGCTTAGCAAATCGTCGTTCCCGCGTAGGCGCGAATCCATGCAGTATCAAACACACTGACTAAAACAACAATTCAAGCGGTCGTGAGAACTATAGAATTGTGCAAGCATGACATAACGCTAGATTCCCGCGTAGGCGGGAATCCATGCAGCATCAAACACACTAACTAAAACAACAATTCAAGCGGTTTTGAGAACCATAAAATGGTGCAAGCATGATGTAACGCTAGATTCCCGCCTACGCAAGAATGACGGTAGCAATCAACTCAACGTTACGACAGTAATATTTTCAATATTATGGCTAGTATCTAACTAGTACTTTGTAACTCAAAGTAACACGCTTTTCAGCAGGTACTTTAACCAACCATTGAGCCGTGTGTGCATTCACTTTCTCATGGTCCAAATTATTTTCAATCATTTTCCAGTCGCCAGGAACCGGCTCTAACACTTCCACAATGACATCTTCGTCTTTGGCGTTATAAATTTCTATTTCATAACTAGAACTGGCTGCCTGCTTATATTTGCCGCAAGCAGATTCTTTATTATAGCTTGTTTGCTTTTTGTTAGCGGTGACATCAAAGGCATCGCCCATTTTTAAGCGGATAGTTTCATCTTTAGGTGTGTGATCAATACGATCCTCACCAATAAACTGTGCGTTACCTGAAGAGTTATCTTTATAAACTCGAACAATACCTTTTGGTAAAGCAATGCCTAGATCATTTTTCTTTTCGTTTTTAAACTCGACAAACACACCCACTTTTAACTTATCAGCGATCACACCATACTTGTTGTAGTAGTAATGTTGATTACCTCGAAGTAAAAATTCTTTTTTAACCGGCACTCGGCTTGCTGACAATAAGGCAACTTGTTTTATTTGATTCTGCAACACATCAGTCTTATGACCAAGTGTATACAAGTGATATTCAAACAAACTTTCTTCTGCCATCTCGGCCACACTTTCCGCCACCATAGATTTCATCATTCTCACGTCTCTATGCTGGGGGGCACGAGGTTGATTAACACGATTGACATCACCCGCTACTAATTACAATTTAGCATTGTTGTAGCTGGCACCACTTTGATTA
>CAWUWP010000021.1:0-14162 GCA_963926275.1 uncultured Gammaproteobacteria bacterium | reverse complement strand
GCTGAGCTTAGCGATGCTCAAAAAACACAGATTCTAGCCAGTGTACCCATGGGTAAATTAGGTGGTGTAGAGGATATTGCTAAGGTGGTAAAATTCCTAGCATCTGATGATTCTGCCTATATTACAGGGCAAACCATGCATGTTAATGGTGGCTTACATATGGAGTAGGTGTTCAGTTTAGCCTCAATTGTTGTATTAAGATTGTTCTGTAACTAATTGTTATATATTGAGAATAATATATAATATCGTGGTTTATGAGAGTTAAAATATAAACCTCATTAATGACTAGATTGCGAATAAACTTTTCACTACAATGACGACCCTTCTCCTCCCACACAAATTATATCTTTTTGAGGATTTTATTAGATGAGCAATATTAAAGAACGAGTTAAACAAATCGTTGTAGAACAACTTGGCGTAAGTGAAGAAGAAGTGAAAGATGCTGCTTCTTTTGTTGACGACTTAGGTGCTGATTCTCTAGACACTGTAGAGTTAGTTATGGCGCTAGAAGAAGAATTCGAATGTGAGATTCCTGATGAAGAAGCAGAAAAAATCACAACAGTTAAGTTGGCGATTGATTACGTAAACGCGCATAAGTAAGCGGTTACATAATTAGTAGCTATAGATAAACCTCAAATACTTTATAAATATCACATCCGTGTCTTCTAGAAGAGTAGTCGTAACAGGTCTAGGCATTGTTTCTCCGGTGGGATCTACGGTAGACATTGCTTGGCAAAATATTTGTGCTGGCAAAAGCGGCATTTCAAAAATTGATGTGTTTGATGCGTCAGAATTTACTGTGCAAATCTCAGGAGCAGTTCAAGGCTTTAATGCTGATGACTATATTCCTAAGAAAGATCAGAAAAAAATGGATCCGTTTATCCATTATGGAATCGGCGCAGGTGCACAAGCGATTAAAGATGCTGGCTTGGAAATTACCGAAGAAAATGCAGATCGAATTGGTGTTTCTATTGGTTCAGGTATCGGTGGATTACCCGGTATTGAAAAAAGCTATGCCGGCTTTATGAAAAATGGACCAAGAAAGATTTCTCCTTTCTTCGTTCCTTCTAATATTGTCAACATGGTGTCGGGCAACCTGTCCATTATGTACGGCCTGCGTGGACCTAACTATTCATTAGTGTCTGCATGTGCGACTGGAACCCATAGTATTGGAGATGCAGCACGACTGATTCAGTATGGTGATGTTGATGTGATGATAGCGGGTGGTGCTGAAATGGCCACCTGCCATTTAGGTATTGGTGGGTTTGCAGCAGCCAGAGCATTGTGTTCATCTCATAACGATGATCCAACGACTGCTAGTCGACCATGGGACAAAGAACGTGATGGATTTGTACTTGGAGACGGCGCAGGTGTGCTTGTTTTAGAAGAGTATGAAACAGCAAAAGCACGCGGTGCGAGAATATACTGTGAATTGGTTGGTTATGGAATGAGCAGTGATGCGCATCATATGACTCAACCGGCAGCCGGCGGAGTCGGTGCGGCTAAGTGTATGAGAAACGCATTTAACGATGCCGGTCTTAACCCTGATGCTGTGGGATACGTGAATGCTCACGGGACCTCAACGCCTGCAGGCGATATCGCTGAAACAGACGGTTTAAAAGCTGCGTTAGGTGATCACGCATACAAAGTGCCCATCAGTTCAACTAAATCAATGACAGGTCACTTGCTGGGTGCAGCAGGCGGAGTAGAAGCTCTGTTCGCAGTGAAAGCACTTCATAACCAAGTGGTGCCGCCAACCATTAACTACACAACACCAGATCCTGATTGTGATTTGGATTACGTGCCTAATCAGGCGCGTGATGTATCAATTGATGTCGCTATTTCAAATTCTTTCGGATTTGGTGGCACTAACGGTACGCTTGTATTTAAGAAAATCTAGCCGCTGTTATAGACAGTTCGGCGCGTTAATTAAACTAATTTTAGTCTGTATTGCTGACATCAATTGTCAGCAATATATCGACTCGTATGCCTGATTACATTAACATCCCATATCAATAATATGATGTTAAATAAATTAAAGCAGGTGTAATGATATGTTGGTTAACGGACTACCCAGTGATGCTATTTCAATTACCGATAGAGGTTTGCTATACGGTGATGGTGTGTTTGAAACTATTTTGTGTGAGGCGGGAAGGCCTGTTTTATTAGCTGGCCATACACAGCGCTTAGAAAATGGTTGTAAACGCTTAGGTTTAGCGAAACAAGAACTGCCAGCCATACTGGCAGATATTCGAGAAGTCGCCAAACAAGATGATTGCGTTGTGAAGGTGATCATTACGCGAGGTGTACGTGGGCGTGGTTATTCTTACGATAACCAAGATAACGCAAGTACACGCATTGTTTATCGTGATGAGTTACCAAACATTCCTGTCGATTATTATCGTCAAGGCATTCAATTAACAAAATGTGAATATAGCTTGCCTGATAATAAGCCGCTAGCAGGGATTAAACATTTGAATCGCCTGGATCAAGTGATGGCCCGCAGCGAATGGGATAATGAATTTCAAGAAGGTGTGATGTTTGCTAATGATGGTCGTGTGGTTGAAGGTACCATGTCAAATATTTTCATTGAATCAAATCAACAATGGATAACGCCAAAGTTAGACAACAACGGAATACTGGGCGTCATGCGTCAATGGATAATACGCAATAGTTATCATGCAGAGATTGAGTGTGTTGAAAAAGATATCCAGCTTTCTGAGTTGCAAAATGCACAATCAATATTCGTCTGTAATAGTGTCGTGGGGATTTGGCCAGTGACGAAGTTTGAGGATAAAAATTATCCGGTTAGTGAAGAAGTAACTCGCATCATGCGAGAAGCTAACTCATCGTTGACAAAATTATATCCAATCTAAATGATGTTTAAGGTATTTTCATTTTTAGTGATATCAGCGATTGTTGGCGTGAGTGTATTCGCACATAAAATTGATCGTTATGTGAATAATCCTATTAGTGATAAAGTGGATGTTGTTGAGATTGTTGTTGATCAAGGTGCGACTTTCAATCAAGTTAATCAACGTCTTGTTGAGGCAGGATTCATCTCTCATCCGTTGTACTTGAAGTTGCTTGCAATGTATGAGGAGAAGACTCAGAGAATAAAGTCTGGCGAATATAGATTCAACCTCACGCAATCACCTGCGCAGATACTTGATGATCTTGTGCAGGGGAATACTTTGCAATATAAGCTGACAGTGATTGAAGGTAAGCGATTTCAGGATTTTTTCCAGCAGTTACAAGATCATCCAAAAATCACTCGAGTGATAGATGATGTTGAAGAAATCAAGGGTCAGCTAAAAATCAAACAAGCTAGCCTGGAAGGTTTGTTTTTCCCTGATACTTATACGTTCACTGCCGGTACCAAAGACATCGATGTCATTCGTCAAAGTCACAAATTATTGCGCGATTTTCTCGACCAGGAATGGCCAAATCGAAGCGAAAATTCTTTTGTGTCTAGTCCGTATGAAGCATTGATTCTTGCTTCAATTGTTGAAAAGGAAACCTCTGTTGAGTCTGAGCGCCCAGTGATTGCAGGAGTATTTATCTCGCGTCTTAAAATAAACATGCCCCTACAAACTGACCCGACTGTCATTTATGGATTAGGCAATTCATTTGATGGGAATATAACGCGCAAGCATTTGCACACAGATAACCCTTACAATACATACACGCGACGAGGGTTACCGCCTTCACCGATTGCCTTGGTTGGAAAGGCCGCCATTCGTGCAGTATTGCATCCTGAGATTACCGGTGACTTTTTTTTCGTATCAAAAAACGATGGCACTCATTACTTTTCCAAAACTTATGATCAACATCTTGCTGCCGTACGCAAGTATCAGTTAAAGAGATAAATGTGAAAGGCCGCTTTATCAGTTTAGAGGGTATTGAGGGTTCGGGTAAAAGTACCCAATTAGATTTTGTGATTGATTATTTGCACACTAATAATAAAGAAATAGTCAGCACCAGAGAGCCTGGTGGTACTTTAGTGGGTGAAAAAATCCGCAATCTTTTATTGGATAATAGTTTGCCTGGTATGCACATGGATACTGAGCTATTACTGATGTTTGCCGCACGTGTTGAACATGTGAGAACCGTGATTGAGCCCGCATTGAATTCGGGGAAGTGGGTTGTAAGCGATCGATTTTATGATGCTACCTATGCTTATCAAGGTTACGGACGCAACATTGACTTAAAGCGTATTGATGCACTCAAAGATTTCTCGATAGGAAAGTTGGTGCCAGATTTAACCTTGTTACTAGATGTGACATTAGAGGTTAGTATGGATCGGGTCACTAAACGTGGTAATAAAGATCGCTTTGAAAATGAGAAGATCGATTTCTATAAAAAAGTTAGAGAAGGTTATCTCGCTATCGCAGATAAATATTCTCATCGTGTGGCGACTATTGATGCAACCTGTTCGATCAAACAAGTGCAAGCGGCCATTCAGATTCAACTTGATGAGTTGTTGAATGAATAATCATTTATATCCCTGGCAGCATGAACAATGGAGCTCATTTTTACGTATGATGAGTTCAGATTCTTTGCCCCATGCGATTCTATTAAGTGGCCCCGAAGGCGTGGGCAAACATCATTTTGCTAGAAGCCTAACTAACGCAATATTGTGTAGTCAGCCAGACGAGACAGGCACTGCCTGCGGTCAATGCAAGCATTGCTTGCTGATGGAGGCGAGTACCTATCCAGATTTTGTGCATGTGGTACCCGATGAAGATAAAAATAACATCACAATAGATGTGATTCGTGAATTGATCAGCAAATTGCACCTCACTCGACATTTTGAGGCTAAAAAAATCGCGCTGATTGAATATGCGGACTGTATGAACACTAACGCCGCTAATGCCTTACTTAAGACGTTGGAAGAACCGCCAGAAGAGACGATCATTATCTTGGTGACCAGCGCACCCCTTAAACTGCCCGCGACCATACGTAGTCGTTGCCAATTTTTACCTTTTCACTCGCCGTCACAATCACAATCACTTGATTGGCTGAATAGTGAGTCTGGTGATGTTGAATGGGAAGCGTTACTCAGGGTCGCTCAGGGCGCTCCGTTACAAGCGATGCAATATCATCAAACTGAGTTGCTCGATCAGCGTATATCGGTGATACAAGGCTTTCTGGAAGTGTTCGAAGCTGATTCTGATCCTTTAGGCATTGCCGCAAGAATTGAAGCGGTCCCATTCTTGCTATGTTTGCAGTGGATTCAAGCCGTTATTGTTGATTTATTGAGGATAAAAGGGGCAGAAAACCCCATAACGCTCGAAAATCCCGACTTTTATCGGCCATTGCTTGCTTTAGCGCCACGTATGCAAGTACCTTTGCTATTAGAGTTCTGGGAGTTGGTGCTAGAGCGTAAAAAGATTTTTGATAAAAGCCTGAATCGACGCTTATTTGCAGAATCATTATTGATTCGTAGCCATAAGTTGGCGATTAAACACTCAGTATGAATTAACGAGATAGAAAGAGAATAGACATATGGCAAATGGCAAATGGTGGAAGAGGAATTATTTCGCTTGCGATTAAAGACAAAGGCTCGCTATACGCCTCGTATATTCCATTTGTGAAAAATGGTGGCTTATTTATTCCCACCAGTAAGAAGTTTAACTTGGGTGAAGAAGTGTTCATGTTGCTGACATTAATGGAAGAGAGTGAAAGGATTCCAGTGGCAGGTCAGGTCATATGGATAACACCTGAAGGTTCTCAAGGGAACAGAACCACCGGTATTGGTGTCCAATTTAGTAACCAAGATAGTGGCGAGACACAAACAAAAATAGAAGCACTGTTAGGTGGTGCGTTGCAGGCAGATAGGCCTACACACACCATGTAGCTATTTTGTATTTTGTTTGTATAGCTTGCTTTCTATTTAGCTAAAAATATAAACTTTAACGATACAAAAACACAAAATAGACACCGCAATGAGTCATCACAACAATCAACACATTTATGGAGTCAATGCTGAATATATTGAATCTCTATATCAGCAATATAGTCAAGACCCCTCCTCAGTTAGTCCCTCTTGGCAACAATATTTTAGTCAGTTAGATGTCAGTAATGACGCTCGATTATATGACTTGCACATCCATGCAAAAGAAAATATAGCTAATGAACTGCATCATAGTGGTGCGCAAACAAATAGCTCAGATCCTTCAAATGCCGAAGATTATCAACAGCTAGAAAAACAACGAGCGGTTTCACGCTTAATTCGTGCTTATCGTCGTTTGGGACATCGCCAGGCAGATATCGATCCACTTTATGGTGAAGGGCGAATTGAAATTGACATGCTTAGTCCTGAAAATCATGGTTTAACGTCAGCTGATTTAGATAAACAGTTTTTTACCTGGGAGCGTGAGCCAGATCAAAAACAATCGCTAAGTTCGATCATTAATCTTATGTCGTCTACCTACTGTGGAAGCATAGGATTTGAAACAGAGCATGTGTCGGACCCTGATCAAAAGCGTTGGCTGCGGAAATATCTAGAGTCCAATTATGCGAGTTTGAAATTATCTGCAGATGAAAAGAAACGCATACTGACAAGACTAATAGCCGCGAATTCGTTGGAAACATATTTGCACCGAAAGTATATTGGTCAAAAACGTTTCTCTTTAGAGGGTGGCACGAGTCTTATTCCATTACTGGATACGCTCATACAAAGTGCGGGCGATTATGATGTTAGAGAAGCAATTATAGGTATGGCACACCGTGGTCGTCTCAATGTGCTTGTTAATATCATGGGTAAAAGCCCGCATGAATTATTTAAAGAATTTGAAGGTGATGTTGATCTGAAGCTTGGATCAGGTGATGTGAAATATCACAAAGGTTTTTCGATTGATTTGAAAACCAAAAAACAATCGATTCATGCCGTCTTAGCCTTTAATCCCTCTCATCTGGAAATTATTAATCCCGTCGTGGAAGGCTCCGTACGTGCGCGACAAGAGAGACGTCAAGATAGCCAACGTGAACAAGTGATTCCAGTATTGATTCACGGTGATGCTGCCTTTGCTGGTCAAGGCGTGGTGATGGAAACACTTAATTTGTCTAGCACCAAGGGTTATACCACCGGTGGCACAATTCACATTGTGATTAACAACCAAATTGGTTTCACCACAAGTGATCCGTTAGATTCACGTTCAACACTATATTGCACCGATGTAGCTAAGATGGTGCAAGCCCCCATATTACATGTTAATGGTGATGACCCTGAGGCGGTAGTATTTGCCACTCAGTTCGCCATGGATTTCCGCATGAAATATGCGCGTGATGTAGTCATTGATTTGATTTGTTATCGCCGCCATGGTCACTCAGAGGCTGATGAGCCTGCGATCACTCAACCTTTAATGTATAAGCGTATACGAAATAAAAAGAGTGTTGATCAGATCTACTTTAAACAACTTTTAGAGGAAGGTGTAGTCACTAAAGAAGATTACAAGGAAATTGAAAAAGATTATATCGACAAGCTAAATATTGGTAAGCCAGTTTGTTCTGAGATTGCAAAGCGCAGTCGTTCTAAATTTGTGATTGACTATCATCCGTTTAAGGGAACTCACTGGAAAGATAAAGCAGACACGACGATCAGCCAGAATGTTATTCAGCAGATAGGTCGAGTTGTTACTACGGTGCCGGAAGATTTTACTGTCCATAAAAATGTTCAAAAAATTATAGCTCAACGTCAACGTATGGCGGCGGGCGAGTTGCCTGTTGATTGGGGTTTTGCCGAGATGCTTGCCTATGGATCATTGTTGAAACAAGGTTATTCTGTTCGCTTATCGGGGCAAGATAGTGTGCGCGGCACGTTCGCACATCGGCATTGTGCATTCCATGATCAAAACGATGGAAGTGTTTATATTCCTTTACGTAACCTATACAAAGATCAGCCACAATTTTTGCCAATTAATAGTTTGTTGTCTGAAGCGGCAGTGCTGGGTTACGAAGTGGGTTATGCGACATCTGAACCCAACTCATTAGTGATTTGGGAAGCTCAATTCGGTGACTTTGCTAATAATGCTCAAGTAATCATAGATCAGTTTCTTAGTTCTTCAGAAGTAAAATGGCAACGATACTGCGGTTTAGTGCTATTTTTGCCGCATGGTTATGACGGACAAGGCCCAGAGCATTCATCGGCGCGGATGGAAAGGTACTTACAATTGTGCGCAGAAGAAAACATGCAAGTGTGTGTGCCAACGACACCTGCACAACACTTTCACTTGCTAAGACGTCAAATGCTACGCCCTTATAGAAAACCGTTAATTGTATTAACACCAAAGAGTTTATTGCGCCATCCATTGTCGACATCACAATTAAGTGAGTTCACGCAACAAGAATTTAAACCCACTATCGCTACTTATGATGGTGAAGAAACAGCAAAAGTGACAAGATTGTTGCTGTGTACAGGTAAAGTTTATTTTGACCTGTTAGATCAAAAGAAAAAGAAGAGTCTAGGTAATGTTGAAATAATTAGAATTGAGCAATTATACCCATTCCCTAAAGACGAGATAAAAGCACATCTTGTAAGATTTAAGCACGTGACTGATATTGTTTGGGTGCAAGAAGAGCCTAGAAATCAAGGGGCTTGGTTTTATATGCAGTCACGTAAGAACTTAGCTGATTGTATGTGTTCTAATCAGTCATTACAGTATGCGGGAAGAGATTATTCTGCTTCTCCTGCTGCTGGCTATTTGCAGCTACATCGACAGCAGCAAAGTCAGCTAGTAAATGAAGCATTAGGCTTGGCAAGTGAGGCTGATAAAGTTGAACTTAAAAGTGTTAGTTAATATTTATCAATTTAAGGAAAGACATTGACTGTTGATATAAAAATCCCTGAGTTTTCTGAGTCCATCAGCGAAGGTACGATTAGTACTTGGTTGAAAAAAGTGGGTGATTACGTGGATGAAGGGGAGACGCTAGTAGAAATTGAAACGGATAAAGTGTTGTTAGAAATCCCATCTCCAGTGAGTGGTGTTATTGAAAAGATCATTAAAAATGAAAATGAAATAGTAAACAGCAATGAAGTTGTCGGTCAGTTATCTGAGAGCAGCCAAAAAGCATCACAAGAAAATAAATCGGCAGCCACTGATATCGTGGAAGAAGCCGTAGCCGTTAATGAGCCTGCTGGCTATAAAAAAACTAGTCCTGCCGTCAGGAAAGTGATTGCAGAAAGAAATATTGATATAGCAGATATAACTCCAAGCGGGAAGAATAACCGAATTACTAAACAGGATGTTTCAACGTCGGGCTCAAAGCAAGCAAAGCCTAATGTGGTTAACACTCCCATAAGTACTTCTAGCAGTGGCAATGATGTCGAACGCGTTCCTATTAGTAGTCTGAGAAAGAAAATCTCTGATCGCTTGGTTTCTGCTCAGCAAGAATATGCCATGTTAACCACTTTTAATGAAGTTAACATGAGTGAGATCCTTTCTATTCGATCAAAAAATAAAGATAAATTTCTTGAACAGCATGGTGTCAAGCTCGGGTTTATGTCATTTTTTGTATTGGCTGCAATAGAAGCTTTAAAAGAATATCCAGTGCTTAATGCCTCGGTAGAAGATAGCGATATTGTTTATCACCGGTATGTTGATATTGGCATTGCTGTGAGTGCAGAACGTGGTTTAGTAGTGCCTGTGGTTCGTCATGCAGATGCAAAGTCATTATCTTCGATTGAAGTGGAAATTAATCAACTGGCTGCCAAAGCGCGTGATAATAAATTATCTATCGATGAGCTGATTGGTGGGACATTTACAATTACAAATGGTGGTGTGTTTGGATCAATGTTGTCTACGCCAATTATAAACCCACCGCAAAGTGCTATTTTGGGTATGCACTCAATAGAGAAGCGACCGATTGTTGTGGGTGATGAAATAAAAATTGCACCCATGATGTATTTAGCCTTGTCATATGATCATCGCATCATTGATGGCCGTGAAGCCGTTTTGTTTTTAAGTCGTATTAAAAAAATCATTGAAGATCCTATTCAACTATTGTTGCATTTATAACTATGGATAAATCTAATTTTGATGTTGTCGTCATTGGTGCAGGCCCGGCCGGTTATGTATGTGCGATTCGTTGTGCACAACTAGGGTTGAATGTGGCATGTGTCGATGCCTGGTCAGATAAAAATAACAAGCCAAGTCCTGGTGGGACTTGTTTAAACGTGGGATGTATTCCATCAAAGGCGCTGTTAGATTCTAGTCACCATTATTCATTTTTAGCTAATCATGCAGCAGATCATGGGATTACCACACAGCAATGTGAAATCGATGTGGCGAAAATGTTACAACGCAAAAACAAAGTGGTTAAAACTTTAACAACAGGTGTGAAAGGCTTGTTGAAAAATAACAAAGTTACTTTTGTGCATGGAAATGCTGTGATTAAGATGGGCAAAGAAGTGCATGTATCTACCCATGAGGGTGATCAAGTTCTGGTTGCTGAATCTATTGTCATTGCGACGGGTTCAAAGCCATTTGAATTAGACTTCTTACCCATTGATCAAAAGCAAATAGTTGATTCAACCGGTGCTCTAGATCTCAAGCAAGTGCCAAAACATTTAGGTGTTATCGGCGCAGGTGTTATCGGTCTTGAGATGGCAAGTGTATGGGGTCGTCTGGGTGCTAAGGTAACTATATGGGAAGCAGCAGAGCAGTTTTTACCCACCGTTGACAAAGATATTGCTAAGCAGGCAAGTAAAATTCTGTCTTCACAAGGATTTGATATTCAGCTTAATAGTAAAGTTCAAGCAGCAACTAAGAGCAAGGATTCAGTGTCAGTCACTGTAGTAAATGCGCAAGGTGAGTCCCAAACAGAGGTAGATTGTTTGTTGGTTGCGATTGGGCGTGTGGCTAATACTGAAAATTTAGGATTAAGTGAATTGGGTGTGACACAGGATTCACGCGGATTTGTTGAAGTTGATGCTCAATGGAAAACTAATATCGAAGGTGTATATGCCATTGGCGATGTGATTGGTGGCGCTATGCTCGCACACAAAGGTTCGGAAGAAGGTGTTGCACTCGCGGAACAGCTCGTCAATCAATACGGTCATGTTAACTATGGAGCGATACCTTGGGTTATCTACACCTGGCCAGAAATAGCTTGGGTAGGTGAGACTGAACAAAAACTACAATCTGATAAGGTTGAATATAAGACAGGCTCTTTTCCGTTTATGGCGTTAGGCCGAGCGCGTGCCATGGGTGAGACTGAAGGTGTGATTAAATTCATTGCTGATGCAAAGTCAGACAGGCTGTTGGGCGTGCATATTGTTGGCCCAAATGCTTCTGAATTGATCGCGGAAGCTGTCGTCGCTATTGAAGCTGAATTAACCGTTGAAGACTTGGCAAGAACGATACATGGACACCCGACCTTGTCTGAAGGGTTGCACGAAGCTGCGCTTGATTTAGATGGAAGAGCTATCCATTTTTAATTGCCTTTCTATTTGATCCGATAAAACATTACTGAACAGTCACTATGGATCTCAACGTTAATTTTAATAGTAAGTTTATTAAATTACCTTTGCTGTTAATGTTTATGTCCCCACTATTAATGGCTGTTTGGCAATTTTATAAAGACATGTTGGGGGCTAATTCTATTGAAGAGATTACTCATATTACTGGAGAATGGGCATTACGTTTATTGCTGATTACTCTTGCGATTAGCCCGGCAAGAAAAATATTCAGAATAAATGGGCTAATTAATTTGCGCCGATTATTTGGTGTACTTTGTTTTTTCTATGTGTTCTGTCATTTGTTAATTTATGCAATTTTAGATCAATGGCTAGATTGGCCTGCGATTATAGATGATATTAAAGATCGTCCTTATGTGACTGTTGGTTTTGCCGCCTTTGTACTGCTTATTCCCTTAGCCATCACTTCTACCGATAGTATGCAAAGAAAGCTTCAAGGTGATTGGGTGAAGCTACATAAATTAATCTATGTGATTTCAATTCTTGCTATACTACATTTCTGGTGGTTGGTGAAAGCAGACTTATTCGAACCAATTATTTATGCTTCTATTCTTGCTGTATTGTTGGGTTATCGTGTGTTTATACGTGTAAGCCCCGTTCAATAACTAGACTTCACAAGGGCCTGAGCATAGGTCTGCAATAACAACTTTTATTTGCGAATTTACCGTGAGGTGAGCATCTTCAATGAAAGATAATTCTTCAGTATCTAATGATTTAGTGGCAAGAGACTTTGAGCACGTGTGGCATCCATGCACTCAGATGAAAGACCATGAACAATTTCCAATTATTCCTGTTAAGAGTGGGCATGGAGTATGGCTAGAAGATTTTGAGGGAAATAAATATATTGATGCTATCAGCTCTTGGTGGGTGAATATATTTGGTCATACCAATAAGACTATTGGAGCAGCAATATCTCAGCAGGCACAGCAATTGGAACATGTGTTGTTGGCCGGTTTTTCTCATCAGCCTATTATTGATTTGTCGGAACAACTCGTTGAGATAACTCCTGAGCCACTACAAAAGTGTTTCTATGCAGATAACGGTTCTTCAGCCGTCGAAGTATCATTGAAGATGAGTTTTCATTATTGGCGCAATGTGGGGAAGCCTAATAAAACAAAATTCGTCACCTTAAAAAATTCTTATCATGGCGAAACACTAGGTGCGTTGTCGGTGGGAGATGTTGAGTTATATAAAGACACCTACAAATCATTGCTGCTAGATGTTATCACCGTGCCTGGTGCCGATAGTTATAATATGGAGGCTGGTGAGCAAACTGAGGATTATGTGTTACGTATGTTCGCACTGATGGAAGCGACACTAAGTGAACACCATGAAGAAATTAGTGCAGTTATTGTCGAACCATTAGTTCAATGTGCTGGCTCTATGCGTATGTATGACGCAAAATACTTAACATTACTGCGCGCAGCCTGTGATAAATATAACGTTCATCTGATTGCCGATGAAATTGCAGTTGGTTTTGGTCGCACCGGGACAATGTTTGCTTGTGAACAAGCCAATATATCACCAGATTTTATGTGCTTATCTAAAGGTTTGACAGGTGGGTATCTGCCATTGTCAGTAGTGTTAACCACTAACCAAATTTACAATGCCTTCTATGATGATTATGAATCTATGCGAGGATTTTTACATTCGCATTCATATACCGGAAACCCACTAGCCTGTGCAGCAGCGTTAGCGACGTTAAGCATATTTCGTAACGAAGATGTTATTCAAAGAAATAAAGGCTTGATTGAACGTATTAAAGAAAATGGCCAGCGTTTTGAAGATCATCCTAATATTGGCCAAGTTCGTCAAACGGGGATGATTTTTGCGGTTGAAATGGTTCAGGATAAAATATCTAAAACTGCCTACCCATGGCAGCAGCGTCGAGGTTTGAAAGCGTATAAACATGCACTTAAAAATCATATATTGTTGAGGCCGTTAGGGAACGTTTTGTATTTTATGCCGCCTTATGTAATAGAGTATGAGCAAATTGACTTGGTGCTAGAAGTGATGGAAGAAGCCGTCAATGTTGCAGTAAAAGATTAAACAAATAGAGATAAACACAGAAAATGCGAATATCACGAATATTACTGTTGCCTCTTATGCTGCTAGCAGGCACAGCGATTGCTGAGACTTATCACTATCAGCCTGATGAAGATGTTGTTGGTAATATTTCAATCCATACCGTTCAAGACGGCGATAATTTTTTACAGTTAGCACAAACTTTTCGTGTTGGATTTAATGAACTGGTAGATGCGAATCCTGATGTTGATCCATGGATCCCTGCGCAAGATGCACAAATTATTATCCCTACGCAATATATTTTGCCAAATGTGGAAAGAAAAGGCGTCGTCATAAATCTTGCAGAGTTAAGGCTGTATCAATTCCATGGCACTGTTAATAATGTTTCAAGTGTTTCGACTTATCCTGTTAGCGTGGGTAAAGATGAGGAGTGGAAAACCCCACTTAGCTTGACACGCATTACATCAAAAACGGCGAATCCTAACTGGTATCCTCCAGCATCAATACGTAAAGAGCATGAAGACAATAATGATCCACTGCCAAAAGTTGTTCCACCTGGACCAGATAATCCTTTAGGTCATTACAAAATAGGGTTGGCATTGGCGGGATATCTGATTCATGGCACAAATGTTCCAGAAGGTATTGGTATGCGTGTCAC
>CAWUWP010000020.1:0-5381 GCA_963926275.1 uncultured Gammaproteobacteria bacterium | reverse complement strand
TTCCTCCATTTTGGACTCATGAGCATCGGGGTGTCACCTTAGAGTCAGGGGTAAAATATATCGCGACTACATGGGTGGTGTTTGCCTGAATCAAATAAACTAGGTTTCATTCTGACGTCGCCCAAGTCTGAAAATGATTTTGAACTCTACTATCGGTTTCGTTGGCAACAGTTACGTCAGCCGCTAAATCTTGCTGAGGGTAGTGAGAGAGATTCTTTTCATTGCATGGCGCTTGATAATGATAATTCAATTATCGGAATTGGAAGTATTCAGTCATGCGATAGTGGTGTCATGCGAGAGCACGCAACACATCAAAATGTTGGCTAAAGGCAAGGTCGTCAGCAATGGAGTTTTATCGTCAACAAGGGTTTGTGGTGTTAGGCAAGGTGGAAACTGAGCTTCAAGTGCCTCACTTTAAAATGGAAATATCTTTAATACGCTAAATGAATGGGTATAAGTTTAGTTAAACGCATATAGATTAAGAAATACTTTGGTCTGAATGCCGGTCTTAGAGATTATGAATGCTGTAATTTAAGTTCGTACTGGCATGAGTCGCTTGCTATCATATTGAAATTGTTTTTGAAAATAGTACGTAACTTATATAATGCCAGAATTGATCTGAGGAATTACCGGTCATGCTACAACGAATAAAACGATGGGCTTGGGATAAAGCAGTAGGTGTACTATTAACAGATTCAAATTCAGAGGCATTATCCCCCACTAATTTTTCTCGTATGGCTTTTGAAATTCGACCGGCAGATGTGCTTCTAGTGGAAGGAAGATTTCGAGTCAGTAATGTTATTAAAGTAATTACTCAAAGTTCTTGGAGTCATACGGCGCTATATATTGGTCGTCTGTATGATGTTCAGGACCCCGCAGCAAAGGCTCGAATTATGCAGCATTATGATGGCCCTCCTGATGAGCCATTAATGATCGAGAGCCAATTAGGTCAAGGGACTATTGTTACGCCGTTAAAATACTACAAAGAATTTCATACGCGAATTTGTCGACCTAAAGGGATCTCTCCTGAGGATGTGAATAAAGTTATTAGTCATGCTAGCTCTTTTTTAGGCATGGCATACGATGTTAGGCAGTTGTTAGACTTAGCGCGCTTCTTGATTCCCTGGTGGACATTTATGCCGCGAAGATGGCACTCAAGCTTATTTGAACATAATGCGCAGGATGCAACTAAAGTCGTATGTTCTTCAATGATAGCTAGTGCATTTGCTTCAGTGAAATTTCCAGTGCTGCCGCTTATATTTCAAGATGAAAATAAAAAATTCACTTTGAAAGAGCGTAATTTGCGTTTATTCACGCCTAGAGATTTTGACTACTCACCTTATTTTGAAATTATAAAATATCCATTGTTGGGAAAAGACGATGTAGGTTTCTATCGAAAGTTACCTTGGGATGAGACGGGCATTGTTACAGAAGAAGTGCAGAAGTATTTAGATGCGCATGATGTATTGCATATATCCGAAGAGTCAATAAGTTGAACGCCAAGAAGTATTCTTGAAAATTAAAATAAAAAAGGCAGGTTGAGTGATGCAGGTAATATTGATAGAGCTACTATTGTTAATTTTACTGATAGGCTCAGTATTTTATTTAATATATTTAAATCTAATGGCAACATCTTTACTCGCTGCTATCTCAGGGGTGTTGGGCGTCTATAGTTTTATTTCGTCGACTCCGTTTTTATTGAAGGCAATATTTTGGCTGCTGCTGATTAGCGTGATTGTTATTACTTTCATGCCTTCTTTGCGGAAACAGTTTTTAACCACGCGAATACTAGAAATGTTTCGTAAGGTGTTGCCGCCAATATCTGATACCGAAAGAGAAGCACTAGAGGCCGGCACGACTTGGTGGGAAGCGGAGCTGTTTTCAGGTAATCCAGATTGGCGTTTTTTGCGTGACACACCAAAAGCAAAATTAACTGAGCAAGAGCAAGCATTTATAGACGGGCCCGTCGAACAGTTATGCGAAATGCTGGATGATTGGAAAATCACCAATGAAGACTTTGATCTTTCACCGAAAGCTTGGCAATTTATAAAAGACAATAAATTTTTTGGAATGATTATTCCTGAGGCCTATGGAGGTCTTGAATATTCAGCCTATGCACATTCATGTGTCGTCATGAAAGTAGCCAGTCGATCAATTACTGCTGGCGTGACAGTGATGGTGCCAAACTCGTTAGGGCCAGGAAAACTGTTATTAGAATATGGAACGCAAGAACAACGTGATTATTATTTACCACGTTTAGCAGAAGGAAAAGAAGTCCCATGTTTTGCGTTAACGGGGCCGCAAGCGGGTTCAGATGCAGGCAGCATGCCAGATCGAGGCATTGTGTGTTATCAAGAACATAATGGTGAGAACACATTGGGAATGCGCGTCACCTGGAACAAACGCTATATCACCCTGGCGCCGGTGGCAACCTTGTTGGGCTTAGCTTTTGTGTTGCTTGACCCTGAGCACCTGATTGGTGAGGAAGAAAATCTAGGCATTACTTTGGCGTTAATACCAGCAGATACAGAAGGTGTCGTGATTGGGAATCGGCATATGCCTTTAAATGTTCCGTTTATGAATGGCCCCACTCAAGGTGAAGACGTCTTCATTCCACTGGATTGGATTATTGGTGGCCAAGCGCAAATAGGTAAGGGTTGGAAAATGTTAATGGAATCGCTGGCAGATGGCCGCGCCATCTCATTGCCTGCATTAGCGACTGCCGCTGCTAAATTTGCCAGTCGTAATACAGGTGCGTATGCACGTGTACGCACACAATTTAAAATGCCAATTGGTGAGTTTGAAGGAGTAGCAGAAGTGCTAGGCCGTATTGGTGGGAATACTTATATGATGGATGCAGCAAGAACAGTTACTGCTGCCGCGTTAGATCAAGGCTCTAAGCCATCGGTAGCGTCAGCTATTATTAAATACCACTTAACTGAACGTATGCGTCAAGTGGTTGATGATGCCATGGATATTCATGGTGGGTCAGGCATTTGTATTGGCCCACGCAACCATATTGCGCGAATCTATAAAGCAGTACCAATAGCGATCACGGTTGAAGGTGCAAACATACTCACACGAAGCATGATTATTTTTGGCCAAGGCGCCATACGTTGTCATCCATGGTTGTATAAAGAAATGGAAGCATTGGCTGAGCCTGATGAGAATGTTGCGTTAGATAAATTTGATGATGCGTTGTGGAACCATGTGTCACATGTGATTGATAATGTTGGCCGTAGTATCTTCTTGGGATTGACTAAAGCCCATTGGGTGAAGATGCCATTCACAACGTCGGTCGAGCCGCATTACAAGCGCTTAACTCGCTTGTCTGCAAACTTTGCATTAGTTGCTGATGTCGCGCTCACTAAATACGGTGGTTCATTAAAGCGGCGTGAACATGTGTCAGCAAGACTTGGTGATATGTTGAGTTATTTGTATTTATCTTCAGTCGTACTTAAGTACTTTCGAGATCGAGGGGAGCCAGAGAAAGAATTGCCATATGTTGATTGGGCAATGCGCGAATGCGGGCGAGGATTTCATTTGGCAATGCAAGAACTGTTATATAACTTCCCAGGAAAAGTATTAAAGCATGTGTTGCATGGCGTAATTTATCCACTCGGAAAGCCGCAAATTCCACGCAAAGATTCATTACATGATGAAATATCAAGTATGTTGCTGGATGATTTGGAAGTGCGTGATTCTTTAACTGGAGATATTTTTGTGCCTAAGGATTCTGATGAGTCATTGGTATGGTTGGAAGATGCACTACAACAAGTAATTAATGCTGAGCCATTAGAAACGTTAGTTAAACGTGCCAAACGATTAGGCAATATAAAGAAATTCGATTTGGAGTTAGCCGTTTCGTGTGGAGTGATTAATGATTCTGAAGCGGATGTCATTCGAAATGCTCAACTTGCACGATTAAAAGTATTTACAGTGGATGATTTTGATGCGGAATATTGGAAGGGGAGAAATCAACCATGAGTGGCAAGCCCGTTTATGTGATTGATGGATTGCGGAGCCCTATCTTAAAAGCACGTGGTAGACCTGGGCCTTTTACCGCAGCGGATATGTCACTAGCAGTCGCGCGGTCATTGTTAAGTAAACATACACAATATGCCGATAAGATTGATGAGATAATTCTAGGCTGCGTGATGCCGCGTGCTGATGAAGCAAATATTGCTCGCTTAGTCGGGTTGCGCTTAGATTTGCCTGAATCTATTCCTGCTTGGACGGTGCAAAGAAATTGTGCATCTGGCATGCAGGCATTAGATAGTGCGATGGCACAAATACAACTCAATCATTCAAATTTAGTATTGGCAGGTGGCGTAGAAGCAATGAGTCATGCGCCACTTCTATTTAAAGAACAATATGTGCATTGGTTGGCAGATCTTGCAAAGGCAAAGTCAATTCAGGAGAAATTAAAAGTAATCACTAAATTTCGCCCTGGATTATTGAAACCCATAATAGGTTTGTTATGTGGTTTGACTGATCCCACGGTGAATATGTCTATGGGACAAACTGCAGAAAAAATTGCTCATCGGTTTGATATATCTAGAGAAGCTATGGATGAGTTTGCTATACGTAGTCACTTAAAGTTAGCACAAGCACAACAAGACAATGTTTTTGAAAGTGAATTAACACCGCTATACGATAAGCATGGAAAGCTTTATGAGTTTGATGATGGGGTGCGGCCTGATTCAAACATGCAAAAACTAGCTAAGTTGAGAGCGGTATTCGATAAACCTTACGGCAAAGTGACGGCAGGGAATAGTGCACAAATTAGTGATGGCGCGGCATGGTTGTTATTGGCCTCTGAAAAAGCCGTAAAACAATTTGATCTCACGCCGTTAGCAAAACTGACTAGTTGTCATTGGGCGGGCCTAGACCCTTCTGAGATGGGGCTAGGCCCCGTGCATGCCACTGATAAACTGCTAAAGAAAAATAAACTTGGTTTAGAAGACATTGATTACTGGGAGCTGAATGAAGCTTTTGCGGGGCAAGTATTAGCCTGCCTCTCAGCATTTAATGATGACGCTTATTGCAAAGAAAAATTAAATAGCAAAAAAGTATGGGGCGAGATAGATCAAGAGAGAATAAATATTCATGGTGGTGCGGTGGCATGTGGTCATCCGGTCGGAATGACGGGTGCCAGAATAGTGTTACATATGATTCACACGTTAAAACAAAAAAATTCACATAGAGGAATAGCGACTTTATGTATTGGTGGTGGTCAAGGTGGTGCAATGCTAGTGGAGACGATGTGATGAGTGATCAAAAATTTGTGCACTGGCAGACAGAGCAAGATGACAATAAAATTATTTGGTTAAGCCTGGATTACGCAAAAGGCAGTACAAATATTCTAACTAAAGATGTGT
>CAWUWP010000019.1:0-15232 GCA_963926275.1 uncultured Gammaproteobacteria bacterium | reverse complement strand
CAGCGATAACACCGGCTTTATTTGCACTTGCAGCGCCACGCAACAACATCTCAAAAGGGCGCTTACCATCACCATCTTTTGACCACTCTTTCATTTGGTCAAGTGTCACTCGCGTTTGTTTCTCGGCAATTTCTTTTACTTTATGCGCAAGTATTTTAGTAAGAATTTCTGGTTTTTCTTCAGCCATGATTAATTTTCTTTTTAATGTTGTTCTAGTTTATTTTGTTTTAAGATTTATTTGTAAATTCTACAAGCTGCGCCAACTTATTTTGTGCCGCTTTTGATGACAACTGCTCTGCAGCCAATTGCACCCCATTTTTTAGCGTCCCAGTTTTGCCTGCCACATAAATTGCAGCACCTGCATTCAAGCAGACTATATCTGCTGCTGGACTAGATTCACCATTTAATACAGCGGTGATCATATTGGCACTATCAGTAACATTGTTGACTTTAATGGTATCTAACGATGAAGATTTTAAACCACAATCTGCTGGTGTCACTTGATACGAGCTAACTTCGCCATCACGCAATTCACAAATATTAGTCGCGCTGGCAATACTAATTTCATCTAGCCCATCTTGTGCATGCACAACTAGTGCATGCTCTGTGCCTAGCGACTGCAATACACGTGCAAGCGGCTGCAGCCATTGATCATCAAACACGCCCAACACTTGCCTGCTTGCATTCGCCGGATTAGTTAACGGACCAAGCAAGTTAAACAATGTGCGCACTCCCAATTCTTTACGCGCACCGATTGCATACTTCATGCAACTATGGTGCATGGGTGCAAACATAAAACCGATGCCTATCTGTTCAACACACTGGGCAATTTTTTGAGGCGTAATTTCTAATTTCACACCTAACGCTTCCAGCACATCAGCGCTGCCTGATTTACTGGAAACGGATCGATTTCCATGCTTAGCAATTTTAACGCCAGCACTTGCCGCAACAATAGAAGATGCCGTCGAGATATTAAATGTCTTTTGGCCATCGCCACCTGTCCCGCAGGTGTCGATCAAGGGTTGCGCATTAATTTCTACTTTACTGGAAAGACTACGCATGACACGCGCCGCGGCAGCTAGTTCATCGACGCTTTCACCCTTCATGCGTAATGCCACAATGAATCCTGCTATCTGTGCAGAAGTCGCTTCACCCTGCATGATGATATTCATTGCAGACTGCATCTGCTCAGAAGTTAAATCATGCCCTGCTAGCACTTGTTCAAGTGCCTGTTGAATAGACATACTCATTAGTTTTGTTTAATAAAGTTGTGCAGAAGATGATGGCCGAATTCAGTCAAAATCGATTCCGGGTGAAATTGAACACCTTCGATAGCCAGTTCCTTATGACGTACACCCATGATCTCATCAACGTCACCATTACTATTTTCTGTCCAAGCGGTTACTTCTAAACATTCCGGCAGCGATTGCTTTTCAATCACTAGCGAATGGTAACGTGTCGCGGTAAATGGTAAATCACAACCACTAAACACATGTTTATCAAGATGATGCACCGGCGATGTTTTACCGTGCATGATGTCATTTGCTCTGACAATCTTGCCGCCAAATGCTTGGCCGATAGTTTGGTGCCCTAAGCACACTCCCAAAATTGGAAACTCGCCTGCTAGCTTATCCACTATCTCTAACGACACTCCCGCTTCATTAGGCGTACAAGGTCCTGGAGACAGCACAATGTAGTCTGGTTTTAATTGTGTGATTTCACTAATACCAATTTGATCATTGCGCACTACTTTTACTTGCTGTTCAAGCTCACCAAAATACTGGACTAAGTTATAAGTAAAAGAATCATAATTATCGATCATTAATATCATTGTTCTTGCCCCACTTTTCGCCCTGCATTCTCTGCAAGTGCTGCAGCACGTAATACTGCTTTGGCTTTATTCAATGTTTCAATCCACTCATTATCAGGGACAGAATCATAGACTATACCTGCTCCCGCTTGAACTGAGATAGTGTCACCTTTAATCACTGCGGTGCGAATCGCAATGGCTGTATCCATATCACCATTCCAAGAAATATAGCCAATCGCACCTGAATAAACACCGCGTTTAACCGGTTCTAATTCATCGATAATTTCCATGGCTCGAATTTTTGGTGCGCCTGACACTGTTCCTGCCGGAAACGTTGCTCGTAGCACGTCAATGCATGACTGCCCAGGCGCTAATTTGCCTGTCACATTAGACACAATATGCATCACATGTGAGTAACGTTCGACAATCATTTTGTCCGTCAACTCAACTGAACCTACTTCAGCAATTCGGCCAATATCATTACGCCCTAAATCAATCAGCATTAAATGCTCGGCTAATTCTTTTGGGTCAGCCAATAATTCTTCTTCTAGCTGATTATCATGTTGTTCATCTTTACCACGTGGACGGGTGCCCGCAATAGGTCGCACCGTCACTTCTTCACCTTCTTGTCGCACAAGAATTTCTGGTGATGAACCCACAATCTCAAAGTCACCCATATTCAAGTAGTACATATAGGGTGATGGATTGAGTCGACGCAAGTGACGATAGACATCAATTGCATTGCCCTTAAATTTTGCATTCAAGCGTTGCGATAACACCACCTGCATCACATCACCCGCAGTAATATATTGCTTGGCTTTAACCACCGCCTGTTTGAAACCTTGCTCACTAAAACCGGATACAAAATCTAATTCAGGGACTTCATCATCGTAAACCGCCAAAGGTGAAGACGGCACATTGTTCTGCAGCCCCAATGCAAGCTCATCTATTCGTACTTGAGCATGGCTGAATCCTGGGGCGTTTGCTGGTGCTAACACCACAATGTAGACCGAGCCTTTTAAATTATCAAACACCAAAATTTCGGTCGATAGCAGCAACATGATATCTGCGTTGCCAAACTCATCCGGATTTAAGCACTTGCCTAATTTGGGTTCCACGTAACGAATAGTGTCGTAGCCAAAGTAACCCACCAAGCCACCCACAAAACGAGGTAACCCGTCTAACTCTGGTACGTTAAAACGATCACGGTATTGATCAATCCACTGCAAAGGATCGGTGTGCTGAACCTTTTCAACACACTGATTATTTTTAAATACTTCGATTTGTTCACCACGCACTTGTAAACTTTCATCACATTGCAGGCCGATGATTGAATAACGGCCCCAACGCTCTCCACCTTGCACAGACTCAAACAAGAAACTGTTAGGGGAATTGGCTAGTTTTAAGTACGCGCTTAAAGGAGTATCTAGATCAGCCGCAACTTCTCTAAATACGGGAATATGGGTATAGCCTTGTTTGGCTAAATCAGAAAATTGTTGTTTGTTCATGGGAGTTTGAATTCATAGTTAATAGTGTAAGCACAGGATTCACTTGGCAGACCAACGCCAATTGATATCAAATCGCCAAAACTGACTACAAAATATAAACATTCATCAAACTCTTTTTGGAATAACCCAAGTTAAAATAAATTAGGAATCTCGTTCAATCCATTTACGCAGATTGGTTGATACTTTTCTACGGAAACGCCGCGATTATAGCCATAGGAGACGTAAATTGCACCCGCTCCAGCATTATTAGCAGTCGCAATATCAGTTTCTGAGTCGCCGATCATATATCCAGTATGCATCTCTCCACCTAATTGTCGAACAGCCTCCAACAACATTTCAGGCTCAGGCTTCTGGGTGGGCAAATCATCACCACACACGATTGCTTTAAAATAGCCCGCCATGGCTAATTTTTCTAATAGTGGTGGAGTGAATTTTCGCGGCTTATTAGTCACACAAGCCAAAAGAATGCCCAACCCAAAAAAATGCTCCAGCACTTCTATGCAATGTGGGTAAACAGTCGTTTTCACCGCAATATTTTTCTCGTAGGCAATAAAAAATAATGATTTGGCTTTATCCAAACACTCAAAACTCGGCTTATCACCCAGGACATGTGTCAATGCTCGCTCAATCAGTTTAGCCGCACCATTACCGATCCACGTGCGCGCTACCGCTTCATCAACCAACTCTAGTTGCAGCTGCGTCAACATTTCGTTTACGCTGAAAGTGATATCTGGAACGCTATCGACTAATGTTCCATCCAGATCAAAGCAAAGCCATTGCGGCAGCGCAAGTGTCATATTTTAAATCGACTAGTATCTTGCTAGGGTCAACTGACTTTGGCTATTTCTGCACGCATGGCTGAAATAGTTTTTTGATAGTCATCTGAATTAAAAATGGCAGAACCAGCAACGAATGTATCTGCACCCGCTGCTTTAATTCTGCCTATGTTATCAATTTTAACTCCACCGTCGATTTCTAAACGAATTGGCAAGCCTGATTGATCAATTATTTTGCGTGCTGCTTTCAGTTTATCAAGACTAGACTCGATAAAAGCTTGTCCGCCGAAGCCTGGATTCACCGACATCAATAGCACTATATCTACTTTATCTAGCACATAATCCAAATAGTGTAATGGAGTGGCCGGATTAAACACTAGCCCGCTCATGCACCCTGCCTCTCTAATGAGTTGCAAGCTGCGATCAATATGTTCACTGGCTTCGGGGTGAAAAGTAATAATACTGGCACCAGCTTTAGCAAAATCAATTATCAACTGATCCACCGGAGACACCATCAAGTGCACATCAATTGGCGCGGTCACCCCATGCTTTCTCAATGCTTCACATACCAATGGCCCGATGGTTAAATTAGGCACGTAATGATTATCCATCACATCAAAATGCACTGTATCTGCGCCTGCAGCAAGTACGTCATCTACTTCTTCACCTAATCGCGCGAAGTCTGCTGAGAGTATCGAAGGGGCTATCCAATTTTCCATGTGCTTCCACCAAAAAAAGAACTACTTTAACGTAGCCAATTGAGTTTTGCATTCGATTGACAGCAAATTTCTATGAAACCCACCGCTAATCTGATCTATAATTTCTGTCACTAACCTATCAATATAAAAGCCAAACATTATGAATTTTGAACCTTATTACTTCTCGATAGCTATCAGCCTGCATACGCTTGCTGCAGTGGTTTGGGTTGGCGGCATGTTTTTCGCCTATATGGCATTGCGACCGGTGGCAGCAAAACTTTTAGAGCCAGCGGTTCGACTATCTTTGTGGTCTCGCACTTTATCTAAGTTCTTTGTTTGGGTATGGCTGGCAGTCATCATCATCCCTGTGACGGGTTACTGGATGATCTTTTCTGCATTTAATGGCTTTGCTGGCGTCGCATGGTATGTCCATATTATGCAAGCACTAGGCATCGTGATGATATTGATTTTTTTACATGTTTTCTTTGCACCTTTTATGCGTCTAAGGCGTGCAGTCAAAGAAGAAAATTACCAGGAGGGTGGCAAGAGCCTAGTCCAAATACGCAAATTAATCGGACTAAATTTACTCATTGGATTAATTACAGTCATTACCGCAATAGGCCTCGAACACGTACCTCTTTAACTTAAACGAAACAAAATCCATACACAAAAAAGGGTCGACCCAGCAATAGTGGATCAACCCTTTCTCGGCGAATAATTACTAGCGAGTAATTACTGGCAAGGCAGACCTCCGTAATAGGCCGCAAGATTAGCAATATCATCATCACTTAAACCAGCAACCATGGGTGCCATTTGAGCATTTTGACGAGTACCATCTTTAAATGCTTTTAATTGTGTAGCGAGATATTGCTCTTTCTGACCTGCAAGATTTGGCCAGATTGGCGTAGGGCTAATTCCAGCGCTACCGTGGCAAGCCGCGCATACTACTGACTTGGCTTTACCTGCTTCCACGTCGCCTGCGTTAACCGTTGCAGCAAATAATGCAGCACCAGCAACTAATCCCAATAAAATTGACTTCATCATTAAAAAACTCCTGTAATTAAAACTGATTCCAGCTTAAAAGCGCGAGCATTGTACAATTATCGGCGCAATAGACAAACAATATAGCTAGCTTGTATGACATAAATCGTATTATATAGGTAATTTTGCCAGCCAAGTTATCAACTTAGCTCTGCTACAATACTGTATTCATAAATCAACACTGATAATTGTATGACCATTTTTAAGTCACTAGGTTTCCTACGTATTTCATTACTAGCAATGGGCGTAATAAATTCTTTTCTGAGCCCCAAGCCAGGAACTCCTATCAGCCATGAAGGCTTAGAGGTAATTCCCTCGCTTATTGCACCCGCTGCTGCACCTATCATCATTATGGTTATTTTATTTGATGCGCTGATGTCTAAAATTCGTGCCAGTGATTCCACTGACGAAGAAAGTAGAATATTCAAATCAATCATGTGGACAGAATTAACTGTTGTCGCATTCATGATAATGGCTTGGCTGCCTTACTACATGGCCATCGGAAAATAATACAAATGCTGGGCTGGTTTTGGTCAGGGTGTATTGTATTTTCTTTTTTTGCCTGCCTGATACAACTCGTCTTTTTTGATAATAGCGACATTTTCTCGCAAACAATCGATGCAGTCTTTGATACGGCCAAATTAAGTGTCGAGATTGCCATTAGCTTAATTGGCTTAATGGCTGTCTGGTTAGGCTTCTTTAGAATCGCTGAGCAAGCAGGTCTAGCAGACTTTATCGCTAGAATTCTCACCCCCTTGTTTCGCAAACTAATGCCAGAGATTCCCGCTAATCACCCAAGCATTGCTTCAATGACAATGAATATGGGCGCCAATGCACTCGGTTTAGACAATGCTGCTACCCCACTAGGCATTAAAGCGATGGGTGATCTACAAAGCTTAAACAATAAATCCGATACGTTATCAAACGCTCAAATTCTTTTCTTAGTGCTTAACACCTCATCTGTGACCGTACTGCCAATTACGGTATTTTTGTTTCGTGCTCAGCAAGGCGCATCACACCCCACTGAAGTATTTATACCTATTCTAATCTCAACATTTGCATCAACTATTGTTGGGCTGTTGAGCGTTGCTTATGTTCAGAAGCTTCCCTTATTAAACAAAACTGTTCTAAGTTATTTATTTGTTTTTAGTGCAATTCCAATTTTATTAGCCACCTATTTCTTGTCATTACCAAAACAAGCAATGAGCGAGCAGGCGCAGTTATTTGCAAACTTTATTTTATTTGCCACCATTAGTTTATTTTTAATTGCCGGATGGCTAAAGAAAGTCGCTGTCTATGACGCGTTCATTGATGGCGCCAAACAAGGATTTGAAACAGCCATCAAACTAATTCCGTATTTGATTGCCATGCTACTGGCAATTGCTTTATTACGTGCCAGCGGAATTCTGACTGGATTCTTATCATTGATAAGCATGGGCTTACACGCACTGCATATTGACACAGGATTTATAGAAGCATTACCCACCGCACTAATGAAACCTTTTAGCGGCAGCGGCGCACGCGCCGCAATGATAGAAGTAATGCAGACCCATGGAGCAGATTCATTCCCGGCCAAGGTGGCCGCTGTCATGCAGGGCAGCACTGAAACTACGTTTTATGTGTTGGCGGTGTATTGCGGTGCGGTTGGCATTACAAAAATACGCTACGCAATGACTTGCAGTTTACTTGCCGACGCCGCGGGCATAACCACTGCAATTTTTATATCTTATGCCTTCTTTGCAAATTAGATTTTATTCAGCCATTAATTTAGCAATTAACTTTTCTACGTCTTTGGCGCGCTTATCACCTTGATGAGTTTCACCAATAAACACACCCTGTACGACTCCATTTTTATCGGCTATGTAAAAATTTGGCCAGTATCGATTTCTTAATGCTTTCCAGTACGCGAAATTGTTATCCATCATAACCGGGTGCGTGACTTTGAATTCTTCACATTTCTCAATCACTTTTTCACGCTCAGTCTCACGATCAAACTCAGGCGTGTGAATACCAACTATAATAAATTTATCGTGACCAAATTTCTCTTCCAAAGAGTTCAACCAAGGAATTGAACGGTAACAATTCCAACAATCGTAAGTCCAAATATCCACCAGCACTACTTTGCCTTTTAGCTGTTTGGTTTTTAGTGGCTTGGAATTAATCCATTGCTGCTCATCTTGTTGAGTGAACTCAGGCAAATCAAACGAGGTTGATTTAGCTTGCGTATCAGCTAAATAAAATATAACAAACAATACCAATGCGCTTAACACCCATAATTTTCTTATATTCACAAACATACCAACTGTCTCCCATGCGCCTTACCATTTAATAATTTGCTAAATGCTTCAGGTAATTGTTCCAAGCTCACTTCAGCACTACATACTTGATTAAGTTTACTGGGAAGAAGTTCACCACCTAACTTTCCCCATATTTGTTTGCGTAATATTTGCGGGCAAGCTGACGAGGTCACACCCAAGAGAGAAACACCTCGAAGTATAAATGGTATTGTCGAGGTGTTTACAGTAACGCCACCAGCCATACCAATACTGACGACATTACCCCAGGGCATGACACTTTTAGTGAGCCAAGCAAGTGTGTCTCCACCCAAATTATCTATGGCTCCACCCCAACGCCCTTTATGCATACTGGCATCATCAATTTCTACTTCATCATTATTTATTATTTGGTTGGCGCCCAAAGAATAGAGATACTCATGCTGATCTTGCTTGCGCGTCATCGCGGTGACTTCAAAGCCTAACTGACTTAATAACTGCACAGCGAAACTACCTACCCCGCCGGTTGCACCGGTCACTAATATTGGACCTTGTTCTGGCATTTGATGATTGTCTTGTAAACGTTGAATAGCTAACGCGGCAGTAAACCCTGCGGTACCTATGATCATCGAGGTTTTTGCTGTTAAGCCCTTGGGCATTGGTACCACCCAATTCGCTGGCATACGTGCATATTGGCTATAACCACCATCATGCACTTCACTTAACCCGCTACCGTTAACAAGAACTGACTGGCCTATTTTGATTGACTCATTGTCAGAACAGACAACAATCCCGGCTAGATCAATACCACCATTAAGAGGAGACTTTCGTAATATTTGTCCTTGCCCGCTACCTGCCAGTGCATCTTTATAATTAACGCTAGAGTATTCAACCTTAATCACCACTTCTCCGGAAGACAAATCACTGAGAGTTAATGATTCTATTCCTGCACGCTCAAAATCTTTCCCCGCATGAATGCGAAAAGCTTTAAACGATTCTTGCATGATTATTTTTCACTCATCATTTTTTTATAGACAAGTTCTGCATGCTTGTTAGCTTGAGATATATTTTCTGCCAACACATTAAAGTGTCCCATCTTACGACCGGGTTTAGCGCCCTGCTTTCCATATAGATGCACTTTAACATTGACATCATCAAACAATACGCTCGATGTAAACACATCCTCTTTCCACGCATCGCCCAAAATATTCACCATTGCCACTGCACAGTGGTTTCGAGTATCTGCCGGTGCCCACCCGCAGATCATTCTTACTTGCTGCTCAAACTGGGAAATATGACAAGCATCCATAGAATAATGCCCACTATTGTGGACCCGTGGTGCTATCTCATTCACTAGCAGTTGATCATCTTGGTCAATGAAAAATTCCACTGTCATGATGCCCACATAATCAAGCTTTTCAGCAATGCGCTGAGAAAGCTCACAGGCATAAGTTTGCAACTCGGCCGAAATCTTAGCCGGCACACTACTAATATGTAGAATGCCATTTTTATGTTCATTCCTAGCAATCGGGAAAAAACATACTTCCCCTTGCTCGTTACGTCCCAGTACGACTGAAATCTCTAATAGCAAGTTAATACGTTCTTCTAATATGCATGGCACTTCTCCAAACGAATTAAATGCTTGGATCGCCTGTTGTACATCTTCAACTACTTGTTGGCCTTTTCCGTCATAACCAAACTCTGCTGTTTTAATAATGCAGGGCCAATTCATATGGTCAGAATCATTCAAGTCTGTCGCTGAATTTACTTCGATAAATTTAGACGTTGGAATACCCAAATCATTAACGAATTTTTTTTCGCGGATACGGTTTTGCGCGATATAAACTGCATCTGGATTTGGACACACTCGGCAATAGTCTTGAAGATATTTGAGTGTACTGGCTGGAATATTTTCGAATTCAGTGGTGACGACTGCACAGCCTTTACCAAATTCTGCTAACGCATCGTAATCATCGTATTCTGCTTGAATATGTCGACATGCAACATCGCCGGCAGGGCTATGTTCGTTAGGATCAAACACCCAAACTTTATAACCCATTTGTGCAGCTGCTAGAGCAAACATTCTGCCCAGCTGACCACCGCCCAGCATGCCGAGAACTGAATCTGGTTCAATCATTATTTAAAACTACTGTGGAGGAAGAACTTTAGCAAGCACTTGTTCACGCTGATCATCGCGAAAAGCAGTCAACTTCTCTGCTAGCGCTTGGTCATTATTCGCCAGCATCGCGATTGCAAACAGGGCTGCATTTGCAGCACCAGCTTCACCAATCGCAAATGTCGCCACCGGTACGCCTTTAGGCATTTGCACAATGGAGAGTAAAGAGTCTTGGCCTTGCATATATTTACTTTGAACAGGCACTCCTAATACAGGGACGGTACTAATCGCTGCTGCCATGCCAGGTAGGTGGGCTGCTCCGCCCGCACCTGCAATGATACATTCCAGCCCGCGCTGTTTTGCCGTACTTGCATACTCATAAAGGTATTCAGGAGTTCTGTGCGCCGAGACCACCTTACATTCGTGATCTACTCCAAACTCTGATAAGACATTGGCAGCGTGTTCCATGACTTTCCAGTCACTGTCGCTACCCATGATTATTCCAACTTTAGCCATCGATTATGTGGTCCCACTGAGAAAAAACGCGCATTTTCCTCTTTTTGGTCCATGAACGCCAGTAAAATAACCCGTAACATACAAATCTTAAGTAGGCATTTGCTGCCTTTCACACTACAATTTGTCTCTTTTTCGGGATAAACCATGCCAAAATCGGTCTTTGAAACAAAATTCACCTCTTTGCCCTTGCTACACAAAGGTAAAGTACGTGATATCTATGAAGTCGACGCTAACCACATGTTAGTCATCGCCACGGATAGAATTTCTGCGTTTGACGTAATTATGCCGGGCCCTATCCCAAATAAGGGCGCGCTACTAACCCAAGTCTCTAATTTTTGGTTTGAGCGCTTCCGCAATTTAATCCCGAATCAAGTCAGCTCAATGACATTGAGCGATTTGAATCTTAATAGCGATGAAATGGAACAGGCTTCTGGTCGCTCAGTGGTCGTGAAACGTTTAAATGCATTACCCATTGAGGCAATTGTTAGAGGATATTTGATCGGTTCTGGATGGAAAGAATATCAATCTAAGCAAACAGTATGCGGTATTTCGTTACCTGCCAATATTCCCTTGGCTGGAAAATTACCGGAAATCCTATTCACACCCTCCACTAAAGCGGTAGCAGGCCAACATGATGAAAATATTTCTTTTCAAGAGACAATCGCTCTCGTGGATGAAGATATCGCTAACCAAGTACGCGATATCAGTATTTCCCTTTACGAGAACGCCGCTGAATATGCATTAAGCAAAGGCATTGTCATTGCCGATACAAAATTTGAATTTGGTCTGGATGATAATGGCGCGTTAACATTGATTGATGAAGTACTCACACCCGACTCATCACGCTTTTGGCCAGCCAATGAATATGTGCCAGGCCAGAATCCAAGTAGCTTTGACAAGCAATACATTCGCGACTATTTAGAAACATTAGATTGGGACAAAAAAGCGCCTGGCCCTGCATTACCTGATGAAATCATCAAGAACACTCAAGCCAAGTATCAAGAAGCCGCAGATAAATTGTTAGCCAAATAATCTCTGTGAAAAAAATCGCTGTCTTTGTAGATGTTCAAAACATTTACTACACAACTCGTGAAGCTTATAAGCGCCAATTCAACTACCGTGCATTATGGAAAACCATCGCTGCACAAGGCACTATTGTCACTGCCTACGCATATGCGATTGACCGCAATGACGATAAACAAAAAAAATTCCAAAACACACTAGAACAAATTGGTTTTACGATAAAACTCAAACCCTACATTCAGCGCAGTGACGGCTCGGCTAAAGGTGATTGGGATGTTGGTATTGCCATCGACGTGATGGATATCGCTAAATACGTCGATAACGTTATTTTGCTCTCAGGTGATGGTGATTTTGATTTATTACTCGAAAGAGTTGCTAGTAATCATTCTGTCAGCACCGAAGTATATGGCGTCCCTAAGCTCACAGCTAACTCTCTGATAAACGCTGCCAGCGTGTTTCATCCCATTGAAAGCAGTCTACTTTTGTAGAACACATCCCAAATGATCCCTGCAACACAGAGTGCAAACCGGTACACTACGCGTCCTTATCTGGCCTAGTACTTATTTTACCAGCCGGACACTAAATTTTTTTGGACCATCTGCTTATTCCCCGATAAGCCACAGCGTTTCGCGCAGTCCACTTTATATAGGTACACCAAATGACTACCGAAACGGTCACCCAATTTAACCAACTTGGTTTAAAAGATGCGCTCGTCAAAGTATTGGACGATATCGGTTATGAAACACCTTCACCGATTCAAGCACAAACCATCCCCTTATTGCTAGACGGTAGAGATGTACTCGGACAGGCACAAACCGGCACCGGCAAAACTGCGGCTTTCGCCCTGCCATTGCTTTCCAATTTAGATCTAAAACAAAAAGATCCTCAAGTACTTGTATTAGCACCGACGCGTGAACTAGCTATCCAAGTCGCTGAAGCATTTCAAAAATACGCGTCTGGATTAAAAGGCTTTCATGTATTACCAATATACGGTGGTCAAGATTATCGTGGACAGATTCGTGGGCTTGAACGTGGCGTACATGTCGTTGTAGGAACACCCGGCCGCGTGATGGATCACATGCGTAAAGGCAAATTAAAGTTAGGCAACCTTAGCGCATTAGTACTAGATGAAGCCGATGAAATGTTACGCATGGGTTTTATTGATGATGTCGAATGGATCCTAGAACAAACGCCACCTGACAGACAGATCGCTTTATTTTCAGCGACTATGCCACAACAAATACGACGCATCGCGACTAAGTATTTGAATAATCCAGAACAAGTCACTATTAAGGACAAGACAGCTACTGCAGAAAATATCCGCCAACGCTATTGGCCAGTCAGTGGTTTACACAAACTTGATGCACTAACAAGAATTCTAGAAGCAGAAGAATTTGATGGCATGCTTATTTTCGTGCGCACCAAAACAGCCACGGTTGAATTAGCCGAAAAACTTAAAGCGCGTGGTTATTCCACGTCTGCATTGAATGGTGACATTGCACAGAATCAGCGTGAGCGCACAGTGCAACAATTAAAGAATGGCAAAATAGATATCCTTGTCGCCACTGATGTAGCGGCACGTGGTTTAGACGTTAAGCGTATTAGCCATGTTGTTAACTATGATATTCCTTATGACACAGAAGCTTATATTCACCGCATAGGAAGAACTGGCAGAGCAGGTAGAACGGGTGATGCAATTTTATTTGTGGCGCCGAGAGAAAAACGTTTATTAGGCGCGATTGAAAAAGCCACGCGCAAGAAAATTGAAATCATGGAATTGCCTTCCACTGAAATCATCAATGACAAACGCATTGCTACTTTCAAACAGAAAATTACAGACACATTAGCCAATGAAGATTTAGTATTCTTCACTCAGTTAATCGAACAATTTCAGATGGAACACAATGTACCAGCGGTTGATATTGGTGCAGCGTTAGCTAAATTATTGCAAGGTGATACACCGCTACTGCTACAGCACAAGCCACAGAGAAAAAATGATCACAAATCAGAGCGTGGTCAAGGCAGAGATAGAGATGATCAGCGCCGTGACCGCCCTCGCAAAGACCGCGAGCGATCTTCTGGAAAAAATCCTTATGATAGTAGCGACAAACCACGCAAGCCACGCGAAAGATCTAACGTAAGAATGGATGAACCGGAAGAAGGTCAACAACGTTTTCGCATAGAAGTGGGACATGATCATGAAGTCAAACCGGGCAACATTGTTGGCGCCATTGCCAGCGAAGCAGGACTCGATGGCAAGCATATTGGGCACATCAAAATATTTGATGACCATAGCTTAGTAGACTTACCTGAAGGCATGCCTAAAGAAATATTTAAAGACCTAAGAAAAACTCGAGTTGCTGGGCAGCCACTTAATATTTCAGCGCTTGAAGATGATGACGCGTCCGAAAGAAAAACCTTGAGCACTAAACCTGGTAGTAGTAAACGCGATAAAAGTGATTCTAAACCTAAGAAGCGTAAACCAAAAAACAAAAAGCGCACTCCTTAGAGCGCGCTTTTATTTGCTCACTCACTAATAATATTAGTTAGTGAGCATGTCCATGAGACATTTCTTCTTCAGTCGCATCGCGCACACTGATAATTTTTACATCAAAGTTTAATGTCACACCTGCTAGCGGATGATTACCATCAACCGTGACTTGATCGCCTTCTACTTTAGCAATCACTACGCGTTGCACCTCACCATTAGGGCCTTGCGCCTCAAATGACATGCCCGCCTCTAAAGTCTCAACACCTTCAAAAGCAGCTTTATCGACAACTTGCGTCAATTCAGGAGCAAGTTCCCCGTAACCATCAGCAGGTGCAACTTCTACTTTCATCGTATCGTCAGCCACTTTCCCTATCAATGCCTTTTCCAAGCCTGGAATAATATTCCCAGCACCGTGCAAATAAGACAAAGGCTCTGTACCGTCAGAGGAATCCAATACTTTTCCATCACCATCCGTTAGCGTGTAATCCATGCTAACGACCATTTTATCTCCAATCATCAAAGACATAACTTCTCCACTATTACTATTTAAAATTTCGATTAATCTTCAGCACTGATAAGCTGATAAATTTTTGCGCCAATAATGGCACCCACTATTGGCGCTAACCAAAACAGCCACAATTGATCCATAGCCCAATCTCCAACATATACGCCAACGCCGGTACTACGCGCAGGATTCACTGAGGTATTGGTCACGGGTATTGATATCAGATGAATTAAAGTCAAGCATAAACCGATTGCTATCGGTGCCATTCCTGCAGGAGCACGCTTATCAGTGGCTCCCATAATGACCAACAAAAACATTGCCGGCTGCACCACTTGCGATGACGTAAAGCACTCCACCCACCGCGATACCACCAATCACTTGGGCAATAATATAAGGAAGTAACTGATTTGCTTCGAATCTACCGCCTGCCCACAAGCCAATTGATACTGCAGGATTTAGGTGACAGCCTGAAATA
>CAWUWP010000018.1:0-44962 GCA_963926275.1 uncultured Gammaproteobacteria bacterium | reverse complement strand
GGAATGCGAAATGCGACAAAAAAAGCATCAGTGCCGGCATTGGCACCAAACACGATAAATATGATGGCATCTCTAGCATAGCCAAAGATGCGTGAGATTAGAGTAGCGCCACCAACAGTTAGGGTGGATTTAACAGGTTTCTTGCTCACTTGGAGATAATCGGGCGATATTTGATTGATTTGTAAAGAAAAACTCTAACCTATTAGCGGGGCATTTGCATCACTGACAGCACAGTGAAATCGCTGTGTAGAGACACATTGAACATACACTTAGAATTATCTTGTATTTAAGGCAATTGATAGTTGTTTATACACGTATTTTGTTGACATCTCACAACGAAAAACGCATAGTTCGACGCCCTAAAACACAATGCTTCAGATTTAAGAGGACAGATTTTGGCAAATATAGCTTCAGCACGTAAAAGAGCACGCACTTCAGAGAAATCTAGGCAAGGTAATGTTGCCATGAGATCAAAGTTACGTACGTTTATTAAAAATGTCGTTAAAGCGATAGAAACTGGTAATAAAGAAGAAGCTCAACAGCTATACACTGCATCTATTCCTGTGATTGATGTATCTGCTCGTAAAGGTATCATTCATACCAATAAAGCAGCGAGACATAAGCATCGTTTGAATTCGCGCATCCGCGCAATGTAATTTAGCGGGTAAGTGCGAACGTCTAAGACGTTCTTCATTTACAAAACAGCTAAATTATCTCGATTGATTAATTCTGGTTCATCGATATAGCCTAGAGTCGGCTCGATCTCGGCTGTGGATTTTCCTAGAATCTTATTTGTTTCTTCTGCACTGTAGTTTATCAAGCCGCGCGCGATTTCATTGCCTTGCTCGTCATTGCAAGCCACTAAATCACCGCGCTTAAACTCACCAGCGACAGCTTTTACCCCGATGGGTAGCAAGCTTGCACCACCAGACCTAATCACATTACTCGCCCCCGCATCGAGTTGAAGGCTGCCAACGACTTGTAGTTGGTTAGCAATCCATTGCTTACGTGCTGTGAGTGGCTCAATCGCAGGTGTAATCGTGGTGCCTGTGTATTCACCACTGGCAATTGAAAGCAGAGCATTTTCTTGTTTGCCAGAAAGAATGATTGTCGATGTGCCCGAGCGTTCTGCTCTTCTAGCGGCAGAGACCTTAGTGACCATGCCGCCTCGCCCTAAGTCATGATGTGATGGCCCCGCGACAATATCCAAAATCCTATCATTTGTAGAACAAGATTCGATCAATTTCGCATCTTTGAACTCATTGGGGTTCTTGTCGAAAATACCCGCTTGATCAGTGAGTATAATTAATTGGTCAGCACTAATCAGATTAGCTACTAGCGCAGCAAGATTGTCATTATCGCCAAAACGGATTTCTTCAGTAGCGACAGTGTCATTTTCATTCACAACAGGAATCACACCTAACGCTAATAAGGTCGTGAGTGTGGAACGTGCGTTGATATAACGTTGCCGATCACGTAAATCATCGTGTGTCAGTAAAACTTGAGCACTATGTAAGTTATGTTCTTGTAGATATTGTTCATACGCTTGCACCAGACCCATTTGACCAATGGCAGCAGCAGCTTGTAGTTCGTGTAAGGTGCGTGGGCGTTTAGTCCAACCCAGACGCGCCATACCTTCAGCAACGGCGCCTGATGACACCAGGATAAGTTCGTAGCCTTGCTTGCGTAATTGAGCGAATTCACCCATCCAGGCCTTTATAGCGGGTAAGTTTAAGCCCTGACCATCATTAGTGATGAGCGAGCTACCAATTTTTACTACCCAGCGTTTAGATGGCTGATGTGTCGCATTGTCATTGTTCATGTTAACTATCTTGCTCGACTAAATGCAAAAGAATATCTTTGCATAATTGATCTAAGCCTACCTTAGAAACTGTTGAAATGGCATAAACAGGTCCTTGCCAGCTAATTTCATCACAGATTTGTTTGATCGTAGCTTGTTGTTCTTCTTCAAGCAAAAGGTCCACTTTATTGAATACTAACCAGCGATGTTTATTGGAGACAGACTCACTATATTCCTGAAGTTCTTTCTCAATGGTGTGGAATTGAGAAATAGGATCTTCGCCTTCTCCGCGGTCAGACAAGTCGATCATGTGTACCAATACACGGCAGCGCGAAAGGTGTTTTAAAAATTGAATACCTAAGCCATGTCCCTGAGCAGCGCCTGCTATGAGTCCTGGCAGATCGGCCATGACAAAACTTTGCAGCGGACCGACTCTGACGACACCTAAATTGGGGTGAAGAGTGGTAAATGGATAGTCTGCAATTTTAGGGCGAGCTTCAGATACCGCCGAGATTAATGATGATTTACCGACACTAGGTAAGCCCAATAGGCCCACATCAGCAAGCAGCTTCAGTTCTAAGCGTAAATCACGAATGTCACCGTCAGAGCCATTGGTGGTTTTACGTGGCGCACGATTGGTAGAGCTCTTAAAACGTTGATTGCCTAACCCATGAAAACCGCCATTAGCGACTAATAAAGTTTGGCCTTCTATAGTTAAGTCACCAATGCATTCGTCAGTATTGTCATCATAGACTTCGGTACCCACAGGAACGTCAATGTATAAATCTTCACCAGATCGACCAGTACAATTACTGCCGCCACCATTCAAGCCGGTTTTAGCTTTAAAGCTACGTGTGAAACGAAAATCAGCTAATGTATTGATGCCTTCCTGAGTGCGCAGGTAAACACAGCCACCGTCACCACCGTCACCACCGTCTGGGCCACCTTTAGCAACAAAGCGTTCACGTCGAAAGCCCATACAACCATTGCCTCCATTACCGCCATATACTGTGATTGTTGCTTCGTCTACGAACTTCATATGGTTTACCTATTGATACGTTTTGCTTGGACAACTTGCCTGGACAGATGCCACAGGCAAATATCCAAGGCAAAAAAAAACCCCGAATTTCGGGGCTTTTTATAATCGAAAGTGGTGTGTCTATTATGCGCTTACTACGCTGACATACTTTCTATTCTTAGGGCCCTTCACTTCGAACTTAACAACACCGGGTGTGATTGCAAAAATTGTATAATCTTTGCCCAAACCCACATTTTGTCCTGCGTGAAATCTTGTTCCGCGTTGACGTAAGATGATATTGCCAGGGACTACCCGCTGACCACCAAAACATTTTACACCCAGCCGTTTCGATTGAGAATCACGACCGTTTCGGGTACTACCACCTGCTTTCTTATGTGCCATTGCGTATTATTCCGTGTTACTGACTAATTTCTTTAATTACTAATTCTGTGTAGGACTGTCTGTGTCCCATTTGCTTGCGATGATGCTTACGTCGCTTGAATTTGATGATTTCAATCTTCTTGGCACGTCCATGAGCGCGTACTTCAGCGCTTACTTTGCCGCCATCAATATAGGGTGCACCTATACTAACGCTTTCGCCCGTGCCCATCATAAGCACTTGGTCAAAGTCGACTATTCCGCCTTCTTCAACATTTAATTTTTCGACGCGAAGGACATCCCCTTGCTCGACTCGGTACTGCTTTCCGCCTGTGGCGATGACTGCATACATAATATTAGTTACTTAGTGTATCTTTAGGAAAAAGAGCGCGGCATTCTAACCACAAAGTGAGGATAGGTCAATCGTCTTGCCTACTCGAGTATGACCGTTCATGATTACGGCCACAAAATAAATATACACCTAGTGATGCCAAGAAGGTATCGATCAGTGTGACTATCTAATAATATGTATGAACTCGCATCGCAGCGAGGCATTCCTAGCGAAAATCCGACAATTCACATGCAACTTAATGAAATACTGGCACTTGTTGCCAAAGACATGGCTGGCGTCAACACCAGTATTCGAACCCAGCTACATTCCGATGTGGTGCTTATTGAGCAAATGGGGGAGTACATCGTTAATAGTGGCGGTAAAAGACTACGTCCTGTAATTGCTGTGTTGGCAGCTAAAGCGTGTGGATATCAAGGTGATAAACATTATTTAACGGCGGCTATCATTGAATTTATTCATACCGCTACCTTATTACACGACGATGTGGTCGATTCATCCGATCTGCGCCGAGGCAAAGAAACAGCAAATTCCATATGGGGCAATGAAGCGAGTGTATTAGTGGGAGATTTTATTTTTTCACGAGCATTTGAAATGATGGTCCAAGTGGGTGATATGCGAGTGATGGATATTCTCTCAACGACATCCAACACCATTGCCGAAGGTGAAGTATTGCAATTAATGAACTGCAATGAACCCGACACCACTGAAGACCAATACATGCAGGTCATCAAGTGTAAGACGGCAAAACTATTTGGCGCGGCGGCACAAATTGGAGCGTTGCTAGCAGGAAGGTCTAGTCAAGAAGAACAATATTTAGAAAGTTATGGCAAACACCTCGGGACAGCATTTCAATTGATCGATGACGTATTAGATTATCGAGCAGACAGTGAAACCATGGGCAAAAACGTGGGCGATGATTTAGCTGAAGGAAAACCAACCTTGCCAATAATTCATGCGATGAGAAATGCGACTCCAGATCAAGCAAAACAGTTGGCAGAAATTATTGAAAATGGTGATCGAAGTAGTTTGGAATTTGTCATGAGTGTTATTCAACAAACCAAGGCGTTGGAGTATACCGAGGGTATCGCCTTGCAAGAAGCAGAAAAAGCTAAGCAAGCACTACAATGGTTGCCAGATAGTGACTATAAAACGGCATTGAATAGTCTGGCAGAGTTTTCTGTGTCAAGACTATTTTGATTTCTATCCACTTAAAATTTAACAACAACTAACATGACAATAAGAATCTACAACACGCTAGCAAAGAAAAAGCAGGAATTTAAACCACTAAATCCCGATTGCGTGACTATGTATGTGTGCGGGCCAACCGTCTATAGTTATGCACATATAGGTAACGCGCGCCCAGCAGTTGTGTTTGATGTGTTAGTTAAATTATTACGTAAACACTATAAAAAAGTTATCTATGCAAGAAATTTAACTGATGTTGATGACAAAATTAATGCTGCTGCTAATGAGCAGGGTGTGGATATAGATGTCGTTACTAAAAAGTTTACAGATATTTATCATCAAGACATGGGTTCGCTAGGTGTTGATCTTCCTGATATAGAGCCGCGAGCAACTGACCATATCGATCAAATTATTTCTATGATTGAAGATTTGATAAGTAAAGGCTTTGCTTACGAGGCAGAGAAACATGTGATGTTTAATGTGCCTGCATATAAAACTTATGGAGAATTATCAGGGCGTAACCGTGAAGATATGATTGCCGGTGCTCGTGTTGAAGTGGCACCTTACAAAAAAGATCCTGCCGATTTTGTTTTATGGAAACCATCGACACTTGATCAACCTGCATGGCAGAGTCCTTGGGGTGCGGGTAGACCGGGTTGGCATATTGAGTGCTCGGCAATGATAGAAAAGCATTTGGGTAAAACAATTGATATTCATGGTGGCGGACAAGATTTAATTTTCCCGCACCATGAAAATGAAATTGCTCAATCGACATGCGCACATGACAATGAAATGTTAAGTCGATATTGGATTCATAACGGTTTCGTTAATGTTAATTACGAAAAAATGTCTAAATCGAGTGGTAATGTATTACTAGTCCACCAATTGCTTGAAACAGCACCAGGTGAGGCAGTGCGTTACGCATTATTGAGTACACATTATAGAAGCCCGCTCGATTGGACGGATGAGTTGTTGGTGTCATCAAAGAAAAATCTAGATCGACTTTATGGTGCCTTGGAAGAGCTAAATGCAGTGCAGGCAAGTGAGCCTTCAACGCAGCTAACAGAAAAATTTTATCATGCAATACAAGAAGATCTAAACACACCATTAGCATTTAGTGAGCTACATGCATTGGCAAAGCTAGCTAATAATGCCAGCGATGATCAAAAGCGTGCAGAACTAAAAGGTGCTTTACTGGAATGTGGACAATTAGTGGGTTTATTGCAGCAAAATCCAAGTGTTTGGTTTCGCGCAGGAAGCAGTGAGCTTGATAAAACTAAGATAGACGGTCTAATTGCCCAGCGTTATCAAGCGCGCAAGGATAAAGATTTTGCTACCGCTGATCGTATTAGGGATGAACTTGTAGCATTAGGCATAGAAATACTAGATCGGCCAGAAGGAACAAGTTGGCGTAAATTATAGATTAATTTCTTACTGCATGGGCCACTATGATTGAAATCAAATTAGCGATAGCTGGTCTATATAAGTTTTACAGCTTGTCTTTGTTACAAGTAGAATAACCACTCAATTAAGCCAATACTAGGTTAATGTTCATATGTATGATGATAGTGGCCAAGCTAGTTTTGTATTAATTAATATGGTGAAGTATAAACAAGGTGACTACTTGCCTGGCGGTGGAGCATTTGTTTCAGCGATTGTTCCTGAAGGTGTAGTGATAGATTATGGTAATGGACAAGCGCTGATAGAACGCAATCAATAGAAGTTTGCTAGATATTAAGCTAATGAATAAGGAATGTTCGATGCGATTACAAGGGGTGCACCATGTCACTCAGTGATGAATATGAGCCAGAGATTATTGCGGCGTTGGATTTGGGCTCAAACAGTTTTCATATGGTGGTGGCAACCAGTCATGATGGGCGATTAAAAATCATAGATCGATTGCGCGAAATGGTACGTATAAGTGCCGGCCTGAATTCCTCACAAGAACTAGATAAAGAAGCGATGCAACGAGCCATCGCATGTTTAGAAAGATTCGGTCAACGATTACGAGATATGCATGCAGGCTCAGTGCGAGCGATTGGTACCAATGCATTAAGGCAAGCAAAAAATTCTCGTAAATTTCTTAAAGCTGGCCAAGCAGCCTTAGGGCATCCGATAGAAATTATTTCTGGAATAGAAGAAGCACGACTTATATATCAAGGCACCACGTATGCAATATCTCGCCCGAATGATCGTCGTATCGTGGTAGATATAGGGGGTGGAAGTACAGAAATTATTGTTGGTGAGGGAATGCAACCATTAAAAATGGAAAGTCTGTTTATGGGTTGTGTTTCAATGAGTGAGCGCTTTTTTACTAATGGTAAAGTAATGCGCAAGAATTTTGATGAAGCATTTATGGCCGCAAAGCAACAGTTACGTCCATTTGTGGGAGCTTATAAAAAGATAGGTTGGGATTTAGAAATTGGGACGTCCGGCACCATTAAAGCTATTAGTGAAGTAGTCAATAGTCAGCCTGATGGCAGCAATGAAATATCGTTGGAATCACTATTTAAACTACGCGATTTATTGATCGCAAAAGAATTGGATTTATCTAGTGTAAAGAAAGAACGCTTGCCTGTGTTTCCTGGTGGATTAGCGATTTTGTTAGCGGTGTTTGATAGCCTTAATCTTAATCAGATGAATTTTTCCGATGGCGCATTGAGAGAAGGGGTGTTATTTGATTTGCTGGGAAGACTTCATCTTGAGCATGAAGATGTACGCACAGATACGGTGAGGGGATTTGAACATCGCTACCATATTGATTTTGATCAAGCCAATAGGGTTGAGCTGAACGCAGCAATGCTGCTAAATAAAGTTAAAAAACCATGGGATTTAGCTGGGCCAGAACATGAAAATCAACTCAAGTGGGCAGCGCGGCTACATGAAGTGGGATTAGATGTTGCGCACTCTGGCTACCATCGCCATGGAGCATATTTGTTACAGCATTCAGATATGCCCGGTTTTGCTAGTAGCGAACAGCAAAGACTAGCGTGCTTGGTTGGGTGTCACCGACGAAAGATTCGAGCTGAATCATTTGATATTTTACAAGGCGATGAAAGCCAAGCAGTTAAATATCTAATTGTATTGCTAAGGCTTGCGGTGTTGCTTAACCGTGATCGTGTGGATAATGAATTCCCGGTTAAGTCAATTCAGGCTAAACAGAGTGAAATAAAATTAGAGTTTGAAAAAGACTGGATAGAGCAATCACCTCTAACTCAGATAGATCTGGAGCAGGAAAGTGATTATCTGAAAGCGATAGATATTAAGCTTTCATTTTAGAATATTTTTTAAGTAACTCAAGTTGAGCAGTGATTTTTTTATCTTTCTTATTTACTTTCTTGCGGACGTACTCGCCGTCCGGCTGAAGTATCCACGCATTCTGGTTATCTTTAGTGTAAAGCTCTAATTCAGAGAGTACGCATTTTTTAATAGCACGATCTTTAATCGGCCAAGCAGTTTCAACGCGACGGAAAAAGTTTCTATCCATCCAGTCAGCGCTAGAGCAATAAAGCTTAGAACGTCCGCCATTATAAAAATAAAAGACACGGGAATGTTCTAGGAATCTTCCTACAATAGAGCGCACTTCTATATTCTCAGAAATGCCTTTAACACCAGGCCTCAAACAGCATGGACCACGGACAATTAATTTAATGTCAACACCCGCTATTGATGCGCGGTATAACGCTTGTATTAATTGAGGTTCGACTAATGAATTTACACGTACAATAATTTTTGCTTTGCGTTTTTGAGAAGCACGTTTAGTCTCTTTATTAATGTATTCAATAATAGTTTTATATAAAGTAAAAGGTGCCTGTAGTACGTTATTCAATCTTGGAATTTTTGTGAAGCTGGTAAGCTGTAAGAATATTTCATGTAAATCAGTGGTTATTTCAGGGTTACAAGTGAACATGCCGTAATCAGTGTATAGCTTAGCCGTTGACTGATGATAATTCCCTGTTCCTAAATGAGCGTAACGAACCAGTTGATCATTCTCACGACGAATAACCAAAATCATTTTTGCATGGGTCTTGATGCCAACAATGCCATAAACAACATGTGCGCCTGCTTTTTGTAATCGATTGGCCAGCGAAATATTAGCTTCTTCATCAAACCTAGCCATGAGTTCAATTACAACAGTGACCTCTTTGCCTGAAGTAGCCGCCATCACTAGGGCGTCGACAATACGTGATTTTGCACCTGTCCGATAAAGCGTTTGTTTAATGGCAAGCACTTTAGGGTCTTTTGCTGCCTGGTGAATAAAGTTAAGTACCGGCGCAAAAGATTGATAGGGGTGGTGCATCAATACATCTTGTTTGGAAATAACTTTGAATAGACTTGAATCAGAAGTAATTGAGCCAGGTAACAAAGGTTTGAAGCTAGTATATTTCAGGTCAGGTTGATCAATTAAATCATAGGCATTCAATAATCGATTTAAATTGACAGGGCCATTAACTTTATACAAATCAATTTCGTCTAAACCAAATTGGTGAAGTAAATATTCGACCAGGTGATCTGGTGTGTTCATGTATGTTTCTAAACGTGCAGCAGCACCGTATCGGCGTGAAGCAATCTCCCCCTCTAGGGCGAGTGGTAAGTTATCTATTTCATCATCAACATATAGATCACTGTTACGTGTAACTCTGAATTGATAGCAGCCATGTACTTGCAGACCTTTAAATAGGTCATGTACAAATTCATGAATAATAGAAGATAAGAAAACAAAATTTAATGAGTCATCATCCTTATTGCTAGGCAGTTGAATCAGTCTTGGTAATGATCTTGGTGCTTGTACTATGGCAAGATGCCCACTTCTTCCAAAAGCATCTGAGCCTCCAACTTCAACAATAAAGTTTAAGCTCTTATTTAAAATACGCGGAAAAGGATGCCCAGGGTCAATGCCCAGAGGACTTAGTACTGGTTCTACTTGGCTAGTAAAATAATTTTGAATCCATTCGCGTTGAGATTTTGTCCATTTTTCACGGGCTAAGAATTGCACGTTCTTTTTGGTGAGCGCCGGCAATATAACTTCATTGAAAACGCGATATTGTTCCTTAACTAGTATGGTTGCGGACTCATGAATTTCTCGTAACACTTGTTTTGCTGGCTTCTTATCCGCAGATGTATATCCCGTGGAAAGCTCAATATGTTGTTTAATGGCTAATACGCGAATTTCAAAAAATTCATCTAGATTGGAACATGAGATACACAGAAATTTTAAGCGTTCTAATAAAGGTGTATTGGTATCTTTTGCCTGCTCTAATACTCGCTCATTGAATTTGAGTTGACTGAGTTCTCTATTAATGAACAGTTCAGGTTGGCTGACATCAAGAGTATTTAAAGTCTCGTCTTTAGAGTTAGGCATTAGCTAATTATGTTATTAAATGAGGTCATTCATAATATCTGTTGGTAGAACTCTAACATTTTATCAGCAAGTGTTGTCGAGTCCCATTGCTTAGCATGCGTTACGGCTGCTAATTTGGTGTGTTCGTATAATTTGTCATTATTTAGGATGATACTACTTGGGTGCTAAAGTCATTTAATTCGCCATTTGTTATTCTTGCACCATTACACCCCAATAAAATATCCTTAGTCCCCGTCTCGGTAATAGCAACAACAGTTGTTTGGTTATTATCTGCCTGGTACTGGGATTAGAAGGCTTAGTGGCAATGTCTCGAGTTATTTTAGAGTTACATTATCCAACGGATGTTGTCTCAGGAGCGATGCTTGGACCAAGCTTTGCCTTGCTCAGCTTGCTAGTCATTGCTGTTTTAAAGCGTATTTAAGCTCAAACAAATAAATACCGATTTTTTATTGAGGTTTAAAATTAAGCGCTTAATAAAAAATCGATAATGAGACAGCTTTGTCACGAAGCTGTCATCTAAGTGAAATACCATCTCGCCTACTAAAACCTTAGATCAACAATTAGTGATGTATCCAGATCCTTGAGAGCGACACTAAATGATGTATCAAAATGATTTTTTAATTACAGAGAGTTAAATGATGAATTTAAAACATATTCGTGCCACTTCATTAGCTGCATTGATAGCCTCTAGTGCGGTGGTTTCTACCCCAGCATTTGCTGCTAATGATGCCATGATCGAATTGCTGAAAGTGCTTCGTGATAACGGCACAATCAATGACGAAGCCTATAATCTACTTAAGAATTCTTCAGCATCAGATGAAGAAAAAATTGATGCAAAAATAGAAGAGACTGCTGAGCAGAAGTTAGCATCTGTTAATAAACTTTCTGACAATCTTAAATGGGCAGAAAAAATTAAGTTTAAAGGTGATTTACGTTTGCGTCGACAATATCAAGAAGCTGATCCAGAAATAGGAGAGAGCCAAAGTCGAGAGCGTTACCGTTATCGTTTGCGTTTAGGTGCAGAAGCAAAAGTGACTGATAGCGTAAATGTTGGTTTGGGTTTTGCTAGTGGCGGTGATGATCAGCGTTCTACTAATGAAACATTAGATGATGGGTTCTCAACCAAAGATATCCGTCTAGATTACGCATTTGCAGAATGGAAGCCAGCTGACTGGGCAAGTATTGTTGGCGGCAAGTTCAAACGTAAAGCATATTTATGGGCGTCAACAGATCTAATATGGGATGGTGATGTTAATCCAGAGGGTGTGTCAGCTCATTTACAAACAGAAAATTCATTCGGTACTGCTTACGGAAATGTAGGGCACTGGATTCTAGAGGAATATAGCACTGTCAGTGATGACCCAACATTGACCTATGCTCAGGTAGGTCACAAATTTAAATCAGGCAACTTTTTTGGAAACGTTGCAGGAACATACTACGCCTTTGACGGTTTAGAGGATGAAGCCGTGATTGGTGATCGCGGTGGTAACAATACATTAGTGGGTGGAGACTACATGTACGACTATGATGCTATCGGTTTATCTGTTGAAGTAGGGATGAAAGATATGTTTATTCCAGGTAAAAACTTCACAATTTTTGCTGATTATATAAAGAATGATGATAGCGATGAAGATACAGGCAAAGCATTTGGTTTCAAGTATGGCGATAAAAAAGTAAGTAATCAGCACACTTGGCAGTTTAAGTACATTAATGCGGATCTAGAAGCGGATGCAGTCCCAGACTTTTTGCCTGACTCTGATCGTTTGGGTGGAAAAACGGGTGCAAAATCTAATGAATTTGAATTCAAATATGCAGTCGCTAAAAATATTATTTTAGGCGTAGATTATTATGATTCAGAGCAGGATGCCCCTGGTTTAGATGATGATGGAGAAAAAGTCTTACAAACAGATATCTTATTCAAGTTCTAATTTAGTTGAGATAAGATTGATAAAAGGGCAGTGGTAACACTGCCTTTTTTATGTTTGTATTTAATTCGCGTTAGTAACAAGCTTTTAATACCATTTAGGAATGATTCCTAAATCAATAGGTAATTTTATATACTTATTTAGGTAGGTATGGATTTACAATTAGAGTCACAAGCAGCTAAATTTTTTTCTTGAGCCAATGAAAAAACATCAAATATTAATTGTTGAAGATGAAAAGCCAATACGCGACATGGTGTATTTTGCGTTAGATAGCGATGGTTATGACATTGTTGAAGCAGTCGATGGAAGACAGGCAACAGAAAAGCTCGCACAAGACCTGCCAAGCCTGATTTTAATGGATTGGATGCTGCCAGATGTGTCTGGGCTTGAATTGGTCAGGCGAATCAAGCGTGACGAAATAACCAGCCATATTCCTATTATCATGCTCACTGCTAAAACCGAAGAGAGAGACAAAATACAAGGTCTAGACTCAGGTGCTGATGATTACATCACTAAGCCATTTTCAGTCAGAGAGCTATCAGCACGTATCCACGCAGTGATGCGAAGAATCGAGGGTGAAGAAGGTGACAATAAGCTCACCTATGGTAAGTTAACACTTGACCTTGATGCCCATCATGTAATCATTGATGATACGCAATTTGAGGTGGGGCCTACCGAGTTCCGCTTATTAGAGTTTTTTATGACGCATCCAGATAAAGTATATAGTCGAGCACAGTTGCTAGATTTTGTATGGGGTCGCAGTAAGTTTGTAGAAGAACGAACCGTCGATGTACACATATTGCGGTTGAGAAAATTATTAACCCCCTACAACTGCCATAAAATGGTGCAAACAGTCAGAGGTTACGGTTACCACTTCCTTGCCGAGAAATAATGCGCATAGCAACATTTTGGGTTGAAGTAAGATTAGCCTTATTGGTTTTTGTCGTTAGTTTAGTCTTTGGTTATATCACCGGACACTGGGCCCTATCTATTTCTATTGGTTTATTGGCATTTATTATTTGGCATTTACGTCAATTAATGCATTTACATCGTTGGTTACTATCAGGCGCGCCGATTAATGCAGCACCCGACTTGAATGGCTCGGTATATCAAATAATCACCCTAATTTGTGATATCAAAAAACATCACAATGAAGAGACAATAAATCTACAACGCTCACTAACAAAGTTTGATGCGGCAACCAAAGCGATGCCAGATGCGATGTTGATAGTCGATCACATGCAAACCATTGAATGGGCAAATCCGGCAGCAAAAACAGTATTAAAAATTGATATGTCTCGCGATATTGGTCAGCGAATCGATAATATTGTGCGTGATCCGGGGATAACCAGCTATCTCAATAAGCAATTATTTGATGAGCCACTAGAATTTTCATCTGCTAATAGCTCTGAAAATGATCTTATGCTGAGAGTCGTCACTTATGATGACGGTAAGAAGCTGTTAATAGTCCACGATCATGGTGACTTGCTAAGAGTGCAGAACGTACGAAAAGAATTCGTCTTTAATGCCTCACATGAAATGCGTACACCGCTAACAGTCATTATTGGTTATTTGGAGACATTATCGTTGCGTGAAGAAATGCCACCACTAACGCGACGCGGTGTGGATGGCGCCTTAGAGCAAGCACAACGATTAAAGCGCCTGATTGAAGACTTGTTATCACTATCTAGACTTGAGGGCTTGCCGCTTACAAAAAGCCAGTCTGAAAAGATCGATATCACCTTGTTGATACGTGAAGGTGTTGAATTATTAAAGTCGTCAGAACTCTACAAAAATCAGCATTTTGAGTTTGAAGCTGATGCCAATGTTCATATTAATGGTGATTATCGTGAACTACAAAGTGCTATTCGGAATATCATGGATAATGCGGTCAAATATTCACCGGATGACTCGTCGATAGAGATTCGCTGGACTAAACATAACCAAGGCGGGTCATCATTATCTGTTTCTAATGCCGGTGCGGGCATTGATGAGGCTCATATTCCACGTTTGACTGAACGTTTCTATCGTATCGAAAAAGGTCGCTCACGTGATATGGGCGGTACAGGACTAGGACTTTCTATCGTTAAACACATAATGGAACGTCATGGTGGTGAACTTAAGGTGCGTAGCCAGAAACATGTGGTCACATGCGTAGAACTATATTTCCCTGAAGAACGGATTGTTTATAAAGAACAATAACTTAGCTGAAAATCCCATACTGTAATACGGGTGTAACAAATGAGTAATAGAGTGCAACCTCTATATTAAACATGCCGTTATAACACGGTAATTCTGAGGAGAATAAATGAACTTTAAGCATATGACTGCAGCTTTAACAACGTTAGTGGCCGTTTCCACGAATGTTGCGTTTGCTGAAGCAATAGTTGATGAGGGGTTGAAAGACTACACTGTTGCAAGTGGCGTATCAGGCAACTTATCTAGCGTGGGTTCAGATACCTTAGCTAATCTGATGACACTTTGGGCTGAAGACTATAAGCGCTATTACCCAAATGTGAATATTCAGATCCAGGCTGCAGGTTCATCAACTGCGCCGCCAGGATTGACTGAAGGAACATCAAACATTGGGCCTATGAGCCGTAAAATGAAGGACAAAGAAATTGCCTCATTTGAAGAGAAATATGGTTACAAGCCAACCGCTGTGCCTGTGGCCATTGATGCTTTGGCTGTGTTTGCACATAAAGATAACCCAATTGCAGGGCTTTCAATTGAACAAGTTGATGCTATTTTCTCTAGTACACGTAAATGTGGCTCTAAAGAAACAGTGATGAATTGGGGCGATCTAGGATTAACAGGTGATTGGGCGCGTAAAGACATCCAGTTGTTTGGACGTAACTCAGTGTCAGGTACTTACGGCTATTTTAAAAAGAAAGCTTTGTGTAAGGGTGACTTTAAATCAACAGTCAATGAGCAGCCGGGCTCAGCTTCAGTTGTCCAGTCTGTGACACAATCATTAAATGGCATTGGTTACTCTGGCATTGGCTATAAAACCACAGGTGTTCGTCCATTGCCTATCGCTAAGGGTGGATCTGATAATTTTATAGAAGCTTCAGCTGAGACAGCAATTTCTGGGAAGTACCCATTAGCTCGTTTCTTATACGTCTATATAAATAAGCATCCAAATAAACCACTTTCTCCTTTAGAAGGTGAGTTCATTAAGTTAGTGTTATCTAAGCAAGGTCAGAAAGTTGTTGTTAAGGATGGATATATTCCATTACCAGCAAAAGTAGCTGAGAAAACGATGAAATCCTTAGGAATGTAATACAACCAAGCGATCTCAGAGTAACAAGGTAGTCCCTGAAAGCCCTATAAATTTTATAGGGCTTTCTTTTTATCCCGCACTCATAATGCTCTAATATAATATCAACCGACTAAAGACACAGAATCATTTAGGAAATGGAAGCCAGTAATATTTCAGACAGAATTGCCGCGGGCCAACGCCGATGGAAATTGCGCAAAGCTATAGACATAATCGCTCGTAGAGTGGTTCAAATAGGTGGCATAAGTGTCATTGCTGCTATTGCCTTAATTTTTCTATTCTTGCTCAGCGTGGTGTATCCACTTTTTGGTCAACCATCAATTGATGAAATTGGTCAGTATCAAACCCCCGGGACGAATGATAAAACTATATATTTAGCCATTGAAGAGCAGGCTGAAATTGGTCTGCGAGTTGGTGATTCAGGTAGTGTGCTATTTTTTGATGTCGAAAATGGCGAGCCAATCCTAGAAAGAAATTTGCCTATTGCTGCTGATAACAGCATTACATCATTCCGAGTGGTTAACGAGACAAGTGGTTTATTAGCTGTTGGTTTGCATTCAGGTGAGTTGCTGTTTTTCCAACACAACTATGAACTAGAGTTCACAGAGACTAGTCGAATTATTCACCCTGATATTTTATATCCGTATGGTGAAGATGCGTTTCATGTTGCCGAAGGTCCGCTGCTAGATTTTGCCATTGGAAGTAATGAAGATTCAACGACAATAATTGCGCGTACAACCGATGGGAAAATAGTCTTTCAATCTTTTGAAAAAGAGTCTTCATTTATTGATGAAGCGACGACATTAGAAATCGGTGATAGAAATCAAATTATCACAGTGGATCCAATCCTCGGCTTGCTAGTGGATCCGGAGCAAGAGTGGGCATATATACTGACACAAGATGGAAGTTTATCAGCCTATGATATTCGCGAGAATGATTTTAATTTAAGAGAAAAAGTACAAGTCACTGAGGGTGATGTACATCCGACTCTATTGAAATTTTTGACCGGTGGAATTTCGATATTAATAGGTGATAGTAGTGGTAATTTATCGCAGTGGTTTCAAGTACGAAGTGATGGAGACCTAGAGTTTCGTTTAGATAAAATTCGAGACACACGCATTGGTAATTCTGCGATAGTCAGTTTAGCCACTGAGCAGTTACGGAAAGGTGTGATTGCGGCAACTCAAGCCGGCAAAATTAAATTGCTATACACCACCAGTGAACGTGATCTATTGTCGTTGTCAGCGAGTGAAAGTGCGATACAAACATTGGCAGTAGCCCCTCGTGCGGATATCTTTATTGCAGAGGACAGAAACAGAAATATCAAGGTATGGGATATTGATAATCATCATCCTGAGACTTCATTGTCTGCATTATGGGGGAAAGTTTGGTACGAAGATTATGTCAAGCCAGATTATATCTGGCAGTCATCATCAGCCAGTAGTGACTTCGAACCTAAATATAGTTTAGTACCATTAACATTCGGGACATTAAAAGCGGCTTTCTACGCAATGTTATTTGCCATGCCGCTAGCAATTTGCGGAGCAATTTTTACAGCCTACTTTATGGCACCGCCGATGCGCGCGATTGTAAAACCTTCGATTGAAATTATGGAAGCATTGCCAACAGTGATTCTAGGGTTCCTCGCCGGGTTATGGCTTGCGCCATTTGTGGAATTACATTTGCCTGGTGTATTTAGCATTTTTGTATTAATGCCAATTGGAATAATTCTACTATCATTAGTGTGGTGGAAATTACCCGGCTCAGCCAAACGGTTCATCCCTGAAGGGTGGCAGGCAGCTGCGTTGATTATTCCTTTAATTTTAATCGCACTACTATGTGTTGGTGTGTCACCATTTATAGAACGTTTGTTGTTTGATGGTAATGTTCGAATATGGATGAGTGAAGAACTAGGCATTGGATTTGATCAGCGTAATGCGCTAATTATCGGTATCGCGATGGGGTTTGCGGTAATACCAACAATCTTCTCAATTGCTGAAGATGCCATATTCAGTGTGCCAAAACACTTGACCTCAGGCTCCTTGGCGTTGGGCGCGACACCGTGGCAAACATTAGTTCGCGTTGTATTGTTGTCGGCAAGTCCAGGCATTTTCTCTGCGGTTATGATCGGGTTCGGTCGTGCAGTGGGTGAAACAATGATTGTATTGATGGCAACAGGTAACACGCCAGTGATGGACTTTAGTATTTTCCAGGGTATGCGCACTTTGTCTGCAAACATTGCAGTCGAATTGCCAGAATCTGAAGTCGATAGTACTCACTATCGAATCTTATTCTTGGCGGCATTTGTTTTATTCATTTTTACTTTCTTCTTTAACACGGTGGCGGAAATTGTGCGTCAACGGTTAAGAAAGAAATACAGTAGCTTATAATTATCATGAATACAGAAAAGCTAGGTTTCTTTAAAAGTGGTACGCCATGGGTATGGTTAAATGCCGGTGCGGTATCTATCAGTATGATCATGGTCGTAGGTTTACTGGTTTTGATTGCGGTAAGAGGCCTTGGTCATTTTTGGCCGAAGACAATTTGGGAGATCGATTACCTGGATAGTGGAACTCAAGTTGTACTATTGGGGGAACGTGCAAAAGTTGAGATAGTCCCTGCAAAACAGTTGGTTGCTTCTGGATTGCATGCTGATTTTGAAGAAGAGCTTGTTGAAAGAACTTTGCTTAAAATCGGAAACCGCGATATGTACGGAGTAGATTTCAAGCTTGTTGTTAAACCCAATGAACAGGCAGTGCGTAAGCCTGTCGATGCCATTGTGTTTGAGCGAACTCAATGGGGTAATTTTTATGGTTTCCTGCAATCGCTGAGTGAGAGTGGTGATGTGCTGGATGTAAAGCCAGATGCGTTGTGGGATGAACTACAAATTCGATTAGAACGAGTTGATGAATTGCGCGATGAAATTCATGAGATTGAAAAGTACGATATTGGAAAGATCAATTATAAAATCGAAAAGTTACGCCTAAGAGAACGCAGGATTGAATTAAGTGGTGTCAGTGATCCTGAGGCTAGTGCCAATATTAAAGCACAGCGTAAAATTGAGGATGATGCCTACGAAGTTCTGAAAGGAGAATTAGAAAAATTATATGCAGCTATTACGCGCGATCAGGCGGTAATGACAATTCAGAATGGCCAAGAAAAACGGATCAACTTGGCAGACATTATTAAAGCAACGAGACCTAATGCTATGGGCTTAGGGACAAAGGTAGCGCATTATTTTGTTAACTTGAAAAACTTTGTCAGCGACGATCCGCGAGAAGCAAACACAGAAGGTGGTATCTTCCCGGCAATATTCGGCACGGTGATGATGGTGTTGTTGATGTCTGTCATCGTGACACCATTTGGTGTTATCGCCGCTATCTATTTACGCGAATATGCTAAGCAAGGATTCATTACGAGATTGGTTAGAATCTCAGTCAACAATTTAGCTGGTGTGCCCTCGATTGTTTATGGTGTATTCGGTTTGGGTTTCTTTGTTTATTTTCTGGGTGGGAATATTGATCAATTATTCTATCCAGAAGCATTGCCATCACCTACATTTGGTTCCGGTGGATTGCTGTGGGCGTCATTAACATTGGCATTATTAACCGTCCCTGTTGTGATTGTTGCCACCGAAGAAGGACTGTCAAGAATTCCAAGTTCAGTCAGAGAAGGTTCGTTAGCGTTAGGGGCAACTAAAGCGGAAACACTTTGGCGTACAGTCATTCCTATGGCGAGCCCAGCCATGATGACAGGATTAATTTTGGCAGTAGCACGAGCAGCCGGTGAAGTTGCACCGCTAATGTTGGTGGGAGCAGTTAAGTTGGCACCCTCTTTGCCGCTGGATCTAAATGCGCCGTTCCTGCATTTAGAAAGAAAATTTATGCATTTAGGTTTTCATATTTATGATGTTGGTTTTCAAAGCCCCAATGTTGAAGCTGCGCGCCCACTCGTTTATGCCACCGCATTAATTCTAGTAGTAGTCATCATACTGCTGAATTTATCTGCGATATATTTCCGGAATCATTTGCGAGAAAAATATCGCACCATGGAACACTAAGTGAAAATTGTAAAAAAATATCGAGTAATTAATTTATGACTATTGATACCCCAGTATCCAATCAAGTATTCCATGGCAAGGAATCTAAAAAGATTGAAGACGAAGAAATTTGTATGCAATGTAAGGACTTTTCACTTTTCTATGGTGATAAGCAGGCATTGTTTGATATTAATATGAATATCCCGTCAAGCCGTGTCACCGCGTTTATTGGGCCAAGTGGCTGTGGTAAATCTACATTGCTGCGCTGCATGAATCGTATGAACGATTTAGTAGATGGTGTCACATTAAAAGGCCAGCTGCTATTAAGAGGTGAGGACGTCTACGATAGAAACGTCAACGTGACCGATTTGCGCAGAAGAGTGGGCATGGTATTCCAAAAGCCTAACCCGTTCCCAAAATCTATTTTTGAAAACGTCGCCTATGGATTGCGATTACAAGGCGTGTCTAATAAAAGAGAAATTGAGGATCGTGTTGAATGGTCATTGAAGCGCGCAGCGTTATGGGATGAAGTCGGAGACCGCTTGCCAGAGAATGCATTTGCACTTTCCGGTGGACAACAACAGCGTTTAGTTATTGCCAGAGCAATTGCTATTCAACCCGAAGTGCTACTTCTAGATGAGCCTGCTTCAGCGCTTGATCCGATCTCAACATTAAAAATAGAAGAGTTGATATTTGAGCTTAAGTCTCAGTATACGGTGGTGATTGTGACACATAATATGCAACAGGCTGCGCGTGTCTCGGATTACACTGCATTCCTATATCTAGGTGAATTAATAGAATTTGATGCGACGGATAAATTATTTACTAATCCTACAGAAAAGAAGACGGAAGATTACATAACAGGACGTTATGGATAAGTGGCGGAAATGAATTCATCAAACGTATATACAAAGCATGCAAATGTATATACAATATAGTTTATATAATCGTAAGGCTTTACCGTTATGTCTATACAAAATGCAGGACAACACATACTTCACCAATTTGATGATGACCTAGAGTCAACACGAAACAAGGTGTTAAATATGGGTGGGCTTGTCGAGAAGCAAGTCGAGAATAGTCTGTTAGCTTTAGTTAATTCAGATAGCAGTTTGGCAGAGCAAGTGGCCACCAGTGATTACCAAGTCAATTCTATGGAAGTGGCGATAGATGAAGAATGTAATCACATTATCGCATTAAGACAGCCAGCAGCTGGTGACTTACGTTTAGTGGTTGCCATCATTAAAACCATTACTGACCTTGAAAGAATTGGTGACGAGGCAGAGAAAATTGGCCGTTATGCTGTAGATCTTGCTACTGAAGAACGTAATGAACTATATTTTTCTGAGCTCAAGTTGTTAGGAGATCAGGTTAAAACTATATTGCGCGATTCATTAGATGCTTTTGCACGTATGGATGTTGCCAGTGCTTTTCAAACCGCGGCAACAGATAAGGACATTAATAAAGAATACGACATCATCTTGCGCAAGCTGATTAAGTCTATGACTGAAGATCGTTCTTCTGTTGAGCGAGGGCTAAAAGTGATGTGGTGTGCGCGTGCTTTAGAACGTATTGGTGATCACGCAAAGAATATTTGTGAATATGTGATTTTTACCGTCGAAGGCAAAGATGTGCGTCATACTAGTTTTCAGCAGGCACTAGACGAATTCCAGAAGAGACCCTGATTAGCTAACAGTTAAATCAACAGACATAAAAAAGCCCCGCAAAGTTTGCGGGGCTTTTTTTATGTCTGTTTTAGCAATTAGTTAGACAAACACGAATGCCATTACAAGTGCGATCACGACAACGGTGACACCGACTAATAGTGCGGGAACATCATAGTTCATTGGAACTCCAGTATATTTATTATAGTAAGCAGCTAAGTTTTGTTAGGAAGATTATATTGGCTAAGTGACATCCGTACAATAGTGATGGGTAAGACTGTAATGATAGCTTAAGTCTATGAATAATCAGCCATTTTTAAATTTAGCTGGTTTTATATCCAAATTTTCGACAAATTGGCGGGTTACGCCCAGCTTTTCAGCAGTCATCACTCGTATTGCGGTAAGTGTGTACTTAGGATATTCATCTGCCAGAGTGCTGGCCACTTCATAACATCGAGTGGCTAGATTTTTATCTTCCAGTCCGGCTTCTTCAGCCAGTTTCTTAATAACCACATTCTCTGTTTGAGTGTCGTTATTATTATTGGCGACAGGTTTTAATTTCTCTCTGGCTTTAGGCGTTATTTTAGGGGTTGTTGCCCTTACTGGCTTCGGCGCTTGTTTAAGTGCGGGCGCAGCTGCTGGTTTCGGCGCAGATCGACCAGCTTTAGGTGCTGTTGTTCTTGTGGGTGCTGGGTTTGGTGTGGCTTGGACAATGGCGCTTTGAGATGTTTTTTGTTCAAAATTCGACACTTTCCCTAAGTGTTCCATAATTTGTATAGCGCTTAATGTTGCGGTGGCAGTTAACCCTTTTGGAATTGATGCAAGCACAATCTTAAGGTGAATCAACATAGACAAACGATGCCATTGAAGTGAGTCAACTTCGGCTGTACTGAATTTATTTTTTAGTACTTTAATATCACTGAGATCGCCATCTTTATTGTCGATTTCACTTTCAATAATATTTTCAATTTTAGCCAGTAACTGATGTAAGTCAGTGTAACTAGTTTCATCGTGCTTTCTAAATTCATCAAAGCGAACAGCCCAATTAATTGAGTACAACTCTTCTGTCAGTGGGCTAGTTTCCATGCTCGTATCATTTTCCATAATATTATTTTATTCGGGGCGAATATCTAAATCATCTAGGCGCTGTTTGCTAACATTGAGTTTGTTAGACAGTAATAAGCGCAACGCGTTGACAGTACAATGAGGATATTTTTTCTTAAGTGCATTAATAGCGGCACTGTAAGTATCAATTTCTAGTTCGTCATTACTGGCTTTATTTAATATCTCATCGACAGATTTTTGATCTTTTAATAATTGTTCGCGGTGTGCTGCAAAGTAACCCTGCCATCGAAAATCAGCTAATAAGAAACCAAGCAGGATAGTTGTCGCTTGATCGCCGCTTTCCAATGCGGAGCGTAAAGTAAAAGACTGCAGTAGACTATTGCCGGCATACCAAGCGCTAGCAACTTCTTCAATGGTGTCTAGTCTGGCTTGCAACGCATTTATCTCAGTAGGAAGGCCCGCATCTTTCAATATATGGTGCGCCCATATATCCACCTCTTTAAGGTTAGAATTCAATGTGCCAGTACTGGGGTCGATAGAGTTTTCAACTCGACTAAGAGTCGCAAATGGGTCAGCGTCTTTTACGTTTGGCCAATGGTCTTGTGAGCTAGGCTCCATTTAGATATCCTAAGGTTCTCTTTAATTGAACATTTATACAGGGATTGTAATTTCAAAAATGTGATTAGTAGAGGGTGCTCAGCATTATTTATGATGTAGCGAAATGTTCGGCCGACATATGGTTAAAAGTCAAAGATTTATGGTCGCGAACTTTATTGAAATGTTCGCTTCTAAGTAATAGTTCGCACAATTATAAAAGAGGATTACCAGATGAAATTTAAACGGATGACTAATTTCGTAATAACAGTAGCTTTTGCGATCAGCCTTGCAGCCTGTTCGACAATTAATCCTTATACGGGAGAACAACAAACTAGCAAAGTGGCTAAGGGAGCTGGAATTGGAGCAGCCGCGGGAGCAGTGGTTGGATTGATTAGCGGGAATAGCAGCCGTGAGAGAAGAGAAAGAGCATTGATTGGCGCAGGTCTAGGAGCGATTGCTGGCGGTGGTATTGGTTATTACATGGATGTACAAGAAGCTAAACTACGTCAAACATTATCAGGGACTGGTGTTAGCGTTACCCGTGATGGAGATAACATTATCCTAAATATGCCAAGTAACATTACATTTGGTGTCAACAGCGCGGATATTAGTAGTGATTTTTATGAAGTACTTGATTCTGTCACAATTGTTGTGAATGAATACGATAAAACCTTAATTGAAGTCATGGGGCATACAGATAACACCGGCTCTGAACAGCATAATCAGCAGCTATCAGATAGACGAGCACGTAGTGTGACGGACTATTTAGCTAGCCGTGAAATAAATTCGGTTCGTTTAGAGGCCTATGGCTATGGAGAGGGTTATCCGGTCGCCAATAATGATACTGATCAAGGTCGTGCAAAAAATCGCCGCGTCGAGATAGCATTAGTACCCATCACCTCAAGTTAACAAGTTCTCGTATTCTCACAAGTAAAAGGCTCTGGCAATTGTCGGGACCTTTTGTTTGAATGGGGCTTTATCTGACTAAATTCAAAATTCATGTCTCCAGGTACTTTGTATATTGTGTCTGCACCGTCTGGTGCAGGGAAAACTAGCCTCTTAAAGGCAGTTCGTCCACAGTTGGTGAATTTGAAAATCGCTGTTTCTCATACCACGCGTAAACCACGACCAGGTGAAGTTGATGCTGAGGATTATCACTTTGTCTCTAAGCAAGAATTCCATAAATTAGAAAAAGAAGGTGACTTTATAGAATTTGCGGGAGTATTTGGTAATTTTTACGGAACTTCAAAGAAGTCGGTGAGTATTTTACTAGAGGCGGGGTATAGTGTTGTGTTAGAAATAGATTGGCAAGGCGCGCAACAAGTACGAAAAATTTATCCGCAAGCGATATCAATATTTATACTTCCACCCTCAATTAAAGCCTTGGAAAGTCGCTTAGATGCACGAGGCCAGGACTCTAAAGAAGTGATTCAAGGACGCATGGATCAAGCCCAAAGTGAGATAAGTCACTATAATGAATATCAATACCTGATAATTAATGATGATTTGGAAGAAGCCATTCAAGCATTGACCCATGTATTTACTCAACCAGATAAATACTTGCCCCCTAGTCAGGATGTGATGAATCAATTACTTTCAACGCTAAGTTAATGTCGAATTAGATAAGTAGTTTATATCTGCAAAATCGACTACACTTTGAATATTAGAATATATTTATATAACAGGAGAAAAGCGTGGCTCGCGTAACCGTAGAAGATTGCTTAGAAAAAATTGATAATCGTTTCAAACTCATAATGGTCGCTAGTAAGCGAGCCAGACAGATTGCGATGGGCACAGAGCCTTTAGTCGAGTGGGAAAATGATAAACCAACGGTTGTTGCACTACGTGAAATCGCAGCTGAGTTAATCACTGAAGAGTCCCTTAAAGAATTGCCATTAACTAGCTCTGAAGAACTACTTTCTGAAGAAATTGGTGAAGTTGACGCACTGGTAGCCGCTTTGCATGCAGAAATCGGTGTCGAATTAAGTCAGATGCAACCAGAAAAAGTTGATGGAAACTCACTGCCTAAAATGCCGGCTAGTGGTAATACAACAGATCAGGGACTGTAATACCCTATTGGTTTAGTTTTATATGGCGACGGCGGTCACTCCGAATTCAAGTTCTTCATTAAACGCCGTTAATCCAACGCGGTTCTTGATAAGCGAGCTATGTGAATTACTAGATTCATATTTAGAGCCAGCGCAAGTCAAACATGTCTATAACGCATATTTGTTTAGCGCTGAAGCCCATGAAGGGCAAAAGCGCTTAACAGGTGAACCCTATATATATCACCCCTTAGCGGTTGCAAAAATCATGGCGGAAATGCGTCTTGATTTTCAAAGTATTACTGCAGCAATTTTGCACGATGTCATCGAAGATACGCCAACTGCCAAAGAGCAAATTAAAGAAAAGTTCGGTGAGGATGTGGCTGAACTAGTTGATGGTGTCAGTAAGTTAACCCACTTAACATTTTCATCACGTGCAGAAGCGCAGGCCGAAAACTTTCGTAAAATGATGTTAGCGATGGTACGAGATATTCGTATCATTATTATTAAGCTCGCCGACCGATTACATAATTTAAGAACTATCGGAATAATGCGTAGTGAGAAAAAACGCCGCATTGCTAAAGAAACTTTAGATATTTATGTCCCTAACGCGCAACGCTTAGGCATGCATAAAGTTAGAGTTGAACTTGAACATTTAGCATTTCAAGCGATGTATCCAATGCGCTATGGTGCGCTAGATAATGCAGTCAAGAAAAGCCAAAAAAATCGCAAACAAATTATGCGGGAAGTTGAGACATCTATATGTGATCAACTGGAAAATGCCAACATAGAAAGTAGAATTTTTGGGAGAGAAAAAAACCTCTATAGCATTTATAAAAAAATGCGAGCAAAAAGCATCCCATTCTCAGAAGTATATGATGTTTATGCAATTCGCTTATTGGTCAAAGATATAGATACTTGCTATCGCACGATGGGTTTTGTGCATAATTTATATAAACCTGTGCCAGGGAAATTCAAAGATTACATTGCTATTCCAAAGAAGAATGGATATCAATCAATTCATACAATTTTATTTGGGCCGAAAGGAATAGTTATTGAGGTGCAAATAAGAACAGAAGAAATGGATATGATTGCTGAGGCAGGGGTTGCAGCTCATTGGATTTATAAAGCACAAGATCAAAAGTCAGGCACGCTAATTGCTCCTGCAAGTACGCGCAAATGGATCGCTGAGATTATGGAGATCCAGCAAAACACAGGCAACTCCATGGAGTTTTTGGAGAGTGTTAAAGTCGATTTATTCCCAGATGAAATCTATGTATTCACCCCAGCGGGCGATATTATTGTACTGCCACGCGGTAGCTCGGCAGTTGATTTTGCTTATGCAGTACATTCAGATTTGGGCAATACCTGTGTTGCAGTAAAAGTGGATAGAAGGATTTCACCGTTAAGTATTCGCTTGGAGAATGGACAAACAATAGAAGTGATATCAACACCAACAGCACGGCCTAAGACTAGTTGGCTAAACTTTGTAGCAACTAATAAAGCTAGAGTTAATGTACGGCACTACCTCAAGAATTTACAGAGAGAAGAAGCAATCAAACTTGGTGAACGATTATTTAAAAAATCATTCTCAACTTATGACCGATCATTCAGTCAAGTTAACAAAAAAGATATTGATAAATTACTGGCGACGACTAATCTTAGTTCAGTCGAAGATTTATATGCAGAAATTGGATTGGGCGAGCGCGTTGCTGAATTAATGATACAAAGCTTATTAGGTGTTGAAGAAGTTAAACCTAAGCATAAGAAACAATCAGGTAAGAAAATACCATTGGCAATACGTGGTACTGAAGGTGTGGTTGTTAATTTTGGTAAGTGCTGCAGCCCCATTCCGGGTGATCAAATTATAGGTATTATGACATCGGGTAAAGGCTTGGTGATTCATAGAGAAAGATGCCGCAATGTTGATCGTAAGAATGCATTTAAAGACAAGTGGGTTACGGTGTCGTGGGCAGAGGCTCATGAGCAAGATTTTGTGGCAACTGTGCGAGTTGAGACAATCAATCAGCGTGGGGTGCTAGCAAAACTTGCCGCGCGTATTGCCGCGGCGGGATCGAATATTGATGATATTATTTTCGAAGATAAAGATGGTAAGAGCACTACGATTACATTTGCAATAGGTGTTCGCGACCGCAAGCAACTTGCGAGTATTATTCGAACACTTCGTGGTAATGCCAATGTGCTCAAAGCCTCACGCATGCGCGGATAATAATTAACGGTTTAATTTCATTTAAGGAGAACACTATGAATAAAACGATCATAGCAACGGATCGTGCGCCGCAAGCTATTGGCACGTACTCACAAGCGGTAAAAGTAGGGACAACAGTTTATATGTCAGGTCAAATTCCTTTAGATCCAGAAACTATGGAGTTAGTTGATGGTGGTATAGACGATCAAATTAAGCGGGTCTTTGATAATCTATTAGCTGTCGCAGAAGCAGCGGGTGGGTCATTCGATAACATTGTGAAACTGAATATTTTTTTAACAGAGCTATCCTGCTTCCCTACAGTGAATGAAATTATGTCGACTTACTTTAAGCAACCTTATCCTGCACGTGCTGCCATTGGAGTTGCGTCATTACCTAAAGGTGCTCAAGTAGAAATGGATGCGGTATTAGAACTGTAGAAAGAAACAGCATATTTGATTGTGAGCGCAATAAAAGACCTGCCAGGCATTACACCTAAGGCGATTGAAAATTTAGCTAAGCTAAATATCTTCACAATATTCGATCTGCTTTTTCATTTACCACTACGTTATAACGACCGTACAGTTATTACTAATATTTCTGATATTGCTTGTGATAAAGAACTGCAGGTAATTGGTCAGGTTTATAACGCGAAAGTCGTTTTTGGACGTCGTCGTATGATGACAGCGACATTAATTGATGACACTGGTGAGATTAGCCTGCGTTTCTTTCATTTTAGTAGTAGTCAGTTAAAGGGGCTTTCCGATGGTAAGCGCGTATTGTGTTTCGGTGGGCCACGCCGTTCAGGCAATAGAATTGAAATGATACATCCGCAGTATCGAGTGCTTGCAGAAAATGAAATAGTCACACTTTCCGATCGTCTTGAGCCGGTATATCCATTGACTAAAGGGTTGCAGCAAAAGCGTGTACTGACATTAGTTGATAAAGCACTTAACTGGGCAGAAAAACAAAAAACTGTATTTGAAGATGTGTTGAGAGATATGCATGGCATGCCAGATGAGAGTAAACCAATACTGGAAATGTTAAATGAAGTCCATAAGCCTCGTGCTGACGTAGATAAGCAAGCGCTGTTTGACAGGCAGCATCCTGCACAAAAAAAATTAGTCTTTGATGAGCTGTTAGCACATCACTTAAGTATTATGAAAATACGATTGCGCACTAATCTTCGTAAAGGTTACCCATTAAAATCAAGCGGCGCTCTAGTAAAACCGTTTATGAAAAATTTGCCATTTAAGCTCACTAATGCTCAAGCGAAAGTATTAGCTGAAATTAAAAAAGATATGAGCGTAGATCATCCGATGATGCGATTGGTGCAAGGAGATGTGGGTAGCGGTAAAACAGTGGTCGCATTAGTGGCGTGTTTATATGCAGTAGAGAATCAATATCAAGCCGCCATCATGGCGCCGACTGAATTACTAGCTGAGCAGCATTTTCGTTACTTTACAAATCAGCTGTTACCACTCGGCATTCAAGTCGCCTGGTTAGCATCTGGCTTGCCAGCTAAAAAGAAAAGAGAAATGCTTGGGCTGATTTCGACAGGGACTGCATCTGTTGTTGTGGGTACCCATGCATTATTTCAAGATGGCGTTGAATTTAAAAACTTAGCTGTCAGCATCACCGATGAGCAACATCGTTTTGGTGTACAACAACGTTTGCAACTCACACAAAAAGGTTCCGAAGATACAGTCTATCCGCATCAGCTAACGATGACAGCCACGCCTATTCCGCGCACTTTAGCGATGAGTATGTATGCGCATTTGGATTATTCAGTCATTGATGAATTGCCGCCAGGAAGAAAACCAATCACAACAGTCGCCATTGCTGAATCTAGACGTGACGATATAGTTGAACGCATACGTGAGAATTGTCAGCATGGCGCACAAGTATATTGGGTGTGTAGTTTGATAGAAGAATCAGATGTACTACAAAGTCAGGCAGCGACTGATACCCATGTATATCTTCAAACGCAATTAACAGATTTAAACATTGGTCTGCTACATGGGCGCTTAAAATCTGCTGAAAAAGATTCTGTGATGCAAGATTTCATAAACAAAAAAATTAATGTACTGGTCGCGACAACAGTTATCGAAGTAGGGGTAGACGTGCCCAATGCGAGCTTAATGGTGATAGAAAATGCAGAGCGCTTTGGTTTGGCTCAATTGCATCAGTTGCGTGGGCGAGTCGGTCGTGGCGAAAAACAAAGTAGTTGTGTGCTGTTATATAAAGCACCATTGGGTGATGTGGCTAAGAAACGAATAGAAGCACTGCGAGAAACAACAGATGGATTTGAATTAGCGCGTATCGACTTAGAAATACGTGGTCCCGGAGAAGTACTAGGTACCAAGCAGTCGGGTGATATGCAGATGCGTATTGCTAATTTAAGTAAAGACCTCGCTCTTTTACCCGATGTACAAAAAGCGGCACACTGGCTACTAGAGAATCACCCAGAAAGAGTAGAGACAGTACTTAGGCGATGGTTAGGCAATGCAGTGGAATATGCTAATGCCTAATTATTATTGTGAGTATTAACCACCCATAGAGCCAATCACCATGACGCCAATTAATATTGCCGTCAATAACAGTCCAAACAGCAATCCAAGTTTACTGAATATTCCTGAGTTAGGCTTAAACGCCTGCATTAAGCTGAGCAGCGTTCCACACACGGCTAATACCAAAGCGCCCCAATAGAGCATGCTGAAGCAGGTAGATTCACACATGCGGCCATCAAAAGGCCCGCTTAATAGGCTATAGACCATTGCAGCAGTAATGCCCCAGCCAAGTAAAACCAATGTATTTGCAGTAACTGTATTCATAAGTATATATATTTAATGTGATTTTTTCGCCCAATAGCGGGCGAGTAAAGAACCCGTCACATTATGGATGATAGAAAATAGTGCGCCTGGTAATGCGCTAGAAGCACCAAAGAATTTTACTGCCAGAGTCACGGCCAGTCCAGAGTTTTGCATACCCACCTCGATAGCAATGGTTTTGCTTAATATCTTGTTGCGGGTAATTAGCAACGTTGTAAAATAGCCTAATATCAGGCCTGATAGATTATGGGCAAGTACTAAACAGACTAAAATAGGGCTAACAATCAATAAGTTATTCTTATTCAGTGCAATTATTATCGCGATAATAAAGCAAATAATCAGAATAGAAATATCTGCGCCAAACTGCTGTATCGGGAAAATGAACCGATGAAGTGTCTGATTAAGCAATACGCCTAATCCAACCGGTAGAACCACGATGTAAAAAATACTTTTCATCATATTGAAGGTGTCCACCTCAACAGTATGACTAAGGTAAACGTAGGCCAGTAATGGTGTCATTACTATCGCAAGACACGTACTGATAGCGGTGAGTGTAATCGAAAGAGCAACATCAGCCTTGCTGATATAACAAATTACATTTGAGGCAGTGCCACCCGGCACACTACCGACTAAAATCATACCAGCAGTGAGAGCAGTCGATAGTCCTGCTAATGAGCTTAATTGCCAAGCAATGAGTGGCATAAAACCAAACTGTAATACCAGAGCAAACAATAATAGCGGGTAACGCTGTATGGCGCGTAGGAAATCATTCAGGGTGAGAGATGAACCCATGCAAAACATCACAGCCCCGAGTAAATAGACAATTAAAGACTTTTGGCTCACTAACCAGTCAGGCCAAAAATAAGCAAAAGCACTCATAATAATGACTAACAGTGGGAAATAGCGTTTAAGTAATGACATATCTTTAGTCTATATTCTTATTCTTGAATCAATCACATCATTACTGGATAGGCGAGGTTATTTCCAGAAAAAGTGGAAATCAAGTAAAGCTGTCGAGGTAATGATAAGTGGCTATTCTACAAATAAGCATAAACAATCCCATCGGTAATCATAACTTCTACCGTAGTTAAAGATTCCCCCGTACAGGGGCCATAAATACAATGACCATTTTCTATTTCGAATAAAGCACCATGATGGGAGCATTGGATATAGTCTTTCTCATAATTCAAAAATACATCAGGAGACCAATCCAAGGGTGCAAGGCTATGTGGGCAGCTATTTTCATAACCGACGATATTGTCTTTATTACGGACAATAAAAATATTACGCGCAGGCGAGAACTCTGATATAACAAAACCTCGTGAATCAACATCACTTAATTCATTAAAATCACAAAGTTTAATAAGAGGCATATTGCTTGAAAGACTTAGATATTAATTTTACTGATTCATTGCAGGTAGAAGAGTCCTTTTACCAAGCATTTAGAAATCGCAGTGTCGACTTGATGAAAGACGTATGGGATAAAACCGATGAGGTTATTTGCATACATCCAGGGTCCTCAAGAATTTATAGCTTTGAACTGATTATAGCAAGTTGGGAGAAAATATTTTCAGCTAAGGCCGGTACCATGATAGAAATCAGTGACGCGGTATATAAACTTCAAGACGATACGTCAATCCATTATGTAAAAGAAACGTTATCAGTCAACGATAAACCTGTTGCTTCTGTGTTTGCGACTAACATTTACCAGCAAACTGAAAATGGTTGGAAGATGATAGCCCATCATGCAAGTCCAGCTTTTACCGACTCAGAAGTGAAAATAAATCCAAGTTTACATTAGTCGTCAGGTATTAAATCGCACTTAACAGTTGAATTATACTTGTAAATATAAAATACTTATTTGTTATTGCTAATATGTGACTTAGATTTGAGGAGACTCAGTAACAATCAAATGTAGTATCAACCTTTAATATTGTATGTGGTGAAAGATATGCATTCCTAAAGTGTCATCAAGGATATTCAGTTATTCAACAAGTCAGTACTTAGCAATCAATTAGCTAAATTTGCGCCAAAGGCTTATGTGAACTTGACACATCAAACTGGTCGAGGGTCTAGAGAAAAAATATGCTCTTGAGGTAGCAAATTATTTTATAAAATGTTTCCATGAATATCATGAATTCCTTAACTTAAGTGAAAAGGAATTTGGCCAGTATCTGGTGGGGAAAATAGTAATGGAATATGGGCCTGGAGATATGATGGGACTGGCTTTGTTATGCTACGCATATGGTGCAAAAGAAGTTCATTGCATAGATAAATTTGAGTTATCAAATCTATCTACGTTTAATATCGAAGTTTACAGGCACATTCTAAGTTCTCTTGACGATAGTAAGAGAGCTCGTGCGAATAAAGCTTTTAATATAGATGGCAAGCCAGAAAGTGGAATTAATAATGACTGTATTAAATATAAGATTACTAAAGACGGCGTATCTCGAGAATCAGATATATATGATTTGATATTATCTCGCGCTGTTCTTCAGCATGTAAATGATATAGGCAATACTTTTCAAGACATTAAAAGAAGCTTGAAACAAGGAGGGATATCTATTCATCAGGTTGACTTGAGAAGCTTGGGTTTAGATAGATCTACGGATTTAGATTTTTTGACCTGGCCATAATCTATTTATCAGTTAATGTATGGTCATAAAAGTTTTCCTAATAGATGGAGACTGACGAAGTACAAGCAGCTGGCAAAAGAGTCAAAGCTTAAAATAAAAAAGCTTACTTCACTGGGTGAGTTTGACCAAAAAAAAATAGAAACTATCCACAAGAAATTATCACGAGAACTTACACCAATATCAATTGAAGATTTATGTTTGAAAGGGTTCTGGATACATCTTGAGCATAATTAATAGTGGGAATTAGATATAGCATCATAAAGTAAACACACTCTCACTAATGTCGACACTTGTATCATTACTTTATGGGCTAAAGCATGGTTAGCAATTTAATTTTTAGGTTTTTAAGCTGTAAATGGAAGGGGTCACAATACTATATGCTCTTATTAGTAAAAATTATTTTGTGGGGTAAATGGTGGTGATAATGGCTATATATCCAGCTTAATTATTTGATTTGATCGATGTTACTTCGCCTGCGTTGTATGATGTTAATGCTGCGAATATCACTTGAGCTCATTTCGTGATATCAAATGTAATAAAACACCAAGCAAGCACTAAGGAGTACTGCTACCCAAATCACCATATTTCCCACTGATGTCCCACGTGCAATTGAGCTCTTAGGGCCATGCGCCTGAAAAGCAAATGCTGTCATAATTTTAAGACTGTTGTGCTTGAAATTTTGTACGCCAGCTAGTAGTGAGATAAAGCCAGTTGCCATGGCAGCAACTAGGTGATTAAGTGGTTTGCGATATAACCAATCAAAATCTAAATTGATAGATTTTATTTCTGCTGGATACCAACCATTTCTGAATAGCACTACAAAGGCTAGTGCAGCAAAGAATAGCAACTGTAGCTGAGTAATGATGTGGTCAAAAGTATAAGGATGAAAATCCATTTCATGAGGTAGCCATTGATATAATACACTCGGGAATATACCAATCAATATACAAGCCGCCGCAGTCATGCCCATGGCTAATAACATGTTCAAAGGTGCTTCTTTGCATTTATGGTGTTGGTCATGTGCGAAGAAACTGAAGAAAGGCACTTTAATCCCTGAGTGATCCAATACACCCGCAGAAGCAAACAATAACACTAGCCAAATAATCCAGTGACCTTCTTCGGCCACGGCATATAAGATAATGCCTTTAGAAATGAAGCCACTAAACAATGGAAATGCTGAAATCGACATAGCACCAATAATGCAAAAGACGGTGGTCCATGGCATCGATTTGTATAAACCACCTAGCTCAGATGCTTTCGTTGTTCCAACGCGATGTAACACAGCACCCATGCTCATGAATAACAACGCTTTGTATAAGATGTGGCTGAACGCGTGGGCTGCCGTACCATTAAGTGCCAGTTCTGTACCTATTCCAACGCCCACCACCATAAAGCCAAGCTGGTTATTTAAACTATACGAAAGCACTTTGCGTAAGTCGTTCTCTAACACCGCAAAAAAGATAGGGAAGACCGTCATGATAGCGCCAATCCAGATCAGTGATTCTGTGCCAGCATAGGCTCGCGCTAAGCAGTACACGGCTAATTTGGTAGTAAAGGCGGATAGTGCCACGGTGCCTACTGGACTTGCTTGTGGATAAGCATCTTGTAACCAGTTATGCATCAGTGGGAAGGCACACTTAATGCCAAATGCTAAAAATATTAATAAGCCTGACAGCGTATCAATGGTCATGGCATTGAATAAAATAGATCCTGTCTGCTGGTAGTGAAGAATACTGCCCAACATTAGTAACAAGCCAGAGGTGATATGAATGAGCAGGTAACGCATACCCGCTTGCTGGGATTGATTGCGACCCCCAGCCCAAATAATTATGGTTGAAGATAGTGCGCTAATTTCCCAAAAGATAAATAGCGTTAATAAGTCACCAGCGAGTACTGCACCAATGGCTGAACCGGCATAAATAGCAATGGTGGATTGTTCGGTCTTATTAGAGCTATGTAGCGAATATACGGCTGCGAGAAACGAAGCAATAATAAAAATTAATGTGAAAATCCAACTTAAGCCATCAATGCGTATCGGATCCAGAGTGTAGCCAAATGCATTAATAGTGAGAATAAGATCATCGGGGTAGCTTAGAAAACCGGCTAACGCGAGTAGCGGCAATGCAAAGGTAACAATGCGACGCATGTTACCTGGCATAAACATCATTGCGATACCACCAAGAATTAAAATAATACCTGGGTGGTTTATGAAATCATTCAAAAAGAAATCAATCATAGTAGTCCTCATCGCGTTTTAATATTTTGCGCAGCTGTTTAGCAGACAGCACGATGACCATGTAAGAGATAAAGCCATACAAGGCATAAAAGCCAAACCATTCCTCAAATTCAAAATGTCCGTGCTTGTGGTGAAACACATCTACCAGTAATACCGCCGCACAAAGTGCGTACAACGTATAGGTAATAAAATTAATGAATTTTTTACTATAGATCATCTTAAGTTGAGTAAAAGTAAAAAGTCATAGACATAGGGTAATAGGAAGAATAATACAAAACACAATCCAGCCGTCACACATAAAGGCATGACCACTGAAAATGGAGCTTCTTTAATGCCATGGTAGCCACCAGCCGGTTTTAACATGAAGCCATTTATCGCAATCGGCATTAAATAAATAATATTGAGTAGCGTGCTGACTAATAAGGCAACGGCAATAATAAGTCTATCTGCGCTAATCGCGCCATCAATTAAAAACCATTTACTCCAACTGCCTGCTAGTGGAGGTAGTCCTATAATACTAATAGCAGCGATAGTGTAAGCAGCAAATGTAAAAGGCATGATACGTCCTAAACCGTGCATGTCACTGACAAGTGTTTTCTTGGTGGCTGTGTATATTGCGCCAGCACAAAAGAATAAAGTAATTTTTCCAACCGCGTGAGTTGCCAGATGCAATGAAGAACCCATAATACTAGTCGTGGTGGCAAGTACTGCACCTAAAACAATGTAGGCCAATTGGCTGATAGTTGAGTAGGCGAGTCGCGCTTTCAAGTTGTCTTGCTGTAACGCAACCAACGAGGCTAACAACATAGTGGCAGTCGCTATCCAAATGATTGGTGAGTTAGCGCTCGTGCTAGTGAGTACATCAATACCAAACACATAGACGGTGATCTTTAACACACAAAATACACCGGCTTTGACTACAGCAACTGCATGCAACAGTGCGCTCACAGGCGTTGGCGCTACCATGGCTGCCGGTAACCAGCGATGGAAAGGCATTAAAGCGGCCTTACCTATGCCAAATACATACAAGGCAAAAAGTAACATTAACAAACCATCGGGCAGTTCATTTTCAAGGATACCGCCAACACTAAAGTCGAGTGTGCCGGTAATACTCCAAGTCCAAAGAATGGCAATCAATAAAAAGCCAATCGAAGTGCCCATTAATATACCTAGATAAACACGTGCGCCGGCTTTAGCCACATCAGTGCCTTTATGAGCAACCAGCGGATAGGTGCTTAGAGTCAACAACTCATAGAAAATAAATAAGGTGAGCAGGTTTGCTGAATAGGCTATTCCCATCACTGCAGCCATGGCTAGACAGAAACACATGTAAAAACGTGCTAAATGTTTTTCCTTGTTGGCATTCATATAGCCAATGGCGTAAATGGTCGTGACTAACCATAATCCCGATGCAACGCATGCATACAGAACACCTAAAGGTTCAACATGAAATGCGATGGGGATTGAATCTATCAGCGTGAGTAGCGTAATGCTTTGATGAAAAACGTCAGCACCCATATTCACGATTGAAATGGTCACGCCCAGCAAACATAATGCCGTACCAACAAATATCAGTTCTATCAGTCCACGAAATCTCGCGCAAGCAAAGATTAATAATGCACCAACTACCGGCACTAACAAGCTAGCGAAGATACTTATCTGCAAGCTTTGGCTTATTTCACTCATTGAGTAATGCCTGTGCCGCTGCAGTCGCCATCTCTACTGGGTAACTGCTATCGATACCAAAGTATAGCGTTGTCAGTACCATCGCCCAGGTACAAGCAAGTAATAGTGGAGGGGCTTCTTTAATCCCGACACAACCTTCATTGGGTTCGCGGAAATACATTTGTTCAATCACACGCCAGATATAAATAACCGAAAGTAGTGAAGTGAATAAAACAATGATTGCTAACCACCAGTAATCCTTCTCTAGGATAGCCAACACTAAATACCATTTGCTGACAAAGCCGGATGTTAGTGGTACGCCTATTAATGCCAGGCCCCCAATAACAAACGCGGCACATGTCCAAGGCATGACTCGGCCAGCACCGGCTAAGTTAACAAGGCGAGTTGAGTGGATACGTGAAAGCAAACACGCCATACACATAAACAAGGCGCCTTTAATGAAAGCATGATTAAATAAATGGATAATGCTGGCAATTAAGCCAGCTTTAGTTTCTAAGGCAATGCCTAAGGTTATATAGCCGATTTGACCTAGACTTGAATAAGCTAATAGACGTTTGACACCAGGCTGGAAAATAGCCGTGAAGGAACTCATTACTATCGCAATGATAGATAAAGGTAACAGGATGTAACCTAAATGCAGTAGATTGAATGAGAATTCAAATCCAAATATCGTGTAGAAAACACGATAGAGTAAATACAAGGCAACCTTAGTGGCAGTTGCAGCTAAAAAGATTGTGACGACTGAGGGAGCATGTGCGTAAGCATTGGGCAGCCAGTGATGTAAAGGGAACAACGCTAATTTCAAGCAAATGCCAACAGTGAAAAATGCAAATGCAGCATGCACGCTGCGGAATCCATCTATCTCATGAATTCGCACTTTTAAATCCAACATATTTAAAGTGCCTGTTTGCATATAGAGCAAACCGATACCAATAAGAATGAAAGTAGCGCCGATAGTGCCCATGATTAAATATTCATAGGATGCAGTTAAGGCTTTGCGGTTATCTCCCATGGCAATCATGGCATAGGATGACAAGGAACTGATTTCTAGAAATACAAATACATTAAATGCATCCCCCGTCGCGACAATGCCCAATAAGCCTGTCAAGCAAAGTAGAAAAGCAGTGTAAAACAATGAGTGCTTGCTGGAATCTATTTCGTTTTCGACTAGTTGGCGCGACCCTAATAATGTGATGGAAGCAATAGAGCTAATTAATACTAAAACAAACGCACCGATCAAATCGATATGATATTGAATACCCCACGGAGCGGGCCAACTACCAAGTTCATAGCTTAGTGCTCCAGTAGATTTGACCTGAAGCATTAAAGAGATGGAAATAGCAAAGGCGATCCAGCTAACTAAAGTAGCAAATAGCCAAGGAAGTCGAGACTTAGGGAGTAGGCTGCATAACGGCGCGGCGATTAATGGAATAACCACCTGTAGTATTGGGTAATGTGTTGCGATCACTCTTCTTCAAGCTCTATTTTTTCAATTTCTTGTTCATCAATTGATTGAAAGCGCTTATTAATATTGACTACTAATGCTAAACCTACAGCAGTCGTTGCGACACTGACTACTATCGCAGTCAATATGAGTACATGAGGCAGGGGGTTTGAAAATACACTATAACCTTCTTCTAAAATTGGTGCGGTGCCGCCATCAACTTTCCCCATAGAGATAAACAAAATAAACACGGAGGTTTGGAAAATATTCAAGCCAACCAGTTTTTTCAGTAAATTTGTATGGTCAATGACAATATATAAACCAGCCATCATGAGTAAAATACTCACCCAGTAATAATATTGATCTGAGATTAATTCGACCATTATTTTTTAAATTTTGTGAAAGCGTAAAAAATGCAAATAAGCACCGAAGCAACAGTAATTCCGACACCAAGCTCAATGAGGAGTATTCCCCAGTGTTGGCCATCAATAGGATCATGAGCAAGGACGTTGTAGTCTAGAAAATTTCCACCGAGTAACATACCAAATGCACCGACACCGGCATATAAAATCAAACCTACAGCGGCGAATATTTTGGCAAGGTTAAGTGAAATCACTTTTTCTGCGCGTTTAGTTCCATGCAATAGAACATACAATATGATGCCGCTAGCAAAAATAACACCAGCTTGGAAGCCTCCACCTGGGCCATAATCCCCATGAAATTGAACGTATAAAGCAAACAATAAGATTGCTGGAATTAGCAGGTGACTAGTTTCAAGCAGTATTGGATTTTTTCTAACACTCATGATTTGTCTTGGCGTGAGCCCCGGCTAAGTCCGAGTAATAGTAGGACGGCAATTAATGCAGTGAATACTACGGTCACTTCACCCAATGTGTCAAAACCTCGGTAACTTGCTAAGACTGATGTCACTATGTTTGGAATGCCAATTTCTTGGCCACTCTGTTCTATATAGCGTGGTGCTACATGAGTGTGAATTGCTGCCTTAGGATCACCAAATGCTGGCATGTCACTGGTTGAGTAAATCAAGCCAGCTCCAGTCACTAATACGACAAAAATAGGAATAATATGATTTTTACGGGTAAGCGCATGATGTTTGCCTGTAATAGAGAGTGCGCTTAAAAATAATACAGTCGATATCCCTGCGCCTACGGCGGCTTCAGTGAAAGCCACATCAACGGCATCTAAGGAAACAAAAAATGTGGCGGACAGCAAACTATATATTCCACCCAGCATGATCACTGACAGAATAGTGCGCATAGCAATGATGGAAATTGCAGTGACTGCAAGCATGCTCAACTGAAAGATAGAAACTAAGTGTTCGATGATGAATCCTCATCAGTGATGTAATGACGATCTTTATGAAAGGCAGCATTTACCAAGGCATGAATTGCTGTCGGGCCAGTTATTAGCAGGCACAGTAAAATTAATATTAGCTTAATTGCTGCCATCGTTAGCCCAGCATATAAAATTAACCCGCTAATAATTAATATTGCTCCGAAGCTATCAATTAAGCTGGCGGCATGCACGCGAGTAATAAAGTTGGGCATTTTGAGTATGCCAAATGCGCCAATTAAACAAAATACGCAGCCGGTTAATACTAGCAAGGTACTTAATGCATGGATCAATGTTGGCATTAGGATTCCTCCTCATCACTATGAGCTAAATCATCAAAGCGGTATATCTTCAGTATTGCCACAGTGCCAATAAAATTAATCAGTGAATACAATAATGCGATATCCATAAATGCAGGTCGCTGCATATAAAAGCCAAGAATTGCGATAGCTAGTACAGTGGCGGTACCAAACGTATTAATCGCTAATATGCGGTCATATAGAGAAGGACCTAGCCACGCACGTAGAAATGCAATTACCATAACAACCATCATTGCAATTAAAGCAGCAGTGATCAATTTATCCTTCCTTCAAGCTGGCTGACTCGCTTATCAATGTAACCATCAATAATACCTTGGGCCGTATGATTCGTTAATGCATGTACGAGTATTTCATCATCGTTGATATCTACGCTGATGGTGCCTGGCGTGAGTGTGATGCTATTTGCATGTACCGCGAGCCCAGTGTTGGTTTTTTGGCTGGGTTTAGAGTACACCATTTGGGGTTTAATGCTGTCTTTTGAGACCAGAATACATCGTGCAACATGCAGATTAGACTTTGCTATTTCTTTAAGTAGCCAAGGAAGATAAAGAGGTAAGCGTAAATTAAATTTAATTCGCTCATGATGAGAGCTATAGATCTTTAATTTGATTGATAGATAGGTAACGAAGGCACATGAAATGATACCAAAAACAATTATATTGGTTTTGAAGTAACCAGACAGCAGTAACCAAAGTAGAAATAAGCTGGTAAAACTAAGAATGATTGTTTTCAAATTTAATGGTATTAAGCAATGAAGAATCAGTAACATACCTATGCCTAGGCCATATTACAAATTTTTTAAATTTGAATTTCTAAAGCAATCCTCAAGCCCTAATTCAAGCGTAGGAAACTGAATTTCGACTTGTAATAGTTCATTCATTTTGTCGATAGACAAGCGCCTAGATTCTTTTATAAAGGAAAGCATTCCAGCCGATAATTTTTCTTCAGCTTGCGACATAGGTACGCATTTTGGTCTTGGCAGTCCTGCGAAATCAGCAATTTTGTAATAGTAGTCAGACATTGAGGTGGAATGACCATCAGCAACATTAATTACTTCATTTTGTATATTAGTATTCATGGCTGAATAACAAACTGAGGCAAGGTCTGCGACATGTATGCGATTGCTATGAGGTGCTTCTTCTGGACAGATAACGGTAAGGTCTTTTAGCCGTTCAATGGGTAAGCGATTAGGGCCATAAATTCCACCCACTCTCAAAATAATATAATCACAACTAGAGTGAGTACAATATTCAATTAGCGCTTTCTCGGCATAGACTCGGCGCTTTGCTCTGGTTGATACTGGTGCTAATGGTTGATCTTCAGTGACCCAACTATCTTGGCAATCACCGTACACACCCGATGTGCTGATATAAACAATTTTGCTGGGATGATGGGTCTTGCAAAGCGCTAAAAAGTTATCAATGCGGTGGTCTTGCTCATCAGAAGTACTTGGCGGTGCCAAGTAATAAATTTGACGATCTTTCAAAATAAATTCTGCTCGCTCAGCAGAACGATCTAAGTCGTGCACGATGGCCTGAAAGTTGTCCTTAGCTAGCTTGGTATGACTGGCATGTGATTGGACAATGCAGGCAGGTGACTGTTGATAATCTAGCAAGAGGGTTGCAAGATAGGTACCTAAAAAACCACAGCCTATAATTATTGGTTGTGGTATATCAATTTCCGGCATGGATTAAAAAATTCTTTTTGCTTCTATGACATCTCTTGTTGCAATGTGTAGGCCTTTCTTAGCGCAACGTTGGGCATCAACAGGTTGGTCGAGTAGCTCATGGAGGTCAGACAATTCTGCGTATGTACCAATTAATGGTTTACGACTTAAGCTTGATTCAAGATAACTTTTCGCTTTACCCCAAAACTTTTGATTTTTGTTCAGGCGGCCTAAGCTTAATAACAAGCCAGCACTGTCTTTGTGTTTCTGTAACCAATCTTCACTTTGTTTGGTTCTCTGAGGGATATTATCAATTTTTAATAATCCGTATTCTTGGATTAAGATTTCATCCCATTTGGCATCAAGTTCATTTTTAATGATTTGTTCTGCTTTAATATCGCATCCATGCTTGATGAGCATATGCACATAGGCGTGTAATAATGAAGGGTTAGCGCGCAATTGCTTATGGTAAATTTTCCATAATCCTGCTAATTCTGTGTCAGCAGAATGAGCATCATAATAATTAACAATCCATTTTAAGCTTCTATTCACCGTGTATAGAATTCGTGGTGATCTATCAGCATGAGAGAGCAAGCTTGGCAATGATTTTTCAATGCCTTTAATATCATTTGTTTTGATGTAGGCATGGCAAAGCGTGTTTAAATTACATATATTATCGGCGCTTTCATCACGTAAGAGCATTAAGGCTTTTTCTGGGTCACCGTCTTCCAAGCAAAACTCTGCTTCAATGGTGTTTGCTAATGACCTGCCATCTTCTAAATTTCGTAAGCTTGTAACATGGGCATTGCGCGTATCATTTTGCCCAGTATTATGAGCGCAGTGCGCTGCAAATAGGTGTTGCGCCTTACTCATAGGGCTTTGTTTGATGTGCTTGGTCGCTGTGCGCATAGCTTCAGTCCAGTTGAATTGACTAAAGTTAAGCATAGATGATTCAAGTGACTTCATGATCTCGAAGTTGCGTTTTTGCAAACGCTTGGAATGTATGCGGCTAGGCATGCGATATAGTCCGCCAATAAGACGAAACAAAAAATATAAGGCGATGAAGCCTGCAATCACACCAAAGTAAAATTTAATTAGCGGGATTTCAATGGTTGTATCAGCATAGCTAAATACAGCAAATCCTGCTTCGCGCATAATCAGAATGCCGGCACCGGCAATAATTAATCCAATCAGTAAAATGAATAATATTCGCTTAATCATTTCTCTTCCTTAAGGCTGTTCATGTGCTTGGCTAGCAATAGTGATGGTTCTGAGACATCAGGTAGCGCAGGCATTAAATTGTTTTTATTTAATTGATCGATCTCTTTAGTGAGAGAGTTTTGGTTGGTGAATTGATCATTACTTTCCAACCATGCTTGTGCTGCATTTAGCTGCTGGTGAAAAGTAATGTCATCTCGAGCACTAACAGAATACTTTGCGCCTAATAATTTATTACGTAAAAAATCATAGGCACGCTTCTTCTCTTGTTCTTCTATGAATAAAGCAATTTTTTGTTCGCCATGAGTGATATTAACTGAATCATTAAGTGCAGTTTTTGTACTCTCAATAGTGTCTAGAATGAATTGCTTGCCAAGTGCTAAATACTTTTCTGTATCAAAAGCTTTATCACTTGAGCGTGTATCTTCACTAGCAGGGATCTTAACTGAGCTACTTGCCTGGCTATCGGCAGCCTGTTGAGTGGCTTGTTTTAGCAAACCATTTTTAAGCTCAGCAATGGTGTTGTCTAGCTGAAGCTGAATGCCCGTATAGTCAGGGTGTGGAAATTGATTTAAAGCTTGTATTTGCTTAGCGATAGATTGGCGAATCAAAATGAGACGCACATCGTTAATATCATTAAGACGTTGATCAGCAGCCTTTAGGCCGGCAAGCGCACCATCAAAGTCACGATCAAGTAATAGACGATATTGAGACATGCGTAATACATGCTCTACTTCTTTAAGCATCCAGCCATTTTGGCCTCGACTAACGATATCGTTAGTATCTTCAATCACTGAAGTCAGACGCTGCTGTTCGCCACTAATCGAGCTCAGGTTTTTAGTCAGCTTAGTTAAATTTGAATTTGTGTCTTCAATTTTTTTATTAAAACTACGATTAGATTTTTGAATGCGTGGATTCTTATCGACTGAATCTAGTGCATGTTCAAGCGCATCTCGTTCTGTTTGAGCTGTTTGTAATTGTTCTTGTGTTTGTTGCCACAGGTAGTAACCAGCGCCAATACCAGCGACAGCTAACAAAAAAGTTAAAAATACAATAAAGCCTAGCAGTGCTCCTCCAGACTTTTGTTTATTAGTATTTGCCGCAGGTCTAACCGGCGGGTTTGGTGTCTTGGGTTCAGTTTCACCCTTAGTACTCATCTGTTTTTCTCCGTTCATATCTACTCGCTATTCCCCCATTGATTAATTGCAGCCAGCATGTCCGTGTCTGACGGGGTCGCGGCTATTATAGGCAATTTTTTGAAGCCAAGAGAGGTAACTTTATCTGCAATTCGGGCGTGCCCTACCAACGTTTGACAGTCTAGTAGAGTGCTTTGCAGTGATTTTGGGGTTAAGGTCAGAAAATTATTCACTGTTTCACTGCTGGTAAACAATAGTAGATCAATTTTAACCTTGAGTGCATCCAAATTGACAAATTTAGGCAGCGTTCTTTGATAAACATCAATCGAATGAATATTAGCACCTCTATTTTCTAGAGTTTCATGTAATAGAGTACGTCCACCTTGACCCTTGATAATAAGTACTGATTGTTGATTAACGTTTTGCAATTCAGGCAATTTTAGTAATTCTTCGCTATCAAAATTGTTTGAGGGGGTCAGGACTGGGTGTATGCCATTGTTGGCTAATGCTTGAGCAGTTGAAGCCCCAACGGCGGCAAATTTGCATAATGAAGGGATTTTCTTTGTTAGGTCAGGTAATGCTTTCAAGCCATATTGGACAGCATTGGTGCTAATAAAGAGAATAAGATGGCAGTTTGGCAACAGAGTTGTCTCTAATGCTGATTTATCAAAATCTGAGAGGGGTTTGATTTCAATACAGGGAAAAGCAATAGGATTTGCTCCCAGCGATGTTAGTTGTTTACACAGGGGCTTATTTTGTTGGCTAGGTCGAGTCACTACGATCGAAGTCTTGCTCAAAGGCAGCTTCTGTTTCACTGGATCTACTCTTCTCGCAATGAATCTACGAGTTCATTAGCGCCTTGCTCCGTGAGCTCGTTGACTACTTGCTGGATAATTTGAGTGATCTCGTCATGTCGACCTGTCGCTGACGCTCGAATAATTTTGCTGCCATCGGGTAATCCCACTAAAGCTTTGAGCGTTAATGTGTCTGCAGACTGAGTCGCATGTGCGGCAATTGGCAAATGACAGTTAGCGGATAATGCAGTACTCACGCCACGTTCGGCAATCACAGATAATGACGTTGCTTCATGGTGTAAAGGTGCCAGAATCTCTCTAGTGACGATGTCATTGTCTCTACATTCAATGCCAATCGCACCTTGACCAATGGCGGGAAGACTTATGTCAGTTTCTAGAAATGCAGCAATCCTATCTTCAAATCCTAAGCGCTTAAGTCCGGCGCTAGCTAGGATAATGGCATCATATTGGCCATCATCTAATTTTTTTAAACGAGTGTTGACATTACCGCGCAGTGGTTGAATATCTAGGTCGCTGCGTAATGCGCGTACCTGGCATTCACGTCGAGTGCTGGAAGTGCCGACGATTGCGTTAAGTGGTAGGTCATTGAGTGTTTTATATTGGTTAGAGACGAAAGCATCACGAGGATCTTCGCGTTCTAGTAGAGCGTGAATTTCTAGCAAGGCGGGTAACGCAAAAGGAACGTCTTTCATTGAATGCACAGC
>CAWUWP010000017.1:0-6008 GCA_963926275.1 uncultured Gammaproteobacteria bacterium | reverse complement strand
AAAGGATTGGCTACCAGACGCCAACAAACTCGACATGATTTGCTTTACCGAAGAATAAACGGTTCTCACTAGCGGGATACGTGACAACAAACTTTCCCAACCGCGCAATACACTACGGCCAAGCAAATTAGCACCAATCATTCCCGTGATAAGCAGAATGGCAATCGCTAATATCAAGCCAAACCCTGGAATAGTGAAACCAAGTAATGTCTCGGGTCGCCATTCCACCGGCAGTAACAATAAAAGCCGATCCATCACTTCAAGCATGAATCTTATGATTAAAAATGTGATACCTAATGGCACCCAAACAAGTAAGCCAGCAACTAAGTAACGGCGCAGCACTTTATAAGCGCCTCTAAGAAGGAGAGCTAACGTTAGGAATCAGCACTGGCAGGCTTTGATGGTTTACTAGCGGGTTTTTCTGAATCGCTTTTAGTTAAATTCTTCTTATTTTTTGATTTGAAATCAGTTTCGTACCAGCCACTTCCGCTCAACCTAAAACCAGCGGCCGAGATTAATTTTTTAAGCGCACTTTTATTGCAGGCAGGACAATCCGTCAATGGATCTTCGCTAATTTTCTGCAAGGCCTCATGGCGATGACCACATTGTTGGCATTCATATTCGTAAATCGGCATGCAACTTATTCCTTAATAACAATTGTGGGGGATTATATGGGGGCTATTAGCCACTTAACAAGAGACAATTAGCGCCCAGACGCATTATGCCCAAAAACAGAAATCCCTGTTCACTTTCACTTTCAAAGACTCCATCTGCATTTGCAAATCACAGCCCCTGACAAATGGCAGCAATAATCTTATCTGAGTCACAATTTCACTGCGATATGTCAGTAAAAACCTCACCAAATGCTCATCAACTAACAGTGTGAATCATGGTATAATTCCATCATACAACGATGAGGAGACCCACCATGAAATCATCACACTATGCTCATCTATTCTTAATAGCAGTCGTTGCTTGCTCAATGCTAACCACCAGCGTCAATGCTGATGATGAAAGCGTTGATCAGACACCTCCTTCTACTGAAGAAATATCAAAAGCACAGCCCGACTATTCCCTGAGAACAAAAACAGTCTATGAGTCTAGCATTTTGCCCGGCGTGCGTTTATGCGAAGACAATGAGGTCGATTATCGCGGCGATTTTCGTAAAGTAAACTGCCAAGACGAAGCGCTTATAAACTCAGTCTCGACGCGCCAGCAAGACCCTTACAATACTAAGCCAAGCACGATTGTTAACAATCGCGTTGAGCCTAACGGAAATATTTTCCGTATTAACTTTCGTAGAAAAGCTACCGTCGTACCCAACACCGCTGACAACTAAGTCTTGCCGGAACGACAGCATATAGAATAATCAAACACCGCTAGGTCCCCGTTTCCACGGGGATGACTGGATACAAACACTATTACTTAACGAATAACGCCATTGTTTCCACATGCCCGGTATGGGGGAACATATTGAGTACATTCATTTTTTCCATACGATAGCCTAACGTATTCACAAGCACGTCAGCATCTCTTGCTAATGTACCTGGATGACAAGAGATATATAAAATCTTGTTAGGTGCTATCTTCGATATTAGCTCCACCACTTCTCGCGCACCTGCTCGCGGCGGATCAATAATAACGGCATCCCATTTCTTTGCTAACCATTCACATTTAGCATCTACCTTAAATAAATCTTCTTTTTTAAATTCAACATTATGAAGATCATTAATATGCGCATTGTGGCGAGCTCGCTCTACTAATTCTTTATCACCCTCAATACCAAAAACACTCGCCGCATGTTGCGCAACAGGCAAACTAAAATTACCCAAGCCACAAAACAGATCCAGAATATTTTGGCTACCATCTAGCTGTAACCATTCAACCGCTTGTTGCACCATCTTTTGATTAATTTCATTGTGTACTTGAATAAAATCAATCGGTAGAAATTCCACCTTGAGTCCAAAGGGTGGCAGTGAATAAGCTAATGGTGGCTCAAAGATTTCGTTATTCAAAGGCGTCACTGTGGACGGCCCTTTTGATTGCAAGTACACGCGCACTGAATATTTCTCAGCGAATTCCGCTAACTTATCAATATCTTCATCAGAAGGTTCTGCCAACACCCTAAACACAAGTGCAGTCGCATTTTCTGCCACACTGCATTCTATTTGTGGCAATTTGTCTTTAATCGAAAACGATGAAATCATATCCGACAACGGCCTGATTAAAGCGCCAATATCGGGATGCAAAACTTCGCAACTCCACATATCTGCAACATACGGTGCGCTATATTCTCTAAAGCCAACTAAGGCTCTGCCCTTCTTCTCTACAAACTTGACTGCCAGACGTGCACGACGTCGGTAACCCCATGCTTTATTCACCACTGGCGGCAATACGTTCTCAGGCGTGACTTTACCAATGCGACTCAACGTATCGATCACTGACTTCTGCTTGAATGCTACCTGTGCCTGTTCAGAGATATGTTGAATTGAACAACCCCCGCACTGGGTAAAGTATTCACATTTCGGTGTCACTCTATCGGGAGAGGGTTCAAGCACTTCAATCAGCTTAGCTTCATCAAACTTCTTCTTTCTACGAGCACGCTCAAAAGTGACACGTTCGCCAGTAATCGTAAATGGGACGAATACCACCTTACCTTCTTGGTCAGTAACGCCTTTACCTTCCAGCGTTATATCAACAATATTTGCTTCGTTGATTCCCTCTACATTTTCCATGGTCTATCATTATTAAGTTTTGAATTTTTGCGTAACTAATTTTAACTCAGTCACAAAAATTGCGTTATTAGAATAAAATCTCGTTTGAGATCGGAACAATATTGCCGCTGACCGGCTCCTATAGAACATGTAACAATAATTCTGTAATGTTTAGTTCTATGAGAAATTTGAAATCATTACCTCACTTAACCAAAAAGACGTTAGCTTTTAGCTTGGTCAGCGCAGTGATTATATTTTCTGGATGTTCATCTGCACCCTATAAGTCAGAAGCCATCCCCCAGGCTAGCAGTGACGCTGAAGCCTCTGCAAAAACTTATCAGCGCTCCACCCCTTTAAAGTATTCAACAGGGCATGAAATTGTATTTATCGCAGAATCTTTAATTGGCTCACCCTATAAATATGGTGGCGCATCCCCTAAAGGTTTTGATTGCAGCGAACTAGTCTACTACACCCATCGACAGTTAGACATTACAGTCCCACGAACAACCAAACAGCAAGTCCACCACCGCCCAGGCAAAGATTTAGCCTCAGCCCAACCCGGTGATATTTTATTTTTCAGCATTTATGGCAAAAGTGTTTCCCATGTTGGTATTTATGCAGGTATTGACCAATTTATTCATGCGCCCAAATCTGGCAAACATGTTTCGTACGCAAGTATCAATGAGCCTTATTGGCGTCAGCGATTAATCAAAGTCGCCAGCTTGCATTAATTAATCCGGTTTAATTTTTAATTCGTGCTGGATTCCCGTCTCGGTGATCTCCTCTACCCCCGGCATCTATGCATGCAGTCTTGCGCGGGAATGACAGCTGAGCAACCTGGATCTCGACAAGAAAAAAAACACGACACCCAATAAATATAAGTAACCCATTAGCTCAAAAATACCGTCATCCTCGTAAAAATGGGGATCCAGAGACGCTAAATACCCAACACTAAAACAAGTCCATCCACAAATCACTTCATTCAGGATTACACCCATAAATCAACTTCAGCTTCCACTGTCTATTCCACTGCTAATACATGCGAGAACCCAGTTTCTCTCCCACTCATATGCCAAAATGCGCAATCCACAAGACGTATAAAGATCATATAATCAGGCCCTTAATTTTCATGAGAATCACGCACAACTCTATGTTAATGTTACGCAAATTCCATTCATAAGCCCGAGACCTCCTAGTGTATATCCACGAATATCAATCTAAGCGTTTACTCCATCGTTATAAAATTCCTGTCCCCAGAAGTGAAGTTTTTACTCAAGGTGACAGTATTGAAAAATTTGTTGCCAACTTTGGTGGCGAATCCTGGATTGTTAAAGCGCAAGTTCATGCCGGTGGGCGCGGCAAAGCGGGTGGCATTCTATGGACTCATAATAAGGAAGAGCTCAAGCAACAAAGTGATAAGTTAATGGGAACAAGGCTTGTTACCAAGCAAACCGATGCAGTGGGACTCCCCATCACCACACTACTGGTTGAAAAACCTGCCAACATTAAACGTGAGATCTACCTGAGTTTACTGGTCGATCGAGCCAGCAAAAAAATCACTGCGATTGCTTCAGCTGAAGGTGGCGTCAATATTGAGGAAGTGGCGGAGACATCGCCTGATAAAATTTCATCGGTGAATATCCATAAAACATCAGGTGTTCAAGGCTATCACTGCAGAATACTTGCGCAAAGCCTACACCTCAACAAAGACCAGTTTAAGCAGTTCTCGCATATCCTAAAACAAATGTACGCGCTGTTTCTTGAAAGCGATGCATCGTTAATTGAGATTAACCCATTGATTATCGCTGAGGATGACTCACTGCTAGCACTTGATGCAAAAATGAATTTTGATGACAACGCTTTGTTCCGTCATAACGAAATATCATCACTAAAAGATACCAGCCAAGAGAATCCAATTGAGTTAAAAGCAAAGCAGCATGACCTCAACTATGTGAAGTTAGAAGGCAGTATTGGCTGCATCGTCAATGGTGCAGGACTCGCCATGGCGACCATGGACTTAATCAAGCATAACGGTGGTGAGCCAGCTAATTTCTTAGACGTCGGTGGAAACACAACAGCTCAACGTGTTACCCAAGCCTTTAATTTATTGATCGGTGACGAAAGCGTTAAGTCGATATTCGTCAATATCTTTGGTGGTATCGTGCGTTGCGATGTTATCGCAGAAGGTATCTTGCAAGCCTTAGACGAAACAGAACTTACCTTACCCGTGGTTGTTCTTTTACAAGGTACTAATGCCGAAAAAGGCAAAGAAATTTTAAAAAATAAACATACATTAATCACCGCAGTCAGCGACCTTACTGAAGGCGCCAAACTGGCGATTGAAAAAGCAGAGGCAACAGCATGAGCGTATTAATCGATGAATACACGCAAATACTCTGCCAAGGCATTACCGGCGGAGTGGGTACATTCCATACACAGCAAGGATTAGACTATGGTAGCAAAATTGTTGCCGGTGTCACGCCAGGTAAAGGTGGCAGCACACATTTAGACTTGCCGGTTTACAACACGGTTAGTGAAGTCGTACAGAATCACCAAATTGATGCCACCGTGATTTACGTTCCCGCCGCATTTGCAGCGGATGCAATACTAGAAGCGGTAGAAGCAGAGATTCCATTAATTGTTTGTATTACCGAAGGTATTCCAGTGCAGGATATGATTTCTGTTAGCGACATCCTTGAAACCAGTAGCTCATTATTAATTGGCCCTAACTGTCCTGGCATTATTACGCCAGAGCAATGCAAGATCGGCATTATGCCTGGCGCCATTCACAAGGCCGGCAATGTTGGCATTGTGTCACGCTCAGGAACATTGACTTATGTTGCCGTCGACCAAACACGTGCTCACGGACAATCTACCTGTATTGGTATTGGTGGCGACCCCATTCATGGCTTAGATTTTATTGAATGCTTAACCATGTTTGAACATGACCAAGACACCGATGTGATTGTCATGGTGGGTGAGATTGGCGGCACGGCAGAAGAAGAAGCGGCAGAGTTCATTCAAACAGCCGTTCACAAACCCGTGGTTAGCTACATCGCTGGTGCTAGCGCACCTCCAGGCAAACGCATGGGCCATGCTGGCGCAATTATTAGCGGCGGCAAAGGCACAGCTGAAGATAAATACAAGGCGCTAGAGAACGCAGGCGTACATACGGTAAGAACGTTAGCAGGTATTGGTGAAGCGGTTAATAAGATATTAGCGTAGTTGTAATCATTTCTGAAAATAACTTCTATGTCATTCCCATGAAAATAGGAATCTAGCAAACAGTCAGCA
>CAWUWP010000016.1:0-5855 GCA_963926275.1 uncultured Gammaproteobacteria bacterium | reverse complement strand
TACTTGCGTGTACATGTAGTGGGTGTGATACACCGAGTTCATGTACTGCGCGACTTAATTTATTAATAATATCTCGCGGAGTAATGCCTGCAGGACCGCTTTCATCAACATCAAGTCGACGTTGATTGTATTTAAATGCATGTACGCCACCGGCATTCACCACTTTGATGCCAATACATTGGCTGGCATCTAGGATCCAAGCAACATAGTCATTGATAGCAGATTGGCTAACCTTCTTTTGCATCATGCTAAGCAAGAAGTCGTCATTGCCTAGGAGTACATAGCCGCCTTTATCCACCATCGGTGTGTCAGCCATTTCCATATGTGCCTGACGCGCATTAACAGGAAGTACAGCCGGCTCAAAGCAAGCGGTGTAACCCATTTCTGCGTAACGATAACCGGTTGAGAATGTAGAAGGGACGACATGGCCATTACCAGAACGACAAATTTGAGTGCTGGGATGTGGATGGGCATGCTCATCTTCTAACATCATGGTGCGAGCAATGTTAACTTTACCGCCACCAATGTGCGTGTGTAAATCGATGGCGCCAGCCATCACAATGCAACCGCTCAAATCATGAGTAGCTGTTATTTTTTCGTTGTCAGGTAATTTATGTGTGATTTTTCCATCAACAATATATAGATCTTGCTTCTTGCCATCGATCTGATGCGCAGGATCATATATTTCACCACCTGTGAGTTTAGTTGCCATCGTTCCCTCTAGAGCATCCCGCTAATTTTATTCAATATGTCGCTAGCAATAGGTAAGTCATTGCTACGAATTTTTTGTAGTGGCAGTGTTGCCACGCTATCTGTTCTGCATGCGAGCCCACGACTATCTATACCCGGTACCCCGACAGGAATGAATACGGCTGTCTGTTGTGACACCTGCATGTTGGGATGACCAATAACAATAGTAGGAATATCTGTATCGGGAGCCACATCATCAGGGCTATAAGTCGACAGCCATACTAATGAATCTGCTTCGTTATTTTCTAACATGGTGCTGCCGTCGTATAACACGGGGTCATGTACCGGAGCGCCACTCATGAATGCGACCGGTAGAGGCACACCTGTTTGCCAAGTGACTACTTGGCTAGCGGTGATCTCACCTTTTGAGCCGCCTAAGGGTAAGCCTACGCAACGGATTTCTTTCATTAACGTTTTTATTGATAGTGTAATTGCTTGTACGGTTTGTTCAGCAGTTTCTGTGTCAAGTAAACCGGTGTTCCAAATTATGGTGGTGTACTGACTGTCTAATATTTTTTGATAAATACCCTTGAGTATTTTAGAGACTTCAGATTCATCTTCCCGTTCTTTGCCGGGAGATTGGATGACACTTTGCAAATTCTGAATGATGGACTCAAGACTGGGTGCGTCTAAGTGCAAATAATTAATATTCGCTTGGTCAAAAGATTTGCTCACATCTTGTTGTGCTTGCGAATCAATAATTGTAATGGCTTTGTTGGTTGTATTTTTTGTGCCTAAACTTTTCTTGGGAGATAAAACTCTATCCAGTAAGCGAGGGAATTTCTCCAGCACTTCTGAACCAAAAATAATTATATGGTCTGCACGATTGCGTGCTTCGGCTAATGTTGTTTTAACTTTTCCCATGCGTTGCAACACGGCAATATTTGCGCGTATGAATTTGCCGTTGGCATGATCAATTACCCCACCAATCTTTTCTGTAAGTGCAACTGCTTCTCGACAGGCTTGAACATCTGCAATCAATCCGCTTACCAATGGCTGAGAAGAAGATTGGAGAATGTCTACTGCTTTGTTGATGGCGACATCTAATGAAACGTTTTTGCCGGCAATTTTTGCAGAAGGTGGATTTGCGCTATCAAAAGAAGCCTGGGTAAAGCCTCTGATGCATTGCGGGTGATCAACATTGAGTGGCTTTAATGATGAATCGTTAACCTCGATGGTTAAGTCATCACAAAGTATCCCACAATGAGGACAAGTGACATGTTCAAACTGCATTAGTCTATTTTAATAGTATTTGTTGGTGTTTCATTAAGAGTGCCGATTTGATCAGCACTCAACGATTCTGGTTACGATCTTCAGTGAAGGACGCATTGTCTTAGATTATTACGGTGACTACTAGTATGGATTGTGTATTTCTACTAGTTTGGACCGAGTAGTTCAGTATAAAATAGCGCTTCTGCGATGGCAGAGAAACCCACTAATAATTTTACTCGCTGACTGATGGATTGTTATCCAATTGTGAGTCAGTGATATACGATGAATAAGCAACCGTAGAAGATTGATGTTATACCACAAAAATCAAAATGTTACCGTAACAACCCCAGCTAGATTGCACTTAGGTTTCGTCGATCTTGGCGGTGCGCTAGGACGAAAATTCATCAGCGCCGGTGTCGCCATTGATGGTTTTTGCACGCAAATAACGGTCAAAGCGAGTGCTAAATTTGAAGCCACTGGCCCGCGCAGTGAGCGTGCCTTGGATTTTGCTCGTGAATTGTTTGAAAAATGGAACTTGGATGGCGGTTGTACGATTAATGTTCACCAATCAATTCCAGAACATTCCGGGCTTGGCTCAGGGACGCAATTGGCACTCTGCGTGGGAAGTTGTATCGCTAAGTTATGGAATATTGAGACTGACACTGTGGGTATCGCTCAAGAACTAGGCAGAGGTGCGCGTTCCGGTATTGGTGTGGCCGCATTTGTTCAAGGTGGAATGATTGTTGATGGGGGACGAGGCAAAAAAACACGAGTTCCTCCTACGGTGGCAAGACATCCGTTCCCGGAAGCCTGGCGAATATTAATTATTGAAGATAGTAGTGACCTAGGATTACACGGTGCGACCGAGTCTGATGCATTTTCGACGTTGCCTCGATTCTCAGATAACTGTGCCGGATTTTTGTCTAGACAAGTGTTAGCAAGAATTCTGCCTGGCATGATCGAAAATAACATCCAAGAATTCGGCATGGGTGTGCGTGAAATTCAACAAAGAGTGGGTGATTACTTTGCCCCAGCACAGGGTGGACGATACACAAGTGCAGGAGTAGCAGAAGTGATAGAATATTTAATTGGGAAAGATATTCCAGGTGTGGGCCAGAGTTCGTGGGGGCCTACCGGGTTTGCTTTCTTTGATAGCGATGTCGCAGCTCATTCGATGCTACGAGAGCTACAAAGTCAGTTTACACATCTGCCTCAACTTGGGTATAAAGTCGTTAAAGGCAATAATGAAGGCGCAGTAATGACGCTGGCTGAAAATAAGGTCGATAACGATGAGCAAAGCCAGGACTCTCAAGATTCCGGCCAAAGTTCAGGTCACGACTCGGGACAAATTACGGGTTAATCAGATTGATTATCAATAAGTAAATTTAGCTAATAGCATTTATCGGCGACGCATTATTGTCGGTGAAGGTTTTTATTACATTGGGATATAACATTAAAGAGAGTTAACACATGGAAAAGCCATATATATTACACATGATCACCGCCGCGAAGAATCTGAGTCCATTCGACGTAAACATGGCCATTGATGCGGGCTGGTCGAACTGTATCCCTTATATAGCAGTAGAAAATGATGAAGTTAAGGCATTGGTTCAAGATGCGATTTTTTCGCGTGGACCCTCTGGTGTCAAGAGAACCGGTATATTCTTTGGCGGTCGTGATATGCACGATGCTATGGAAATGATGAAGATTTGTGAAAATTCAATGGTGCCTCCCTTTGAAGTATCAGCATTTGCTGATCCTAGTGGCGCATTTACAACGGCAGCAGGCATGTTAGCGGCGGTTGAAAAAGCCTTGCAAGACAAGTTTGGTACTGATCTTAAAGGTAAGAATGTCGCGGCATTAGGTGGGACAGGCCCAGTGGGTATGGCGGGTGCTGTGATTGCTGCTAAAGCTGGCGCTAATGTGACTATCTTTGGTCGTCAGAAAGATAAATCACAGCGTATTGCAGGCATTTGTAATGCTGAATACGGTTCAGATGAGACAGACATTAAAGGTGAATCTATTGATGCAATAGACTCAATTATTGCTGATGTGGATGTGATTTTAGCAACCGCTTCTGCCGGGATTGAAGTCATGAGTAAGGATCAAGTACTAAAAGCCACTAATTTAAAAGTGGCCGCCGATGTTAATGCGGTTCCACCGTCAGGTATTTCCGGGTTAGGTGTGATGGATAACGCTGAACCGATTGATGACTCTCCAAGTGGTGCAGTGGGGATTGGTGCATTAGCGATTGGTAACGTTAAATACCAAACGCAGAACATTTTGCTTAATCAAATGCGCGAAACTAATAAGCCAATTTATCTTCACTTTGAGCATGCGTTCGAAGTTGCTCGCGCATACGTCAATAAAAAATAATTTCTTAATCGTTATTTCCCATTCGGCACGGGCTCTTTCTGAGTCTGCGTGTCGAGCGGGGTGGAATGTCATCAGTGTTGATGGTTTTGCTGATACTGATACGCTTGAATCCTCTTATGAATGTTGCTGTTTGCCTCTAGATAGTGGCGAGTTCCTGGGCAGTTACCTCAACACTTGTCTTGCTAGGCTTCAACAACGCTATCCTCAAGCAAAAGTGATCCTCGGGGCAGGTGCTGAGAATCTAGCCGATCGTATTGAAGCGTTCACTGGTTGGCAGCTGTGTGCAAACAGTTCGACAGTTGTTGCTCAACTGAATAATCCACATGAATTTTTTGACGCTTTAGATGAGCTTCAGATTACTTATCCCGCTGTTCGCTATACGGCTATGGCCGAATCAGGAGAATGGTTGCATAAGCGGGCAAACAGTTGCGGAGGAATGGGTGTGAGTCGGCAAGTGATCGATAAACCTCAGGGCTATTGGCAGCAAGAAATTTCTGGTTTAGCGGTCTCTGCACTATGTGTGTCAAATGGAGTTGAAGTTGCCTGTTTAGGGTTTAATCAGCAGTACTCGACTTCATGTTTTGAAGGTTATCCTTATGTCTATCAAGGCGTCTTGGTGAATGCGGATTTAAGTTCTACTCTTAAATATAAAACAATAAGTTATGCTAATAAGCTGATTAATCACTTTAATATAAAAGGGGTCTTTAGTTTAGATATGATCGCGCCTAAGCAGTCCGCACAAGAGGTACTTTATGTGCTCGAGGTTAATCCAAGAATCTCGGCGAGTTTTGAGCTTTACGAACACCTTAATCCTGGCCTTAATTTGGTTGACGCACACATCAGAGTATGTGAGGGTGAGCGCCTTCCTGAATTCGATTTAAGCAATACTCAGAGTGCGTATCTCATTGTATATGCTGAAGAAGATTGTCTGATTTCAGAGCAGTTAGTTTGGCCAGAATGGGTTAAGGATCGCCCTGAAGCATTTCGCCAAATCTCCAAATATGAACCTATCTGCAGCGTGCATGCTGATGAGGGAGAATCTAAAGGTTCTCTGTATTCGCTGCTTCAGCAAAGAGCTGATCAAGTAATAGGTCTTATAAATTAACATGTTATTTAACTAATCTAGAAGAATATTAAGTATGAATAAGCAGCCAAGTATTAATAAATTAACTCAGCCAATTGTCCAGCAGCTACTTGATGGTGCCGATGCATTGCGAGTGGGTGTTGAGCAAGATGCCAGCGGCGCCACTATTGTTGATGCAGGAATTAATCATCATGGAGGGCTTGAGGCGGGCAGGCTCATTAGTGAAATTTGTTTAGGTGGATTAGGCAATGTGTCGCTGACACATACTAATACTGCACCGCAGTGGCCATTGTCAGTTTACGTGCATAGCTCAAATCCAGTGCTGGCCTGTTTAGGCAGTCAGTATGCGGGATGGCAGTTATCTCATGGTGAAGGCAAAGATGCATTTTTTGCGTTGGGCTCTGGTCCCGGTCGTGCGGCGTCATTGCGCGAG
>CAWUWP010000015.1:0-3245 GCA_963926275.1 uncultured Gammaproteobacteria bacterium | reverse complement strand
TGAATTAAAATGTATTGGTTCGACGACCTATCAAGAGTATCGCGGTATCTTTGAAAAAGATCGAGCGCTAGCCAGACGCTTTCAAAAGATTGAAGTGTCTGAACCTTCGGTGGATGAAACTTTTCAGATTCTTAAAGGCATTCGCAGTCAGTTCGAAGGCCACCATAAAGTTAAATATACAGACAAGGCTTTGAAGGCAGCAGCAGAACTTTCTGAACGCTACATTACGGATCGTTTCCTTCCGGATAAAGCCATTGATGTGATTGATGAGGCGGGAGCAGCCGTAATGTTAAAGTCTGCCACCTCGCGTAAAAAATCAATTACCGTGAAAGATGTCGAAGCTATTATTGCCAAGATTGCACGTATTCCTTCAAAAAATGTATCGCACAGTGATACTGAGTTATTAAAAAACTTGGAGCGCAATCTGAAGTTAGTGGTCTACGGTCAAGATCCAGCGATCTCCTTACTAGCGACCTCCATAAAGATGTCTCGTTCAGGTTTAGGAGATGATGAAAAACCTATTGGCTCCTTCTTGTTTGCAGGGCCGACGGGTGTGGGTAAAACAGAAGTCACTCGGCAGTTATCAACAGCGTTAGGTATCGAGCTAGTTCGTTTTGACATGTCTGAATACATGGAAAGACATACCGTCTCTAGATTGATTGGCGCACCTCCTGGGTATGTAGGATTTGATCAAGGTGGCTTGTTAACCGATGCGATTTTAAAAGCACCGCATAGTGTCTTGTTGTTAGATGAAATTGAAAAAGCACATCCCGATGTGTTTAACTTACTACTACAAGTTATGGACCATGGCACGCTAACTGATGCTAATGGCCGCCAAGTAGATTTCCGTAATGTCATTTTAGTGATGACAACCAATGCGGGTGCGCAAGAAATTAGTCGTTCTACGGTTGGCTTTACCAATCAAGATCATTCCAGTGATGGAATGGAAATTATTAAGCGCATGTTTACACCAGAGTTTCGTAATCGTCTCGATGCCATTATTCAGTTCCAAGAATTGGATAAATCGACTATTGGTAGCGTCGTCGATAAGTTTATTGCTCAGCTTGAAAGCCAGTTGACTGAAAAGAAAGTGGAGCTTATTGTTGATGAAGATGCGCGCACATGGATAGGCGATGAGGGATATGACCCACAGATGGGAGCACGACCTATGTCACGTGTACTACAAGAACATATTAAGCGCCCACTCTCTGAAGAAATCCTGTTTGGGGATTTAGCAAAAGGTGGAACGGTAAGGGTGACAGTGCAAGAAGGTAAGCTGCACTTAGAGATATCAGACGAGCAGCAACACTAGATTGTGTTTGTATTTAACGTGCACGATAAGTGATACGACCTTTGCTTAAGTCATAAGGTGTTAATTCAACGGTGACTTTATCGCCAGTTAAGATACGAATATAATTCTTTCGCATTCTTCCAGAAATATGCGCAGTGACGACATGTCCGTTTTCAAGCTCGACGCGAAACATAGTGTTCGGTAGAGTTTCAGTAACGGTGCCTTCCATTTCAATGTGCTCTTCTTTTGCCATGTATCTCCTCGTATTGTGTTTGTGGTGAGGCGTCATTATCGTTATCTAATCAGGTAAAACAAGGTTTTTCTGACGGCTAGCTAAGAAAATGCTGTTTTTTAGTTAAATAAAGGTGGGATAAGTGCTAAATACATAAAACTCAATAGAATAAATGCAAGATTGCAGCATTTACAGGCCAAATTTAGGTTAGCTAAAAATTATAATATCAAACCAAACACGAGAATAAATATGGAATTCGCATTTGTTTTTCCCGGTCAAGGATCTCAATCAGTGGGAATGGTTAAAGAGCTTTCAGAGAGTTTTCCCATGGTCAGAGAATGTTATCAAGAAGCCTCTGACGCGATAGAAGTTGATTTATGGAAAATGGTTCAACAGGGTCCCGCAGAAGATTTGAATCAAACCAGTAATACACAACCGGTCTTGTTGGCAGCAAGTTATTCGATTTCAAAAATTTGGGGTAATTTAACTGAGCGCAAAGCAACCATTATGGCGGGTCATAGCTTTGGAGAAGTGTCTGCATTTACCTGTGCCGGTGCAATGACATTTCGTGAAGCCACCCTACTTGCACGCCGCAGAGGCGAATTTATGCAAAATGCCGTGGCTGTTGGGTCAGGTGCAATGGCAGCAATACTTGGAATGGAAAATCAAGCGCTGGATGATTTGTGTCAATCAATTAGTGCAAAAGGAGCAGTGGTAGAAGCTGTTAATTACAATGCGCCTGGTCAGGTTGTGGTTGCAGGTCACAATGAAGCCGTCGAAAAATTAATTGATCAAGCAAAACAGAACGGCGCAAAGCGTGCATTAAAACTACCTGTTTCTGTGCCTGCGCATTCGAGTTTGATGCGGCCAGCTGCCGAGAAATTTGCTTCTGCATTAGCCCAAGTCAATTTTGAGTTACCTAAGTTGCCGATCATTCAGAATGCAACATTAGCTTCTCCGCAAAACATAGATGAGCTAAAATCTGCACTCCAAGCGCAACTATATTCACCTGTGCGTTGGGTGGATACAATTGCAGCGATTAAGCAATCAGGCGCAGCGTGTCTAATTGAAATGGGGCCTGGTAAAGTACTTTCAGGGTTGCATAAGCGTATTGATAAATCGCTCAAGTCGTTATGTGTTTGCGATAACCAATCACTTGAAACTGCATTAAAGACAATTGAGGAATAACAGTGTTAGATAATAAAGTCACATTGGTTACCGGTGCTAGCCGTGGTATTGGTAAAAGTATTGCTGTAGAGCTGGGCAAAAATGGTGCGCGCGTGATTGGAACCGCCACCTCAGAAAAAGGTGCAAATAATATTACTGACTATCTAAAGCAAGAAGGGATAGACGGTGTAGGTATGGTGTTAGATGTGCGTAGTAGTGAATCAGTAGATCAATGCATTTCTGACATTAAAGAACAATTTGGTAGTGTGGATATTCTGGTGAATAATGCGGGTATTACACGAGACACCTTGTTGATGAGAATGAAGTTAGAGCAGTGGGAAGAAGTCTATGAAACTAATTTGCGCTCAGTGTTCTTGTTAAGTAAAGCCTGTTTACGTGGGATGATGAAAAACCGTGCCGGTAGAATTATTAACATTTCATCTGTCGTGGGTGCGACAGGTAATCCTGGTCAGGCTAATTACGCCAGCACTAAAGCAGGCATGGTGGGATTCACCAAATCACTTGCGCGTGAAGTGGCTAATCGAGGTGTGACAG
>CAWUWP010000014.1:0-10655 GCA_963926275.1 uncultured Gammaproteobacteria bacterium | reverse complement strand
CACCCAATGTGGAGCTTGCAGTAGCTAGTAATTCCTCGCCCATCTCTCCATGAGTAATGATAAGTATTCCTACTGGCATGTCATTCTACTCAAATTCCCTATGTCTTACGGTGATCGGCTGTTGTAACTTTTCACCAAATTCGTGAGCAATCTGGTTGATACAGTAAACGGAGCGATGATGTCCCCCGGTGCAGCCAATCGATATTGTCAGGTAACTTCTATTCTCTTCTTCGAATAATGGAATCCATTTTTCCATAAAATCTGTTATTGATTTTATCATTCCATCAACTTCAGGATACGAACCTAAATAATTCATTACTGCAGTATCTTTGCCCGATAAGCTACGTAGATTAGGTTGCCAATAAGGATTGGGTAGGCAGCGTACGTCAAACATAAAGTCAGTATCGTTGGGTATGCCATGTTTGAATCCAAACGACTGAAGAATAATAGTTAAGCCCGTGGATGATTTTTCGATCACAACTTGGTTGACTAAAGTGCGTAGCTGCCTGACATTGGATTTAGTTGTGTCGATATTCAGATCTGCAAAATCTGCAATTTTGCTAAGCAGGTCTTTTTCTAAGTGTATGGCTTTAATTAAAGGGATATCGTTAGTGGTCAGCGGATGCTTGCGTCGCGTTTCACTAAACCTTTTGATCAGTGTATTGATTTCAGCGCTGAAAAATAAAACCTCAACAGGAATATTATCGTTTTTAAATTTTTGTACTATATCGATTAAACTATCGATGCTCTCATTGCCAGCTCTCGAGTCTATGCCGACAGCTATTTTTTCATGATATGGTTTTTCTTCTTTTAAGCACTGCTCAATAAAGGTGGGTAGTAGAGCGACCGGCAAATTATCTACACAGTAAAAGTCATCATCTTCAAGGGTGTTTAGTGCGACTGATTTTCCTGAGCCAGAAAGCCCAGTGATAATTAATATTCTCATTTTGAATCTTGCTGGATAGATTTCTGTTGACGCTCAATGAAGTCATCAGATGCATTATAACCTTTAAGCATTAACAAATGATTGCGTACTGCTGCTTCTGTCATTACGGCAAGGTTGCGACCTGCGGCCACTGGTAAACGAATAACCGGAATCTCTAAACCCAAAACATTTTTGGTTAATTGTGGAGTGGCGAGCCGATCTTCAGATTTTGGAATGGATTTCATCGCAGTGAGGTGAATAATTAAACGTAAATATTTGCTGAATTTTATTGAACTGTCGCCATACATTTCACGAATATTGAGTACGCCCAAGCCGCGCACTTCTAGGAAGTCTCTTAACACCGGCGGACATGAGCCAACTACGATGTCTGGAGCAATACGCATAAATTCAGGAGCATCATCAGCAATCAGGCGATGTCCACGTGTGACTAATTCTAACGCCAGTTCACTTTTACCTAAACCACTTTCCCCGGTAAGCATCACGCCAAGGCTGATCACTTCCATGAATACGCCATGCAGAATAATTTTGTCTGCTAATGCGCGTGATAAAAAATAGCGTAAATGAGTAATGACTTCTGTGGATGAAAGTTCAGAGCATAGTATTGGTGTCTTGTATTCATCAACAAATGTTTTTAATTCTAATGACGGCATCAAACCATCAGTGAAAAAGATAGCAATGGTGTCAGAGCCAAATAATCGTTGATAGGCTTTATGCCTTTCTTGATCGCCCAGCGACTGAAGATAATCTGATTCTACTTTTCCTAGTACCTGTGCTTGATTTGAGTGGATAAGATTAAAATAACCCACTAGTGTGGCCGAATCATCACTAAATCTATGCTGCGAGAAGGGATGATTGATATATTGTTCCCCGCACCAAATAGACAGCTCTAAATCTTTGCAGAGTGAGTCTAGAATTGTTTGTGGAGTGGTTTTTTCAGGCATGCTGCGCGGACATTAAATGGAGGCTATTGGAAGTCTAGGCGTACTAGCGACTAAGTGCCAGTATTATGCGGCATGCTTGTCTGAAGTTTTAGCAAAAATATCAAGTAATTGTTTAGACGATGTGCAGTTTCGAAGCTGATTGCGATTGTTTTGTTCGGATAAGAATTCAGCTAGTGCTGCCAATGTTTTTAAATGCTCATCTGTGGCTTCGCCAGGAACAAGCAAGGCATAGAATAAAGATACTTCCTGCTCATCAGGAGCATCAAAGTCAACCGGTTGCTCAAGCTTGATCACGGCACTGCGAATTTCATCAATATTGCTAATTCTGCAATGAGGAATGGCAACGCCTTTACCCAAAGCAGTAGTGCCTAAACGTTCGCGTGCTTGTAAGCCAATACTCACTTGAGTTGCTTGTACTTCATCTAAATCTTCAGAGAGAAGTTCTCCAAGCAACTCAAACACTCGTTTTTTACTGCTAATATTTTGCAGTAATAAAATACGACTTGCGTCAAGGTAACGAGCTAGTGATACATTTTCCATGGCGATAATTAAGCATTGAACGCGTTAGACGAGATTTCTATGCGCGCCTTCTTGGTTATGATGATCTTTGATTTTCTCTTTATGCTTAACAATCTGTCTATCGAGCTTGTCAATGAGATCGTCGATGGCGACATACATATCATCGGCTGTCGCGTTGGCAAAGATTTTATTTTGACTCACCAGCATTGAGGCTTCAGCTTGGTGGCGAACTTTCTCTACGGATAAGACGACGTGGGTATTGATGACATGATCAAAGTGTCTTTCTAGACGTTTGAATTTTTCATTAACAAAGTTACGTATTGCAGGAGTAATATCAAGGTGGTGTCCAGTTAATTCTATTTGCATTTATCCCTCCGCGAATTATTTTTTAATGACTGTTTCTTCAGTTTCTTTATAACCTCCTTCCGCATGCAAATCCAGTCGCATTTCGTAGGTGGTTATTCGCACAAATTAATCTGCTATTTACCCTATTATTAAGTGAATCATAGCGCAACAAGATGGCTTAATGTGTGGCCAATGTCGATTATTTTGATTGCTTTTACTAACAATATTATCGGCCAATAAGCTGAAATCTAAAGAATTACAGCTGTTTGCGCTCATTCGACGGTGGAATTGATAATGCTTCTCGATATTTAGCCACGGTTCTACGTGCGACATTGATGCCTTTTTCGTCAAGTACCTTAGCAATTTTGCTGTCACTTAACGGTTTTGCGTTGTTTTCTTCCCCAATAAGTTTTTTAATCATGGCGCGTATGGCGGTGGCAGAACATACGCCTCCGTCAGATGTCCCCACATGACTAGAAAAGAAATATTTGAATTCAAATATTCCCCTGGGAGTATGCATGTATTTGTTAGTGGTAACACGTGACACTGTAGATTCATGTAACTCTAATTCTTCAGCAATATCACGTAGTACTAATGGCTTCATCGCTTCAGGGCCGTAGTCTAAGAATTTACGTTGATGCTCAATAATTGACGTGGCAACGCGCAGCAATGTTTCGTTCCTACTGTGTAAGCTCTTTATGAACCAGCGTGCTTCTTGCAGCTGTGTTCGCATATAGTTGTTATCTGTGCTGCTGTCCGCACGCTTAATAAGATCAGCATAAGTATTATTAATGCGAAGTTTTGGTGCTGTGTCTGTGTTTAGCTCGACACGCCATGAATTCCCTCGTTTTACGATGGAGACATCAGGCACCACGTATTCTGTGCTGTTACTTGATATCTGTGCGCCTGGGCGAGGATTAAGTGATTGAATGAGCTCTATGATGGCATGTAAATCAGCCTCAGATAAATCCATGCGCCTTTGTATAAGCTTTGTATTACGGCTGCCTAAGGCTTCGATGTAATTTTTCACAACCCCAATCGCTAGTTCAAGATAAGGGGTATCTGCAGGTAGAGTTCGTAATTGCACGCCGAGACAATCAGCGAGGTCTTTAGCACCCGTACCGATAGGATCTAGATGCTGAATCAAATGTAGTACTGCTTCGATTTCATCTAATTCTAACTCTGGGAATGTTTCTAGTAAGCCCTGATGAATATTTTCGACGCTATCTGTCAAGTAACCATCATTATCGATTTCATCAATTAATGTCATGCTGATAACGCGGTCTACATCGGTAAGATTAATTAGATCTATTTGCAGAAGAAGGTGTTCTTGTAGTGAGTTGCTGGCACCGCTCTCATTTTCATAAACATCCCGAGTCGGTTCTCGAGGCGTTTCGCTGTAAACATTCGACGCTTGGTAGATATCATCCCAGTTACTATCGATGGGTAACTCATCAGATATTTGTTCTTTAGTGGCAGTGATATCTTGTTCTGCAGGAACATTGGATGAGGTATCTTCAGTTTTTTCGGCGGCTTCTTGATCGTTGGGTATAGACTCTTCATCTCGTTCCAACATGGGATTGGTTTCGAATATTTGCTGTATCTCTTGTTGCAATTCCAAAGAGGAAAGTTGCAGAAGCTTGATGGCTTGCTGCAATTGCGGTGTCATCGACAAAGACTGGCCGATACGCAGTTGGAGTGCGGGTTTTAACATTAAAAAATTGGCTTAATTATTGCTTAACTTATTATAGATAGTTACACAAAAAGATTGTTTTGAGAAGCGGGCAGATATGACCAGGGAGAACTAAAGCCGACCAAGCGTTTGTTGTCTATGTTTTGTAACAAATTAAAGCTGAAACTCTGAGCCTAAATAGACATCGCGTACTTGCTGATCATTTAATAAATGATCAGGTGTACCTTCTGCAATGATTTGCCCATGGTTTAAAATGTAAGCGCGCGAACATATTCCCAACGTTTCGCGTACATTGTGATCAGTGATTAATAAGCCAATGCCACGTTCAGTCAGTTGCTTTAATAAACGCTGAATATCCATCACTGAAATAGGGTCAACACCTGCGAAAGGTTCATCTAATAAAATAAACTGCGGCTGAATCGCTAATGCACGTGCAATTTCAACACGTCTGCGTTCACCGCCAGATAAACTAAATCCTTTGCTATGACGTATATGTTCAATCTGTAAGTCTTGCAGTAAGCGCTCGCAGATTTCACGCTGCATTTCTTTGCGAATATCTTTTCTTAATTGCAGTACAGCCAGTATATTTTCTTCGACAGTTAGTCCACGAAAGACCGAAGCTTCTTGAGGCAAGTAACCCACACCTTTTTGTGCACGTGCATGCATAGGCAATTTAGTTAGATCCTGGTCATTTAAGCCAATGCTGCCAGCATCGGCTTGAACTAGGCCCACTATCATATAGAAGGTAGTGGTTTTGCCCGCGCCATTAGGTCCAAGCAAACCAACGATTTCACCGCTGTTCACTTGCATGTCAACGTTATTAACAACTTGGCGTTTTTTATAGCTTTTAGCCAGTTGCTTTGCCCATAAGCGATTATTTGGTTGCATCAGTATTAGCTTTAGATTTGGGTTGGATAGTTATTTTAATGCGATCTTTTTTAGTGCCAGTATCAATCATGCCTTCTTCTGTTAAATACAGTATGTAATCACTACGGATAATATTGCCCACTTGGGTGATTTTCCCTCGGCGAAACAGCTCTATTTTTTTCTCAGCACCATTGTGTATCATTTCTTCGGACTCGGCATACACAACATCGCCGTCATCAGTAGTCTCTTGGTAGGTTGCTAACTCACCTACAGAGATTATCCTATCTACCTCATCATTGGTTGTGTAAACAGTGATTGTTTCGCCAGTTAAAATAGTCGTGCCTTGCACCATTTTAACGTCACCACGATAAATGCTCAGGCCTGTTTTTTCATTCAACTCTGCTGTGTCAGCAGTAATATGAATTGGCTTTTCGCTATCGTCGGTGCGAGCAGTCGCGTGATTAACGAAACATAGTGGTATCAACAGGATGGTTAACAATGATGTTTTAGTATTCATAAATGCCACGGACTTTATTTAAAAATTTAATTTGTTGGGTGTGCGGATTAAACTCTAGACCGACACCCTGCATGCTACCTTTACCATGAATGATGTTGGCCGGTAGATCTGTTTTGGCGCTCTGAGATGCGTTATTCAGAGTTAATTGTTCAGTCGTCATTACAATGCTTTTGTTTTGTCGATTAGGCATAGATACATGAACATTGTTATTTAATATAGTGACATTTTGCTTATGTAGGACTTCAGCAAAGTCAGCAGTCATGATGATGGGTGCTTGCTGGTCACGATACATAGTGATTTTTGGCGAGTCCATGAGTGTTTTTTTCTCAGCAACTAATAGTTGAGTCGCCGGTGAATATATAACGGATTGTGCGTCACCAAGAGCATTAGTATGGGTCAGTGAAAAATCTTTAAATTGATGCGTGTAATACTGCTGTTCCGGTGTATTTTGTAATTGACTGCTGTAATCGGACTCAATCAATTGTAAATAACGCCCCGCTGCCGCCACTATGGCAACACATGACAAGGTTATTAATAGCGTTCTAATCATCAATTATTAGACTTTTATGGTGTTTTATTATTGAACATTATAGTTAAGAGCTTTAGTGAGTAGACCCTTGGAGTCTAGAATCAGTTCACATACTTCTCTTACCGCGCCATGACCGCCTATTTTTTGGGTAATGTGGTCAGCATGAGATTTCACCCATTCATGGGCATCCGCCACCGCAAAAGAGAGTCCAGACAGCTGCATAGCGGGGACATCAATAATGTCATCGCCGACAAAAGCCACTTGTTGAGCGGGTAAGTTTTTTGAATTCACTAGCTTAGTAAATGCGCTACGCTTGTCAATATGCCCTTGCATAACATCGGTGACGCCGAGTTCTTGCATGCGTGCATCGACTGCTTTCGATTTGCGACCTGACAACACCGCCACTTGAATGCCGTAATGAATCAGCATGCGCACGCCATGGCCATCACGAACATTAAAAGATTTTGTTTCTTCACCTAAATGATTAATCATGATGCTGCCATCAGTAAACACACCGTCGACATCAAACACCACCATTTGAATATCAGCCGCGGTTTTGAGTAATGCTTGTTTTTCCACGTTAATTATCTGCGTTTAAGTTAAATGACACCGGCACTAAGTAAATCATGCATATTTAGTGCACCAATAAGTTTGTTTTTGTCGTTAGTAACCGGAATGGAATTGATGCGTAACGTTTGCATTAATTCAAGAATTTCTGCGGCTAACTGTTGATCACTAGCGGTGTGGCAGCTAGTTGTCATGACATCATTCATTTGTGTGGAGTTTACATCCATGTTTGTGTCTAACACTCGACGTAGATCGCCGTCGGTGAAAATACCCAGCAACTGATTATCTTCATCAGTGATTACAGTCATGCCTAAACCTTTTCTGGTTATCTCTAATAAGCCTTGCTTTAGGCTCATATCGGCGCGCACGCTGGGTACTTCATTGCCGCTATGCATGATGTCAGCAACTTTGATTAGTAATCGTTTACCTAACCTACCAGCAGGGTGTGAGCGTGCAAAATCTTGTTCATTAAATCCGCGTGCATCTAACAAAGCAATGGCTAAGGCGTCACCCATAGCAAGCATGGCAATCGTGCTTGTGGTTGGCGCTAGACCTAACGGACAAGCTTCATGTTTAACTGAGACATCAAGATTTACATCTGCATTCTTAGCCAGACTAGATTGACTGTTTCCAGTGAGCGTAACTAAGGGAATAGCCAATCTTTTTAAAGGTGGTAGTAAAGATAAAAGTTCATCGGATTGGCCTGAATTGGAGAGTAGGATGGCAACATCTTGTTTGGATATCATGCCTAAGTCTCCATGCGCGGCTTCTGCTGCACTCACAAAAAATGCAGGACTGCCGGTACTAGCCAGGGTGGCAGCTATCTTGCGGCCAATATGTCCAGACTTGCCAATGCCCAACACGACGATGCGTCCTGCGGGGTTTAATAAGTATTCGCAGGCAACAATGAAGTCATCATTAATTCTATCGTTCAGGTCAAGAACGGCATTGGCTTCTTCTTTAATGACTGCCTTTGCAAGTTTTATTGCTTGTTTTGAATCTAGTTTGGCCATAATGCTAACTCTGAATGCTCTGAAAATAGATGGTGGCTTGGAAGCCAATAAAGCATATCAGTAACAGTATGCCACTGATTCGATACATGCCTTTGCCCTTGTGGGTGAAATAAGCCAGGGCTAAAAGAAATAGAGTTAATCCGAGCATAATTGGAATATCACGCGTGAGCACTTCGCCGGGTATAGTGTAGGCGCTAATGAATCCAGGCACGCTGATGACGCCCAACGTATTAAATATATTGGAGCCCAGGACATTACCAATGGCGAGATCGGTGTGATGCTTAAGTGCCCCCGTTACCGATGCGGCTAACTCTGGCAAACTAGTTCCTATAGCGACAATTGTTAATCCAATGACTAAGTCTGATAGACCGAATAATTGAGCAAGTTCCACGCTGAATTTGACAAGAATGTTGGAGCTAACAAGTAACAGAACTAAACCTAATACCGTCCAGAATATTGACTTAGCAACAGAACAGTCTTGCTGTTCGCATTCCTGGTCTACCTTGGTTGAACTGGTTGCAAGATATCCCATGATAATGACAAGTGCAGCCAACAAAATGCATGCGTCAGTTAGCGATAGAACAGAGTCTCTTAATAGGAACCAAGCTAAACCCATCGTGACAAATAAGAGTGGGAACTCTCGAAGCAGTGTTTGGCGTGAGACTAAGATGGGGGTGAGAATTGCTGTCACTCCTAGGATAAGAGCAATATTGGTAATGTTTGAGCCGATAGCATTACCTATGGCTAAGCCGCTATTGCCTTGCCATGCTGAGACGCCTGAAATCAGCAATTCAGGTGCTGAGGTGCCAAAGCCAATAATGACCACACCAATCACTAATGGAGAAATTTTAAAATTACGCGCAAGGCTAACGGCACCTATGACGAAGCGATCGGCACTCCAAATGAGTAATGTAAAGCCAATTAGCAGGCCGAAGATAATGGTCGTCATAAGTCTATTTGGTTAAAAACAAGCGATTATACATGTTTTGATTTCAGCTCATTTCTTTAAATTTGTTGATTGTTACTTGCTCATATTCACTAATAGCAATAGACCACGTATGATTGCGTTTTGAAAAAACAGCCCATGACCGATACTAACGAATACATCAGCTCAGAACCTTTAGTAGAAATACGCGATCTGTATTTCTCGCGTGGCTCTAATCAGATATTTAAAGGCTTGAGCTTGGATATCCGCCGTGGCCAAGTGACGGGGTTTATGGGGCCAAGTGGCACCGGTAAAACCACGCTGCTTAAGCTGATTGGTGGCCAGTTGAAGCCTCTCGATGGAAAAGTCTATATTCAAGGACAAGACGTCAACGCTATTAGCCGGTCATCATTATTTGAGCTTCGAAAGCGTATGGGCATGCTATTTCAAAGCGGCGCTTTGCTGACAGATATTAATGTGTTTGAAAATGTCGCATTCCCATTGCGCGAGCATACCAAGCTACCTGAGCAGATTATTCGTGATTTAGTGCTAATCAAGCTCGAAGCGGTAGGCCTGAGGGGCGCACGTAAAATGATGCCTAGTGAGTTATCCGGAGGCATGATACGGCGTGTGGCGCTTGCGCGAGCGGTCGTGTTAGACCCAATGATGATTATGTATGATGAGCCGTTTGCCGGACTAGATCCCATTACTAAAGGCACTATCGTTACTTTAATCAAGCAGCTTAATAATGTGTTGGGGCTGACGAGTATTATTGTTTCTCATGATGTGGAAGAGACACTTTCCATTGCGGACTATATATATGTCATTTCTGAGGGAGAAATTATCGAATCAGGTACCCCCGCAAGTTTGCGCAAAAGCAGTTCGGAATGGGTACAGCAGTTTCTAAATGGATATCCAGATGGTCCGGTGCCATTTCATTATCCTGCGCCTGAATATATTGAAGACTTGTTGGTGGGAAGATAATCGTGCTTGATTGGTTACAACATGTAGGAAAGAAAGGGCTGCAAATATTTGAGTCCTTAGGTCGTTCTAGCTTGTTTTTCTTGGCAATATTGCAAGGTATGGGCGTCGCATCAGTCAGATTTCGCTTAACATTACGCGAACTTTATTCAGTCGGAGTTCTGTCACTAGTTATTATTGCGGTATCAGGCTTGTTTGTTGGCATGGTACTTGGGCTGCAAGGCTATGTGAATTTGTCCAAATTTAATGCTGAAGAGTCATTGGGTATTTTCGTTGCATTATCGTTAGTGCGTGAACTTGGCCCCGTTGTGACGGGTTTACTGTATGCCGGGCGAGCAGGCTCAGCGCTGACAGCCGAAATCGGACTAATGAAAACCACTGAGCAGCTTGCCTCAATGGAAATGATGGCAGTGGATCCGATTCGAAGAATCATTGCGCCGCGTTTTCTGGCAGGTATTATTTCTATGCCTCTACTGGCGGCGATATTCAGTGCAGTGGGTGTGATGGGCGGATATCTTGTTGGGGTAGGTTTGTTAGGCGTAGATTCAGGCTCTTACTGGTCACAGATGCAAGCTAATGTAGATTTTTCTAGCGATATTGTTAACGGCGTGATTAAAAGTGTCGTATTTGGTGTTGCTTGTAACTGGATTGCTTTGTATGAAGGTTACAATGCTATCCCTACCGCAGAAGGTGTCAGTCGTGCTACCACTAAAACCGTGGTGCGTTCAGCATTAGCTGTACTGGCACTTGATTTTGTTTTAACCGCATTAATGTTTAGCGACATCTAAAATTTTGAGAGACAGCTTATGACA
>CAWUWP010000013.1:0-10932 GCA_963926275.1 uncultured Gammaproteobacteria bacterium | reverse complement strand
ACGTGCTTCTAATATGGCGCCTAATGAGGCGCTGGCGATGCCCTTACCTAATGAAGAGACCACCCCGCCTGTGATAAAGATGTACCGTGTCATCAATTAAATTCCGAAATGCAAGATGGGAGATTAGAGTACCAAAGCCTGATGATCGCCTCAATCAATATCCTTCACCAATCCAATATCCCCACACAAAAATCAGCTGTTGGTTATGAAATAGTAAGGGAATCCTGTCTCGCTCCCATGGTTTAACACCCTGTTCTTGAAATAGTGCTTTTAATTCTTTCTGACAACCGCGCCCACGTGGGCGCATGACTTCGCCACCGCGACGAAAGCAAACGGTTAGCTGATCTATATTGCTCAGATTCACACCAAATTGTTGCATTTGTTGTCGTGTTAATTTGAGATCAAGTGAATTAATAGACAATGCTTGCTGCAAATCCCATTGATAACTTAATGTTGCATCATGCGACGTACTGACAGTCTGCAGATAGAGTTGATCACGGTATTTTCTAATTTCATTACTCTGCCAACGAATACATGCTTCACAATCACTACGGCTATGGATAGCATCGTGAATAATGCTATCTAGCACATCCGCACTAGGAGCCAAGCAACCTGCCTTTCGTATCCACCAACGCAGCACATTTTTCAGTCGCGTATTGTCTAGTTTTATCAGTGGGTCTACTCTTAGACTGTTATCTGAATCAACAGCATCCATTGCATCTAGTTGCGCCAGACTATCTAGCATCTGTGCAGATTCACTTTGCCATTGACTGCTGCGTACCATTGTCTCTCGCAAACCCTTCCATCGCGCGTGCAACAAAGGCATGACTTCATGACGCAAATAATTTCTATCATGAAGCAAAGAATCATTGGATGGATCATCGCGCCAATGTAATTGATTTTGCTCGGCATAGGATTCAATGTGTTGACGTGCAATTCCCAGTAGCGGCCGAACCAGTAAAGAATTTCCAAGTGTCCGAGTGTGAGCGCAACCGGCCAATCCGTGCACGCCCGCGCCACGGAAAAGTTGGAGCAGGATTGTTTCAACTTGATCGTCTGCATGATGTGCAGTGAACAGCACATCGTTGACATTCAATGCATTTTCAAATGCCTGATAACGCGCTGCACGCGCTGCACCTTCAGTACCCTGTTGACTAAATTGTTGAATATCAACACACAATGTTTCTATAGGAATGTTGAGTTTTCGACATTGTTCAATGCAATGCTGCGACCATTGCTGGGAATCAACATGAATCTGGTGATCGATATGAATTGCTTTTAGCGAATGACCACTCTCTAAGCAGACCATGCTAGCGGCATGTAAGAGTACGGTTGAATCTATTCCACCGCTATAAGCGATAAAAACAGATTTAGTGACATCGATATGTGAGAGACACTCTCGCAGATTATTTACAATAACAGACATACACTGTCAGTGACGCTAATCTTTAAATACGCCGTATGAGGTGAGTCGTTCAAACCTTGCTTCTACTAAATCTTGCGTGTTAATTTTTGTTAAACGATTAATGTTTTGGCTAAGCGAAACCCGCATATTCTCACACGTGGCATCTAGGTCTCGATGCGCACCACTCATAGGTTCTTTAATAACTTCATCGACTAGATTAAGTTCTAGTAGCCGATCAGAAGTGATACCTAATGTTTCGGCGGCATCTTCTGCTTTATCTGCATTTTTCCAAAGAATTGAAGCGCAACCTTCTGGAGAGATAACCGAATAAGTACTATAACTAAGCATTGATAAATGATCACCCACACCTATCGCTAACGCACCACCTGATCCACCTTCACCGATAACGTTACAGATGATCGGCGTCTTAAGCTCAGACATGCGATATAAATTCTTAGCAATGGCTTGCGCTTGTCCGCGCTCCTCTGCGCCAACACCAGGATAAGCGCCTGGAGTATCAATAAACGTGACTATCGGCATTTGAAACTTTTCAGCCATTTCCATAATGCGTAATGCCTTGCGATAACCTTCCGGTCTAGGCATACCAAAGTTTCGTTTGAGATTTTCTTTAGTGTTCCGACCTTTCTGATGACCAATCACTGCAATCGAGCGGCCCTCAAATTTAGCAATCCCGCAAATAATGGCCGCGTCATCAGAATAGGCACGATCACCATGCAACTCTTCAAAATCTGTGAATAATTGTTCAACGTAATCCAAGGTATACGGACGACGTGGATGGCGCGCAATTTGGGCAACTTGCCAAGCAGACAAATCCTTAAAAATAGTTTCAGTCAGGGCACGGCTTTTTGCTTCTAGCTTGGCAATCTCGTCGCCCAGCTGCATTTCATTGTCTGACTCAACCCGACGCAGTTCATTAATTTTTGCTTCTAACTCAGCAATCGGTTGTTCAAATTCTAGATGATCAGAAACCATAGGTGTTTATTTTAATTAAATTTTTCGCATTATAGTCGGACTCGGCGACGATTGCAGGAAAGAGTCAAATAAATAATCCAATAAAGCACGCCTAATAAACGACTTTAGCGGCCACCACGCCCTCTAGGCTGGAGAGCCTGCGCAGTAGATCTCTCTCCGGAACCGCGTTCCATTGCTCACCGAGCTGGAATTTAGCCTCTCCTTGTGCAGATTGATATTGAATTAATACTTTACAAGGTCCATCACGATAAGGCTTTAGGGTGTTCTCGAGATCAGCAATCAATGAGCCTTTTTGCTGCTCAGCATTAATACTAATGACAATACCTTTTCCATAGTCAATTCGCGCATCATCTAAGCGCGTAATTTCTTTGGCGCGAATTCGCGGCTTACCATTATAGTCATCGATGCTTATCACACCATCAATGATCAAGATTTGATCTTTCACAATATGATGTTTAAATTGACTATAAGCATCCGCAAATACGGCCACATGCATACGTGCCGTATTATCATCTATGGTTAAAAATGCGATACGCCCAGAAGGGCTGTTTCGAAGACGCATATCCATTAACAAGCCACCTACTTTGACCATATTCGCATCTTTGTTTCGATAGCTAGGATCTGCGGGAGGAATCGGTTGCGCTAAACGATCTTTCAACGTTTTACCCACCAGGCTCGCTAGCTCGTCACGATATTGATCCACAGGATGACCGGAAAAATACAAGCCTAATGTTTCACGTTCCGCGGCTAACAAAGAATCTTCATCCCACTCTGGCTTTTCTTCAATTACCCCTTCACGTGCGACGACTTGGCCGCCACCAAACATATCATTCTGTCCAATGTCATCATTACGATGATGCTGCTCAGCCGTTTGCATGGCTCTTGGTAAGTGGTGCATCAATGTTGCACGTGTATGCCCACACGAATCTAATCCACCCGAGCGAATCATCGCTTCCATACTGCGGCGATTAAATTTTTGAGTTTCTAGCCGCATACAAAAGTCGTTAAGTGTTTCATATAATCCTTCCTTCTCTCGCTCTTTCACTAACGACTCGATCGCGCCTTCGCCCACACCTTTAATGGCACCCAATCCATAAACAATTTTCTGATCTTCAGTGACAGTGAAACCATAATAAGAACGATTAACACATGGGGGCAATACATCTAACCCCATGGTCTGGCATTCTTCTCGCAAATGCACAACCTTCTCAGTGTTATCCATATCAGCAGAAAGCACTGACGCCATAAACTCAGCAGGGAAATGCGCTTTCAACCAGGCCGTCTGATAAGAAAGCATGGCATAAGCAACAGAGTGTGATTTATTGAATCCGTAGCCAGCAAACTTTTCCATTAAGTCAAAAATGAAGTTTGCATTAGTGTCTTCTACATTACGTTCTATCGCACCTTTAACAAATATGGCACGTTGCTTTGCCATTTCTTCTGCTTTCTTTTTACCCATGGCACGACGCAACAAATCAGCGCCCCCTAGCGAGTAACTCGCCAGCACTTGAGCAATTTTCATCACTTGCTCTTGATACAAAATAACCCCATAGGTTTCATTGAGTATTGGCTCTAAATCGGGATGAGGATACTCAACTAACGCACCATGTTTACGATCAATAAAATCATCCACCATGCCTGACTGCAATGGCCCCGGCCGATACAACGCAACGAGTGCAACTACGTCTTCAAATTTGTCAGGTTTTAAGCGACCTAAAATATCTTTTATGCCGTCAGACTCTAACTGGAATACGGCCGTGGTTTGTTGATTTTGCAGCAATGTATAAGTGGCTTCGTCATCAAGTGGCAAAGCATTTAAATCTACGGGCGGTTTATTTTCTTTTTCTAAACGTGCATTCACTTTATCTAAGGTGCGATCAATAATGGTGAGCGTGCGTAAACCCAAGAAGTCGAATTTAACTAAACCAATCGCTTCAACATCATCTTTATCTAACTGTGTAACAACATTGGCGCCGCCCGCCTCACAATAAAGCGGCGTGAAATCCGTTAACTTTGAAGGTGCAATCACTACACCTCCTGCATGCTTACCGGCATTACGCGCTAGACCTTCAAGTTGCAATGCCATGTCAATGAGCGTACCAACCTCTTCCTCATCATCCACCATTTGCTTGAAGTCTTTCTCTTGCTCTAAAGCTTTAGATAACGTCATGCCCACTTCAAAAGGTACCATTTTAGCAATGCGATCTACAAAACCATAAGGATGCCCCAGCACTCGACCGACATCACGCACTACCGCTTTCGCCGCCATGGTGCCGTAAGTAATAATTTGACTGACTTTTTCACGACCATAGCGAGTCGCGACATAATCAATCACGCGGTCACGCCCCGCCATACAAAAGTCGATATCAAAATCGGGCATTGATACCCGTTCAGGATTCAAGAAGCGTTCAAATAACAAATCATATTCGAGTGGATCAATATCGGTGATACCTAACACATAGGCTACTAACGACCCGGCACCAGAACCACGACCAGGCCCGACCGGCACTCCATTTTCTCGCGCCCACTTAGTAAAATCAGAGACAATCAAAAAGTAACCTGGGTAGCCCATACGCTCAATGACACCGAGCTCCCTTTCTAATCGTTGTTCATAGGTGTCCATATCAACGGATTCGCGTGACGCTTTGATTCTTTCCAAGCGATTTTGTAATCCTAATTTGGATTGTTCTCGCAGAAACTCATCAGTAGAGAGTTCACCGGTAGGAAATTCTGGTAATACATTTTTGCCAAACTCTAATCGCACGTTACAACGTTTAGCTATTTCTATTGTATTTGAAATGGCTGAAGGTACATCAGCATATAACGCCACCATTTCATCGACTGGACGTAAATATTGTTGCTCACTGTAAGTGCGTGCGCGACGAGGATCTGATAGCACTCGACCTTGATTGATACATACGCGCACTTCGTGTGCTTCATACTCATCTGTCGTTAAAAATCTCACATCGTTTGTTGCCACTACAGGAAGATTGTTTTTTTCAGCAATCTCTAAGGCGCGTTCGTTATAAACATCTTCACCTTCGCGACCCGTTCTTTGTAGCTCGATAAAAAATCGATCTGGGAAAGTCTGCTTCCATTGCTTAACGGCCGCTTCAATGCGTGGATTATCTTGCTTTAGAATCAGCTTACCTAAATCACCTTCACGTCCACCTGATAGCACTATCAAGCCTTGATTGAACTCATCCAGCCAGCTGCGATCAATCGTTGGTTGACCGCCATGTTGGCCTTCCAAATAAGCACGCGTTAATAACTCGGTTAAATTGCGATAGCCAGTGTTATCCATGCACAGCAACCCAATACGATAGCGCTCTTTCATGTCTGTATCTGAAATCAATACATCAGCGCCAATAATAGGCTTCACACCATTAGAAATAGCAGTGCGATAAAATTTAACCAGTGCGAATAAATTCGAGAAATCAGTTAAGGCAACCGCGGGCATCTCCAAATCAGAAACCTTGCGCATTAAAGCAGGTATGCGTACTAATCCATCAACAATGGAAAATTCACTATGTAACCGTAGGTGGACAAATTGCGGATTCATTTTAATACGTTGGCAACCGGTTTAAAGCTTCGACGATGATGACAACAGGCACCATGTTGTTTGAGCGCATCTATATGGTAGGCCGTAGGATACCCTTTATGTTTTGCAAACCCGTAATGTGGAAAAGATTTATCTAACTCACACATTTCTAAATCTCTCATGACCTTCGCCAAAATAGAGGCAGCACTAATAGCCGGTACATGTTGGTCGCCTTTAATCACCGCAAATGATTGCACTGATAGCTCAGGACTATACTTACCATCCACAAGCGCTAATTCTGTTGCTAGAGAAATGCCCTCAAAGGCTCGCTGCATGGCCAGCAGACTGGCATTAAAAATATTGTATTGGTCAATTTCCTCAGCTTCACAGCGTCCAATCGCCCAAGCTAATGCATTCTCTCTGATCTCAATTGCGATGGCATCACGTCGTTTGGGCGTTAACATCTTCGAGTCTTTAAGGTGCTGCCACTCATACCCATCGCCAAGTACCACCGCAGCCGCAACCACGGGCCCTGCCAGCGGACCACGCCCAACTTCATCAATACCGGCATAGGTATTGATATCAACCTGCATATCAGTGAATTCAACGACATTAGAGTGCTTTTTAATCAAGAGTCTTTTTTACCCGATGATGCCCATATTTAGGCTAGAGGACGTATACTGCGATGTTTTTATAATACAGAATTTTAGTTAAATGGGAATTGTGAATATAGCGGTCATTGGTGCGGGGTATTTGGGTAAATTTCATGCTCAAAAGTATGCGGCGTTAGATAATTGCCAGTTAGTTGGCTTGGTTGATAGCAATCCATCGACCGTAGAAGAAATGGCTAATTTATACCCAGAGGCAAAAGCCAGCACAGATTTTCTTGCATTAATTGATGACGTTGATGCCGTCAGCATCGTTACATCTACCCCCTTTCATTATGAAATAGCCAAACAGTTCTTGTCGCGTGGCAAGCATGTGTTGCTAGAAAAGCCCATGACTTCGACCACTGAACAAGCTGAAGAGCTGATTAAAATTGCCAAAGATCAGCACTGCATTCTTCAAATAGGCCATATTGAACGTTTTAACCCCACCGTGTTGGCGATGGATGAGCATATGCAGCAGCCTAAGTTCATCGAGTCTCAACGCTTGTCACCCTTCAAGGCACGTGGCACCGATGTCAATGTTGTGCTGGATCTAATGATTCATGATATTGATATTATTCTTAGTATTGTGAAGTCTGATATCGAATCCATTCAAGCCTCAGGTATGAGTGTGCTGTCTGATGACATTGACATTGCTAACGCACGCATCACATTCACCAATGGCTGTGTGGCGAATGTCACTGCTAGCCGAGTGAGCACTAAAAGTGAACGCAAATTACGCTTATTCCAAGGCAATGCTTACTTTTCTGCTGACCTCGGAATCCACGAGTTAAAAGTGTATACACGCGAAAATAGTGAAATCAATGCGCAAAGTTTTAATTTTGAAAAATCCGATGCGCTATTAGCTGAAATCACTCATTTTTTAGATTGCATCGCTAACGACACCCAACCTCTTGTTTCAGGCACTGACGGTTTGCGTGCTCTGCATACAGCCAATCAAATCGCCAACACGATCCAACTACATAACGCCAAGTAATCAATATGAATTCAACACCCATCCCTATGGTTGATTTGCGTCTGCAATATCATTCAATAAAAGAAGAAGTACAAAGTGCGCTTAACGAGACTTTAGAAAATACTGCTTTCATCATGGGCCCTAGTGTTCATGCATTAGAAGATGAAGTATCAGCCTATTTAAACATCAAGCATTCTGTTAGCTGCTCGTCTGGCACAGATGCTTTGCATCTTGCATTACGCGCATTAGGTGTAGGGCCAGGTGACGAAGTCATTTGTCCTTCATTCACGTTTGCAGCGACTGCAGAAGCGATTCGCTATGTCGGGGCTACGCCGGTATTCGCGGATATAGACCCTGTTACATTAAATATAGATCCCGCCTGCATCAAAGAGGTGCTTACAGATAAAACACGTGCCGTGATTGTCGTGCATTTATTTGGTTTAACTGCTGATATCGATGCCATAAAATCACTCATTAAAGATAAAGATATATTTTTAGTAGAAGACTGCGCTCAATCATTTGGCGCCAGTTATAAAGGCAAAAAAACAGGCACCTTAGGTGACATCAGTTGCTTTAGCTTTTTCCCAAGCAAGAATCTTGGTTGCTATGGTGACGGTGGCATGATTAGCACAGCCGATGACAAAATCGCAGACACATTAAAGCTGCTACGCAATCATGGTAGTCCAGTAAGGTACGAACACACCATTGTCGGTTACAACAGCCGCTTAGATGAAATGCAAGCGGCCATATTACGCATTAAATTAAAACGCATAGACCAATATAATCAGCAACGTCATGCCAACGCCAGTAAATATACAAAAGCATTAACAGCATTAGGTATAACCACACCTAGCGAGTCTACCGACAGTATTCATGTCTATCATCAATATACAATTCAAGACACTAGCCGAGACAAACTACATGCAGCGCTAGGTGAACAAAAAATAGCTTCTGCCATTTATTACCCTAAAGGTCTACACCAGCAGATTGCTTTTACAAATAATAAACCTGCGGTGTCACTGCCTATTACTGAAAATATTTCTGCTAACTGTCTTTCGCTACCGATGTACCCAGAACTATCATCTGAACAGATTGATAGAATTATTAGCGTTTTCCAGCAACAGCTTGGTTAGCAAACACAGCGAATGAATATTGTTATTGTTGCTGGCGAAGTATCGGGTGATTTGCTTGGTGGGAAATTAGCAAGCGAATTAACTAGCATCAACAAACACATCACATTGTCTGGTATCGGCGGACAGACAATGCGTGAAGCCGGCGTACAAACGCTGTTTGATGTCAGCGAAACCTCGGTGGTTGGCATAGCAGAAGTATTAAAACATTACCCGCGCTTACGCCGCATATTATCCATACTCAAGAAACACATTAAATCTAACAAGCCAGCTTTACTGATCCTTATTGATTACCCCGAGTTCAACTTAAAACTCGCTGCCTATGCAAAAAGCCTGGGTATTAAAGTGTTGTTTTATGTCAGCCCTCAAGTATGGGCATGGCGCACAGGGCGAGTGAAGAAAATTAAAAAATGCGTAGATTTAATGGCCGTTTTATTCCCGTTTGAACTGGATTTCTATGAAAAAGAAAATGTGCCTGTGTGCCTTGTTCGCCACCCTTTATTGAATGATGTTGATGCCATTTACAATTCTGATGACAATACATCGACTCAAGTTACGACGATTGGATTACTACCCGGCAGCCGTAAAAATGAAATTAAAAAACTACTTCCTGTGATGATTGATGCTGCTCAACAGCTACTTAAGCAACACCCTGAGCTTAAGTTCATTTTACCTGTAGCTCCCGGCGTAAATATCGATGACCTCAAGAGCTACAATAAATACAATTTACCTATTCGCTACCAAAAAGGTAATTTTTACGGTGCAATTCGACAATGCCAAGTGTTTGCTATTGCGTCGGGTACTGCGACATTACAAACAGCATTAATGGGTAAAGCGATGGTCGTGATCTACAAGATTTCACCGGTGACGTATAAATTATTTGGCCACATGGTCAATGTTACACACATCTGTTTAGCTAATATTATTTTAAACAGGCGCGCATATACTGAATTAATTCAGAACGATGCTACTGCTGAATCACTTTCCAACTCGCTTACTGAGCTAGTTAATGACGATCAAACAAATGAAAAGATGACCAAAAACCGCGAAGAAATTCACGCTAAGTTAAGCTCGGGAATAAACTCTAAGGAACTTGCTCAACGAGCAATAATACTAGCCAGCTAGAATTAGCGGACAGTACCGCGCTGACTATTTTCAATAAACTCTACAAATTCTCGCACTTCACTAAACTGCTCAGTGAGAGCTTTTATTTTTTCGAATTGCTCTGCACGAGAATTCCTTGAAACGATCAAACCCTTATAGGCTTGATGAAGCCCTTGAATCACATCTTCACCAAATTCACGACGACGCAAGCCTTCTTTATTAAGACCAAATGCTTTCGCTAAATTACCAGAAGCCATCATATAAGGCGGGAGATCTTTATTTAAAGCTGTCCCCATTCCACAGAACGAATGAGCACCTATGTGACAAAATTGATGCACCAAAGTAAAACCACCCAACACAGCAAAGTCATCTACGATGACATGCCCAGCCAATGAGGCGCCATTAGAAAAGGTTGCGTTATTCCCAATCACGCAATCATGCGCAATATGTACATAGGCCATAATCCAATTATCATTCCCAATAATAGTCGAACCCTGATCAGCATTAGTGCCTTTATTAATCGTACAGAATTCTCGAATGGTATTATTGTTACCAATCACTAACTGGCTATTTTCACCTGCAAATTTTTTATCTTGAGGTATTTCACCAATCGATGAAAATTGAAAAATCTGATTTTCTTTACCTATCTTCGTTGGACCCTGGATGACAACATGAGGTCCAATGGAAGTGTTCTCACCAATTTCTACATGCGCACCAATAACGCTATATGGACCAATACTGACCCCGCTAGCTAACTTTGCACTGGCATCAACGATTGCAGTTGGATGAATTACATCCTCTATGGTTTGGTGCAATGTATCCGTGCTTTCCATATTTATAAGTCTTTAAACATACACTTCAGTTCTGCGCTGGTCACTAATTCACCATCAACAAATGCGTTAGTTTCAAATACACCGTAATTTCTTTTCATTCTAGTTAAACGTGATTCTAGTTGCAACTGATCACCAGGAACAACTGGACGCTTAAAACGAGCATTATCTATGCCTACAAATAAAAATAAACTTTCATTCTCAGGCTTCAACTTCGGATCACTTAATACTAAAACACCAGATACTTGCGCTAATGCCTCAAGTATTAGCACCCCTGGAAACACCGGTGTATTAGGAAAATGTCCT
>CAWUWP010000012.1:0-18621 GCA_963926275.1 uncultured Gammaproteobacteria bacterium | reverse complement strand
CTTGGCTGTATTGAAAGTGAGTAAGTAAATTTGTCATTACCGTGAAGACGGGCATCTAGTAAAGCTATCCATCACGATATGCTGCTTCAGCATTGAATTATGCCAAATAGAATGGCGGTTAAATTAATCATGCTAGCTTCCTGTCTTAATGGGGCTGGCGGAAAACAGTGATAATAGTGAGAGAAGGTTGTGAGCAAAGGGAGTGATAAAGTGTATAAGTTTATGAAAAAAATATGTTTATTTCCGTTGTTATTAGTGTTTTTTCAATCTGCCTATGCTGATTATGTAGAAGTGATTCTTCTGGGTACAGGTACACCTCGTCCGAGCATTGAAAGATTTGGTGCAGCGACATTGGTTAATGCCGGTGGGCAATATTTCTTGTTTGATGCTGGAAGAGGCGCAACTATTCGATTGCAACAGGCTGGCATCACCCCAAATCGAGCTGATAAAGTCTTCCTAACCCATTTGCACTCTGATCATATCTCCGGGCTTGATGATTTATGGATTACTGGCTGGGTGTGGCAACGTCAGCAGTTACTTAATGTTTATGGCCCGCAAGGGACACATCAATTAGTGCAGGGTTTGCGTGACGCTTTTGCTGCTGATATTTCCTATCGCGTGGCTAATGTTGGCCTTGAGGATAAAAAAGCAAAGATTGAAAGTGTTGAAATAGAAGAGGGTGTTGTCTACAAGAATGATGGAGTTACGATTCGCGCTTTTCTAGTCGAGCATGCTCCGGTTAAACCCGCCTATGGTTATCGCGTAGAGTTTGGCGATCGAGTCATTGTCATCTCAGGGGATACTACCTATTCAGAGAATTTAATTAAGCATGCACAAAATGCTGATTTACTTATTCATGAAATTGCAGCAGCAGCGCCATCGTTAATCAAAAGAAATAAGCGTCTAGCGAGTGTCGTTGCTTATCATACAAACCCTAGTCAAATGGCTGAAGTGTTAAATAAAACTAAACCAAGAGCCGCCATTCTTAACCATGTATTATTATTTGGTGTGCCTGAAGATCAAGTCATCGATGAAATTAAGCAGCACTACTCTGGCAATGTCACCATGGGGTATGATTTAATGAAAATTGGTGTAGGTAGTTCTATCGAGTATCAGTCTATCAATGTAGAGCAATAATTTATGAGCAAACTTCAAGATAAGCAAAGCCCGCTGATTATGGGTATCTTAAATGTCACCCCAGATAGCTTTTCAGATGGGGGCCGATATGTGAGCACGCGAGATGCCGTTGCACGCGGTTTGGAAATGATTGATGAAGGTGCAGAGATTATTGATATTGGTGGTGAATCTACGCAACCAGGTTCGGAGCGTGTTGACGCAGTTGAGCAAAAAAGACGCATATTGGATGTAATTTCTGCTTTATCTCAAGAGATTAGTAATGATGTATTAATTAGTGTTGATACAACGCTCAGTGATGTCGCTGAAGCGGCATTAGATGCCGGAGCAGGCTTTGTTAATGATGTGACTGGTGGTACTGATGACGCCGACCTTATGAGGTTAGTCGCTGAACGCAATGTGCCTTATTGCATTATGCATATGCAAGGTCGCCCAGATAATATGCAGGATAATCCTAGTTATGAAAATACAGCAAAAGAAGTCAAAGATTTCTTGGTTACGCAAGCATTAAAAATGCAAGATTTGGGGCTATCTAAAAACAATATAATTTTAGATCCAGGGATTGGGTTTGGTAAACGTACTCAACACAACCTTGAGTTACTTAAGCATTTAAATCAGATCTGTGCAACAGATTACTCAGTATTGCTAGGGACTAGCCGCAAACGCTTCATGGGTGAGGTATGTGCAACAAAAGATCCTGCACAACGTATGCCCGCTACCTGTGCTACCACTGCATTAGGGGTTGAAGCGGGTGCGAGAATATTTAGAGTGCATGATGTTTGGCAAAATAGACAAGCTGCAGATGTTAGTTATGCGATAAAGATGTGCCAATAATCACCTGACTATAAAACAAAAGGCAAACCTACTGATTGCCTTTTGTAGTTTCCTTTATTTTTTCTTTGAGATGAAGCTAAGTAATTATCCTTAATTACTCATATCAAATACTTAATAATGGCTTCTATGTTTGTATCCATAATAACGGTTATTGTAGTAACGATTTCTGTGCCCGTTATTATAATAATGCTTACTGTTGTAACGGTTTCTATGTCCGTAGTAGTAAGCATGCTTATTGTAGCCTCGGCCATAATAATGCTTGCTATGACCCTGGTTATCATGATGATAGCTTTTGTGAGCAATATAACCTGCAGCAATAGCAAGAGGGATGTAGCCACCATGGCCACTAGCAAAACTATGACTAGATAATGAAAGTAATAGCAGGATTGCGCCGGCTTTTGAAAGTTCAACTATTTTCTTAATCATGCTCACATCTGAAAGTTCAACTATTTTCTTAATCATGCTCACATCTCCTTGTTTATAAGACAGCATTTAAAAATAACGTCGATGTAAATAAGATCGGATATAGCGACTGATTCTTACATTGAGTAGTGAGTTTTAAGTGCTAGTGCTAAAAAACCTGGCAATATAAATTGTTATGTGAATATGGATAAGGTGCGATATTAAAAAAGCCCCTCAGAAATATGAGAGGCTTAGCAGTGAATGACGTACTTCGTCATATTCCTCTATATGATGAATATGACGAAGAATGCGACTTTGGTGTTAAAACATTTGATTTTGTTTTATGTGATAAAAATGATTTGTCAGTTAGGTGTGTTATTGAGCTTGATGATCGCCCACCTATATTTCAAAAAATGTATCCAGAATATTCTTATGACTCAATCTGTGCGGAGCTGGGGATCCCTCTGTTAGAAGTGCCAGCAAGATGCGGATATAGTCAGATAGAACTTAGCAAGTATATAACTCCTTATCTTAATTTAATTAACTAATAATGCGAGTGATAAATCAGGGTTACAACTATTCATGCAACCCTGATACTTAAGTTTTAGTGCTTCACTACTGCTTCTAGTTTAATTGCACAGAATTTGAATTCTGGAATTTTAGCAAATGGATCTAGTGCATCAGTAGTTAGTAAGTTTGCTGCTGCTTCGTGATAACAGAACGGCATAAATACTTGGCCTTGTCTTAAGCCATCATCAGCACGAGCAAAACATTCAATACTGCCACGACGCGAACTTAATCGAATCATCTCATTAGGTTTAATGCCTAATTTTTCTAGATCTTTAGGATTAATTGAAGCCACGGGTACCGGCTCGATAGCATCTAGTATTGATGCATGTCTTGTCATAGCACCAGTATGCCAATGCTCTAATTGACGGCCAGTAATTAATACATAACTGTATTCACTATCTGGTAGCTCGTCAGCATTAGTAAACTTGGCTGGGACTAACTTTCCTTTACCACTGTCAGTCGGGAAGTCATCAATGAAGATGATGCCTTGGCCTGGGTCTTCAGGGGTATCACATGGATAAGTCACCGACTCATCATTTTTTAAACGCTCCCATGACATGCCTTTTATTGAATCCATGCCTAAACGCATTTCTGCAAATACTTCATCAGGGCCAGCGTAGTTCCAATCACAGCCTAAACGTTTAGCAATCTCTTGAATTATCCACAAGTCTTGCTTAGCTTCACCGGGTGGGTTGACAGCTTTACGTCCAAGTTGTACGCGACGGTCAGTATTGGTAAATGAACCATCTTTTTCTGGGAAGGCAGAGGCAGGCAGTATTACGTCTGCAAAGAAAGCAGTCTCGGTGAGGAATATGTCTTGAACGACTAAATGCTTAAGGGAGGCTAATGCTTTACGCGCATGGTTTAAGTTAGGATCAGACATAGCAGGATTCTCACCTTCAACATACATGCCTTGAATTTTACCTTTAGTAATCTCGTCCATGATTTCAACCACGGTTAAGCCAGGATTTGGATCTAATTTGGTGTCCCAAAGTTTCTCGAACCTTGCTTGAGCTTCTGGGTTATCTACACGCTGATAATCTGGGAATACCATTGGAATTAAACCAACGTCAGATGCACCTTGAACATTGTTCTGTCCACGTAATGGATGTAGGCCTGATCCTGGTTTACCAATTTGTCCGGTAATTAGCGACAAGGCAATTAAGCAACGCGCATTATCAGTACCATGAATATGTTGAGAGATACCCATGCCCCAGAAGATTATCGAGGCTTTAGATGATGAATAAACACGTGCGACTTCATGTAATGTTTCAGCAGGAATGCCACAAATTTTCTCCATTTCTTCAGGAGAGAAATCTTTTAAGTGTTCTTTAAGTTCTGCGTAACCTTCAGTGCGGTTAGCGATAAACTCTTTGTCGACTAAACCTTGCTTAATAATCGAATGCATAATGGCATTTAGCATTGCAACATCAGTATCTGGCTTGAATTGAAGGAAGTAATCAGCGTGTCGAGCAATCTCAGTGCCGCGCGGATCCATGACAATCAATTTCTTGCCAGCGCGTGCTGCATTCTTAATGAAAGTCGCAGCCACCGGATGGTTAGTGGTTGGGTTAGAACCAATAATCACAATCACTTCAGCATCTTCAACTTCAGCGACTTGGTTGGATACCGCACCTGAACCTAGGCCTTCTAATAATGCGACAACAGAAGAGGCGTGACATAAACGCGTACAGTGATCAACGTTATTAGTCTTGAAGCCTGTACGAATTAACTTTTGGAATAAGTAAGCTTCTTCGTTTGAACCTTTTGCGGAACCAAAGCCTGCCAATGCGTTACCACCTAGCTCATCACGAATATCACGTAGACCTTTAGCGGCAAATTCTAATGCTTCATCCCAAGTGGCTTCTCTAAACATTGCATTAACATCATCTTGCGTGAGGTCTTCAATATTAGCGACTTTAGCGGCGCCTTCTTTACGGATTAAAGGTTTAGTTAAGCGACGTTCATTATGAATATAATCGAAACCATAACGGCCTTTCACACATAAGCGGCTCTTATTGGAAGGGCCATCACGACCTTCAACGTAAATTATCTTTTCATCTTTAATGTTAAAAGTAAGTAAGCAGCCCACACCACAATAAGGGCAGGTTGAATCTACTTTTCTATCGGGCTCTAACATGCCTAATTCTTTCGATGGCATTAATGCACCTGTTGGACAGGCCTGTACGCACTCACCACAACCCACGCAGGAGCTGTCACCCATAGGGTCAGCAATATCAAAGACAATTTCTGAATGTGAACCACGGTTAGCGTAACCAATGACATCATTGTTTTGTATTTCACGACATGCGCGAACACAACGCGTGCATTGAATACAAGCGTCTAAGTTTACTGCCATAGCGGGATGTGATAAATCAGCGACAGGATTTTCGCGTGACTCAAAACGTGGCAAGCCAATCTCAAGTTTTTGTGACCATTGATCAAGTTCACTATTTAGTGTGTATTTCTTTTCAGCGATGTCTGATTGTAATAACTCAAGCACCATCTTCTGTGAATGTAATACGCGATCATTGCCGGTGTTAACGACCATGCCTGCAGTCGGTGTGCGTACACAGGATGGTTGGAGTACACGTTCACCTTCAATTTCTACTACGCAAGCGCGGCAGTTACCGTCGGCACGCATGCCATCGGTATAGCAAAGGTGTGGAATCTCTACGCCATTTCTTTTCGCTGCTTGAAGTATTGTTTCATCTTCAAACGCATGAATATTTTCTCCGTTTAATGAGAACTCAACTGTTTTTAATTCGTTTAAATCTTTTGGATTAGCTGCCATTTTTCGTTACTCCATTTCCTTATTTGAGTTCATCGGGAAAATAATTTATTACACATTGCATTGGGTTTGAAGCCGCTTGGCCTAAACCGCAAATAGATGCGTCATTCATTGTTTGCGAAAGCTCTTTCATTAACGGTTGATCCCAATCGCCTTTGTCCATCAACATGACTGCTTTAGCCGTACCCACACGACACGGCGTACACTTACCACATGACTCATGAGCGAAGAATTTCATTGCATTGTGTGCTAACTGTTTCGCGCTATCTTGATGTGAGAAAATCATCACGGCTGCAGAGCCAATAAAACAGCCGTATTCATTGAGCGTGTCAAAGTCCATAGGAATGTCACCCATTGTGGCCGGCAGTATTCCGCCAGAAGCGCCACCTGGGAAGTAACCATAAAACTCATGGCCATCTAACATGCCGTCACAATACTCATCGATTAATTCTTTAGCTGTAATGCCTGCCGGTGCGAAATGCACACCCGGTTTTTTCACGCGTCCACTGACGGAGAAAGAGCGCAAACCTGTGCGTCCATTTCTACCATTGGAAGTAAACCAGTCTGCACCGCGTTCTATTAAATCTCTTACCCAGTAAAGTGTTTCCATATTATGCTCAAGAGTGGGACGTCCAAAAACGCCAATTTGTGCCACAAAAGGAGGGCGTAAACGAGGCATGCCGCGCTTACCTTCAATAGACTCGATCATTGCAGATTCTTCACCGCAAATATAAGCGCCTGCACCACGTCTTAATTCAATATGGGGAAGTTCGTGAGGAGGGTTCGCCTTTAACTTTTCTAGTTCAATCGTTAATGCTTTACGGACACCGGCATATTCATCACGTAAGTAAATATAAATAGCATCTGTGCCAACGACATGAGCAGCAATTAGCATGCCCTCTAAAAATCGGTGTGGATCTTTTTCTAAGTAGTAGCGATCTTTGAAGGTGCCGGGTTCACCTTCATCAATATTTACCGCCATAATTCTTGGCGCGGGTTGGTCGCTAACAATTCGCCACTTTCTGCCAGCGGGAAATCCTGCACCACCTAAGCCACGTAAGTTTGAATCTTCCAGTGTAGTGATAACGTCTTCTTTAGACAGCGATCCTTTAATTAACTTTGATAAAGTTTCGTAACCACCGTCTTTCTTGTAGTCTGCAAAGTTAATGCAATCAGGTGCGATAGCATGTCTTTCATTGTTATCGACGGCGGCAACAATTTTGTCGACATCAGCATAAGGAATTGCATTCATGCCAACCACTGCAACAGGGGCTTGTTCACAACGCCCAACACATGGCACAGGTTGAATGCGAATCTCACCGTTGTACTTGCCTTCAAGTGCTTTAATGATTTTGTTTGCATCATTCAATTCGCAGCTCACCGAATCGCACACTCTAATGGTGAGTTCAGGTGGCGTGTGACTACCTTCTTTTACTAAATCAAAGTGATGATAGAACGACGCAACTTCATAAACTTCAGTGGTGGCAAGTTTCATAACATTGGCTAATGCCGTCATGTGATCTGCTGAAATATGATTATATTGATCCTGAATTAAATGTAGGTATTCAATAAGCAGATCGCGTCGAATAGGCATGTCACCCAATAATTCGCGAACTTGTTGTAAAGCCAGAGGATTAACGCTTCTTCCGCGTTGCTCGCCCCGCATTTTATTACGTTTGCGCTTAACAGCTTTGTCCATAATGTGCCTGAATTCCTAAGTAATTTAATTTGAGATGTTGCAAGCGCGTTATTTTACGTGATTTCTAACAGAATGCGTATATCATCATTTTGATTAATTTCAGATAGTGCATAGCGAACATAATTCGTACGATTTAGAGAATGGAGATCTATTATGGAGCAGTGGCGAGATATTGAGCCGGAACAAACCTATACAGACGAGCAAATTGAGTTACGTTTAGCCGAAGAGTTACCCAAATGGTATTACGAGAATGGGTGGATTCGACGTAAATATAAGACGAACAGCTGGAAAGGGACCTTAATGGTGGTGAATACCGTGGGCCATTTAGCCGAAGCCGCTTGGCATCATCCCGATTTGACGGTTTCTTATGCGTTTGTGGTGGTTAAACTAATGAATCATTCTGCCAAAGGCATCACCAATAAAGATTTTGCATTGGCGACAAAAATTGAGCAAGTGGTTCAGTGGAACCCGGGTAAAGATGAGCCTGATCTAGATGGTGTGCCTGATGATCAACGTTTTGCTTATATTAAGTACGACTAAGGACTAGCCGGTGTTCTCACCGATTGGTTTACTGGTCGATGAGTTTGCGCACCTGTTGCTCTAATACAGTGAAAGGTGTGCGCGGCAGAATGATGCTGCCAATATCGCCTTGCTTGTTAATAAGGAACATATTGGCAGTGTGCTCTACGTTATAAGTGTCTGAATTGGTGTCGCCAGTGAATTTTACGCTGGCGTTGAATTGTTTAAGTACCTTGGCAACGTCTTCTGTCGAGCCGGTCAGGCCAATAATGTCCTTGTCGAAGTAGCTGACATAACTATCTAATTTTTTTGGAGTATCTCTTTTTGGGTCGACGCTAATGAAGAGCACTTGCATGTTTTCTGCTTGGTCTTTTAATGCAACGTTTAAACGTTGGATTTCCAATAGAGTGTTTGGGCAAACATCAGGGCAGTGAGTAAAGCCAAAAAATATAATGCCAACTTTTCCTGTGATGTCACTTAGTTGAAAGGCCGCACCCTTGTGAGAGGTCAGCTCAAAATTACCTCCTAATTTTGAAGCGTGGGCTTGTACTGTACACACTAAAAAGAACAAAACTGAGGCGAGGACTAATCGAGTCGATAAATGTGTCATTCTAGGCATGTTCATATTTTAGAATAGTGGGCTTATGTGTTGTTAAGACTACAGATTTACTTGTCAGTTTCATCGTATATAACGAGCAATTGGCGCCAAAGTAGTAATTTTGCATAAATCCCAATCAATCTGGGTAGATTCTCTCTTTATACAAGGCAGTTTGGTATCTTACGTTCAATTGATATACGACAACTAGTCTCTTATTAGAACTTGATAGTCGGGCTGGATGCGGCATAATGTCGCACATCGAACTTGATATTGGTTAGCCCATCCGTGGGCAAGTGTTTATGTGGATCTAAGCCGATACCATGTGTTTATCTTGTTTCGAGATTAGATCTACTTTTAGTAAAATTTATGGAGTTTAAATAATGAAAGAAATGCTTCCATTTAAATGGGCAAGAGGCGCAGTCGCTTCAGCATTAATCGGTGCAGTGGCCTTAGTTGGCGGAGTGCCAACCGCTGTTCAAGCTGATGAGACATGCATGTCACCTTACATGGCTAAGATAGTTGGTCAGGAAGACTATGTATATGTCTGGACTTTAGGTGTTGAAGGAATGGGTGACGAGCAAGATAAGCTTGTGACTATTTCTGTGAATCCTGATGCAGATAATTTTGGTGAAGTTGCACATATCGTTTCAGTGGGTGGTCGTAATGAAGCTCACCACTCTGGACTATCTGATGACCGTCGCTTTTTATGGGCTGGTGGTTTAGATAGTAACAAGATCTTTATCTTTGACGTTCATTCAAACCCGGGCAAGCCTAAGCTTCACAAAGTTATCACTGACTTCGTAGCTAAGACTGGCGGCATGGTAGGACCTCATACGTTCTATGCATTACCTGGTCGTGTCATGGTATCTGCATTATCTAATAATGTTGACCATGGTGGTCGTACTGGTATGGCTGAGTACACAGGTGAAGGCGAATTCATTTCTGCTCACTGGTTCCCAACTGATGATGACCTTCGTGGTGCTGAGAAGACGGGTAACTTTGCTGACGGTTATGGATACGACATTCGTGTATTACCACGACGTAATGTCATGTTAACTTCTTCATTCACTGGCTGGTCAAACTACATGATGGACTTCGGTCAAATGTTGTCTGATCCAGAAGCAATGAAGCGCTTTGGTAATACAATGGTACTTTGGAACTTACATACTCGCGAACCAAAGAAAGTATTTGATGTTCCTGGTGCGCCGTTAGAAGTTCGTTGTGCCTGGGGTGGTCTTAACAACTACTGTTTCACAACGACTGCTTTGACTTCAAAAATCTGGTTGATCTTTGAAGATGAAAACGGTGAGTGGCAAGCTGAAGATGTCGCTGACATCGGCGATCCTTCAAAAGTACCACTGCCAGTAGATATTTCTATCACTGCTGACGACCAAGGTCTTTGGGTTCAAACATTCATGGACGGAAAGACTCGTTACTTTGACATCAGTGATCCACATAATCCTAAGCAAACTTATGAGCATCAAATTGGCTCACAAGTAAACATGATCTCTCAAAGTTGGGATGGTAAGCGTGCTTACTTCACTACTTCTTTGTTAGGTAGCTGGGACAAGACGGGTAAAGATGATGAGCAATGGTTCAAGTTATATCATTGGAATGGTAAGAAACTTGATCACCAGTTCACTATCGACTTCTATCAATTGAAGTTAGGTCGTGCACATCAAATGAGATTTGGCGCTTACTCGCTTTATTCTCAAAAGCCGAACTCTTCCGATACAATGATGTCTCAAATAGAGAAGTAATTGAATTGAGGTTAGGCTGACGTTTAACATATAAACGTCTTAGCATTAATGCAAAAGGCCGCCTTCGTAGGCGGCCTTTTGTTTATATAAAGGATTAAAAAAAGGGATCATGAAAAACGCAACGCTAATTTGTTTTTCACTATTATTAATTTTTTCGCTATCTGGGTGCGATAACACAGATAACGAAGCCAAGCATACGGCAGAGATCGCTAGCCATGAAAACCAAGTGCTCCTTCATGCACCAGGCTGGGGTGATATGCAGTTTGAACTGCCAGAGGCGGGAAGCTATAAATTACCTCCATTCGGGGAAGCCGCTGATGGCGATGTATTAACAGATCAAGGTGAGGAAAAACGGTTATCAGATTTTTATGGAGATAAAATTGTTCTTCTTAGTTTCATGTTCACACAATGTTCAGATTTAAATGGTTGTCCACTAGTAACAGCAGTTTACTATAAGTTAAAAGAAGCATTGAAAAATGATCCAGAGTTGTCTGATCAGATCAGACTAGTGAGTTTGAGTTTCGATCCTAAATATGACACGCCTGAAGTAATGAAATTTTATGGTCAAGGCAGTAAAGACTTTGGTGGGCCAGAATGGCAGTTTCTTACCACTGCTTCCGAGGAAGAATTAAAACCGATAACACAAGGCTTCGGACAATACGTCAATCAAGAATATGATGAAGAAGGTAACCCTACCAACAGTTTCGCGCATATTTTAAGAGTATTTTTAATCGATAAAGATGGTCGAAAAAGAACGCAATATAGCGCTAGTTTTCTACATGACCAATCCATTATTTCTGATTTAAAAACCCTATTAATGGAATAGCAAGGTAACTAACTTTACATGAAACTTTATTTTTCAACGTCACGCTACTGGGTTCTATGTTTAATTGTTTGCTGTGTTTTTGTTAGTACTTCAACAATTTTAATAGCTAGCTCGAGTGATGATGAGATTAATAAAGAAGCTATATTTGGCCCGGGTGACCGGAAACAGGGTTATGACCAAGAGAGTTATGTCACTAATTCACTGAGTATTACTGCACGTAAAGGCAAACAAGCTGACTTGCTGCAATTTTTTTATCAAACACCACTTGGCTTACCCAAGATGGAAATGCCTGACGGAAAGCCTATCACCGAAGAGTCGGTAAGTCTCGGGCGACGCCTATTCTTTGATCGTCGCTTGTCCTTGAATGACACATTCTCCTGTGCTATTTGCCATATACCTGAGCAAGGTTATGCGAACAATGAATTAGCGACGGCTATCGGCATTGAGGGTCGTAGCGTTAAGCGTAATAGTCCAACTATTTATAACGTGGGTTACTATGAAGTGTTTTTTCACGATGCGCGAGAAGATAGCTTAGTCCAACAGGTGTGGGCACCTTTGCTAGCCAGAAACGAGATGGCTAATCCTTCAATCGGCTATGTTATTAATAAAATAAAAGGCATTGAAGAATACAAAGGATTATTTGAAACTGCCTTTAATGGCAAAGGCCCCACTATGGAAACAGTGGGGTTGGCTTTAGCCAGTTACCAAAGAACATTGAATTCTGGAAACTCAAGATTTGATCAGTGGTATTACGGCAAGCAAGAAGATGCACTGAGCGATGATGAGAAAGCAGGCTTTGCATTATTTGTCGGCAAGGGTATGTGCTCAGCTTGTCATTTGATTAACCAAGAATACGCACTGTTCACCGATCAATTACTGCATAACACCGGTCATGGTTATAATGTTTCTATGGGTGTTAAGCCGACGACAACACGTGTGCAATTAGCGCCTGGTGTTTTTGTTAATGTTGATAATGAAATTATTGATTCAGTTCGCCAGTCACCAAAACAGAATGACGTTGGGCTGTATACGATCACTCAAAACCCCTATGATCGCTGGAAATTTAGAACCCCAATATTGCGAAATGTCGCATTGACCGCGCCTTACATGCATGACGGTGCATTCACTAATTTGCGTGGGATCGTCGAGTTCTACAATCAAGGCGGCGTACCAAACGAGCTACTAAGCCCATTGATAATGCCGTTGAATTTAACTGATCAGGAAATGGATCAGCTAGTTGATTTCATGAAAGCCCTGACAGGCGATAACATACAAACTTTAGTCGCGGATGGATTTGCAGCCCCTATTGGTGATATTCGCCCACAAGATCCAAATTGGGCTCACGATTCAGAATACACAGTAAAGTAGATAAAAAATATGAAAATTAAATTAATTGCTAGCGTTGTTTTAATGTTTGCATCTTCACTTGCAAATGCAGAGATGTTGTTAGATGCCATGCCACGCACCATGAAGGCAGAGAACTTTACCTTGCCTCATTCAACCGGCGGTAAACTTAGCCTGGAAGAGTTGCGAGGAAAATTTGTGCTTGTTAATTTTTGGACAACAAAATGTGCGCCTTGCCGTGCAGAATTGTCCTTGTTAGAAGACCTGCGTAATCAGCTTGCAGATGAGGATATTTTGGAAGTGGTCGCTATTCATGCCGGACCTGATGTGATTGGTGTGAATGAACATTTAGCCATTTCACCCGTCCAGTACCCGGTGGTCATGGATGTAAATTTAGAGTTGGGAAGTTGGGGAATACCCAGTTTACCCACCACTTATTTGATAACACCTGATGGTGCTTTTGCATATCGTGCTGTGGGTTCAAGGATGTGGAATTCGCCACAAATGGTAGATTTCTTAAAAAGAGTATTTGCTGATTACGAACAAATAAAAGTAGAAGAAACCAAGCCAGCAGAGAAATAAATCAGACTAAAGGCTATCCAAAATGGCTGGCTGTGCAAAGAATGACGAACTTAATTAAATAATTCGACTCTATTAGTTTATATGTCTTACAAAGCGGTAATTATGAAACACAGTGTTAATAGAATGACTAATCTCTTTAAATCTAGTGTCTTATCAGTCTCATTAGTGGCTGCCTTGCTACTGACGATTCCCTTGTCAAATGCTGGGGAATTGATGAATGAAATTTCAAGTGCTGATGCCTCAAATTTCACTCTAATGAGTGCTCATGGGGACGACATCAGCTTGTCAGACTATGAGGGTAAATTCGTACTCCTTAACTTCTGGGCAACTTGGTGTCCACCGTGTGTAAAAGAAATGCCCGCATTGAATGATATGCATAATAAGTTGAATGGTGGTAACGGTCTTGAGGTCGTTGGTGTGCATGTTGGTCCAGCTTTAGCGACCGTCAAACAATTCCTAAAAGATAGGCCTGTCGATTTCGATATCCTCATTGATAAGAATATGTCTTTATCAAGCTGGCAGGTATCAGGTTTACCCACCACATTCCTAATTGATCCATCAGGCAAACTCATATACAAAGCAATCGGTGAGCGTGAGTGGAGTTCGCCTGAAATGATTGAATTTATTCGCGGCATTATGAAAGAGTACGAGCGTATGACTGCTGCAGAAACCAACGCTAAAAAAGGCTAGTTAAAGCACCGTGTCTGAATACCGTATAGAAATTCGTGATGCAGTATTGTCATACTTGAAAGTTGAGTTCGCCGAATTCGACATTCAAGAAGAGCAAGAGAAAGATAGCTATTGCTTTCGACTCACCAAACAATCTGACACACACTTTATTCGTGTGATGTATTCTGCCACTGAAAGTAGTGAAGCTAGTGAAATTGGCCCGCTACTAGAACAGTACGCCGTAGCAAGTACCATGAGAGGGTTGGGAGATTTCCCAGTGGTAGTGACAGAGCAGGGGTGTATGTTTGGTTCACCTTGATTTATAAGTCAGTTATTCGATTCACACTTCATTGATCTAGTGTCATTCGTCACTTTTGCGTAAGACTGCAATGATGCAGAAGCAATTACCGAGTTGGCAACTTGGCGCTTTTTACTAAAAAAGTCGTTATTTGATTGATTTCACATTATAAGGGTAGATGCCAATCCGTGGTCTGTCCCCGATTGAAACCCTAATTCCATAATGCTCCAATCATGGGTGATGTCATTGTGTATAGTTCTTAGCAGAGAATCAAAAAGGTCAGACTTGATTAGTTTATGATTCTTACGTGTTTAATAAGGCGAATAATTGTGCTTGAAATTAGTCAGAACGTTTCCATTCCTGATGATGAGATTGAGCTTTCTGCTATCCGTGCTCAAGGCAGTGGTGGTCAGAATGTTAATAAAGTTTCATCGGCGATCCACTTGCGTTTTGATATCAAGGCCTCTTCATTGCCTGCTTTTTATAAGACGCAACTATTGAAAGTTAAGGATCGACGCATCAGTAAAGAGGGCGTCATTATTATCAAAGCCCAAAAATTCCGTACTCAAGAAAAAAACAGATTAGATGCATTTGCCCGCTTACAAGAAATTATTAAGGGTGCTGCTGTTGTACAAAAATCTCGACGTATAACTAAGCCAAGCAAAGGTGCAAAAAAAAGGCGTATGGATAGCAAAACGCTCCGAGGGAAAACCAAGTCACTACGCGGTAAGGTGACTGAATGATATCAATAAAAGGGCCAGCGACAATTCGTGAGAAGGCCACGTTTTTCGACATATAACAACGCGCTATTACGGAAAGTTTACCCTTTGGGCACTGTTAAAATTACGTAGTGCGCGGCATTATGCAATAACAGCTTTAGGCGATGTGAATGAATACCTAATATAGCGAATAAAAAGTAATTTATGGAAAACGAAGAGACAGCCCTACCTGCTAGCGAGGTGACCTGTGAAAACTGCGAAGCTTGCTGTTGCCGTTTAGAAGTATTACTTATTTCTGATACCGGAGTGCCCGATAGATTTATTGAGATAGATAAGTGGGGTGGGATGACCATGGCAAGGCTAGAAGATGGCTGGTGTGCGGCATTGGATCGAAACACGATGGCTTGCACTATTTACGAAAAGCGGCCATGGGTTTGCCGAGAATTTGATATGGGAGGATACGAGTGTATTTCCGAGCGAGCCACCAATTCCTAGATTGCATAACAAGGTAAATACACGCCTCTTTAGCTTGCAGGTATGATTAATTAACCCTGATTCTATTTTTTGCATTGAAACTGGCTATATAAAAAATCTCTGACTGCTTATATTTTTTATACACAGTTATAAAGCACGGGCATTTTCCCTCTCCACATATTCCATAATTCAGAATCAGTCGCTAAATTTGCCATGAAATTTGCGACGTTGATACGACTGGAAGAACCAGAATCAAAAATTACATTTCTTGTTGGGGATTAATGTATTTCATATTCGGATACTTCAGATTCATCTGTAAGACTATCTGGTCTGACTGCAACCCATTCAATATATAAATGGCTTAGTCCAATGTCAGTGCGAAGGAAGTCAGCTGCTTGTTCATTGTCTACATGTGGCGGAAGTAGCAGCCGCAATATAGATATAACACATCTTTGCGACAGTGGCGGCTTTTCCGGAATATTACGATTACTGTTATCGGTAGTATTCATTAGGATCACTTTCACCTTGTTTTCTGGCTTCAATAATTCTATTACCCGAGATATTTTTTCAATCGTATTTGTGACTAAACATTTGGGTTCTCCAAACATCCCTTGGAAGTTTAAATTATGCCCCAAGCAGGAGATCACAGCATCACAGTCTTTTAGCAGTGGTAACAATTGACTATCAGACATCTCGGTGATGCTGGCAGAAACCTCAGTATAATTAAGCTAACTTTCGAATGTGTTTTTTAGGGAGCTTGAAGTTCTTACAATAGCGGTTACTTCTACATTACGTTTAAGAAGATCCGCAACAAGAAGCTTTCCTGTAGCACCGCTAGCTCCAACGACTAATACTTTTTTCATTTTATTTCCAGGTCGATGCGTAACTATAATGATATGTATTACCTACATCATACGTGTTATTCACAGTTATTTATTGAAGACATGATTTTGATTATATGTGTCTGACAAGGGTGGATTACTGTTAATTGGTTGGACACAAAAAAGCCCTCTAGTGAGGGCTCTTTTGTGTGTTGAATCCGCGCTTTTATTAGAAACTTTTCCTGCATTTCTAATGTTTCTGCTATCTCTGGCGGTCGTGCGAGTATGAGCGTATTTTACTCTGAAGTCGTCGGATCAATAATTGATTTAATTTCAGCAATACTATTGGCTGGGAATCCACCTTCTTCAGCGTGCTTACGAATTTCATCTTCGTTAGGCGCGATGTATGTGCAGTAAACTTTGTTTTCTGTGACAAAACTTTCTACCCATTGAATTTGTGGGCCCATATTTTTAAGAATGCTGCATGATTTCTGCGAGATACCTTGTAGGTCGTCTGCCGTTAGGCTGCCCGCGTCTGGAATTTCTCTTTCGATAATGTACTTAGGCATGGTGGCCTCCTGTTTGTATTATGTGGTTAGTCTATGATGTTAATGATAACAGCATAACCGTTACTCTAGTGTTTCTATACGATCCAAATGATGTTTCTATCCGATCCAAATAAGAATTTCTCCTAAGCCTCCAACCGATGTATCACCCATATATTTTTGTACGCGACGTCTCATGGAATGTAGTGATTTAAACTCACTGTCATAAGTTCTTAGTTCACATAATAGTAAGGTTAAATAACCTAGATTATGGCGACCACAATTTATGTATGTTGATGCCATGTCTTCAGGTAATTCAGGTAATAAAATTGTCCCTCTGCGCATGCCCAGGCCGACTTGTTTGCCGATTTTTCCAAGGTTTGTAATCGTGCCAGCAATCATACGACTGCCGCAGTAATCGCCAATATTGCCAGCGACCATAATGACTCCACGACGCATTAAATCACCGGTGAAATTTCCTGTGTTGCCATGGACTAAGATAGTGCCACCTGACATCCCTTTTTTCTGGCCGGGGAGTGCGCCACCAACATAGTTTGCGCTGTTGCCTTTGATTTCTATCATGCCATTGCGCATGGCACTACCAACATAGTCTTTAGTGTTGCCAGTTAGAGTGACTTTGCCACCGGCTAATTGTGCACCAAGGTAATGTCCGCAATCACCTATTACGTTTAGGTGAGCACCTTCAGGTAATGCGTGACCAACATAATCACACTTTGCAGTACAGCCTTCTAGCTGAGCGGTGTTGTCACTGAAGTTAGCGGAGATCTCAAATAATTCACCAATTTCGATCTTCTTATTGCCAACAGGCAAGGTGAGTTTCTTTGCTTGATCTACGCTGTATGAATTTGTCATCGCTTCGCTTAACCATCGCATATCAATGCGTGCGCTAGCTAGACCATTAAAAGTGACCGTTGTATTACTCATTGACAATATCTCTTAAGTAGAAATGGTGCTCGCCAAGTTTGCCACCATAATTTCCACCGGTAATTTTTTCTATGCCTTGTGACTTGCCTAAGTCGCACACGGCTTCTATGCCACGTTTCATGGCTAAGCGTATATCTTCAGCAGTTAAGCCATCAATAACGATTTCCATCACGGCTTCAATGTTTTTAGCTAATTCGTTACCAGGCAGACCTTTTAGAGTCGGACAGAAATTATGATTAGTTGAAGCACTTAAGCCTTTATATTTAGAACCCACTTTAGAGCCAGAGCGAACACCGCCACCTGGGAAAGGTAAGATGATGTTAGGTAGCATGCTCATAGAGTCAATGGCAGCTTCACAAGCAAGTAATACTTGAGAGACAGTTCTAGCAAATATTAAAATATTCCCGCCACCAATGGCTTTTTGTACGCCAGCCATTTCTTCACAGACGAATTCACCATCCATGACAGGGATTCGCCAAAAGCGTTTGTTGCCAATCAGTTTTGAATTTTGATAGCCATCACCGAAGTAACGTAAGTTTTTACCTAATGCAATTTGATCTTCACTGTCCATTCCGGAAAATACGGCAGTGGTCGGGCAGGTGAGTACACATTGGCCAACACGTGCTTCTAGTTGTTTTTGTAAAGTCTTTCTATCAGTTGAAAACAATAGAACCGACATGCCGGGTCGGCCGTCGGGTGTTTCATGGTTACCCATGGCGCGTTCGATGCCGGCTTCAACTCTACAACCAATCACAGAAGTTGCAAAACCAGTCATGGTTTCTGCGGCATGTCTTGCCCATTTATAATTGATTGCGGTGATGATTACTCTCGTTGCACGCATGGAAAATGCTTCGGAGAAAGTATCATCAATTAAAACGCCGTTAATAATCATGATTTTATTTTGGAGTACATGGATGAACTTCTACTTCGCTGCCTATGCATTCAATCATTTCATCAGTTGAAATCTTGAAGTTAGGTAATGAAATAGTTTGGTAGTCATCAAAATATTTAGTTAGTGATTTTTCAACGCCCTTATCATATTCAGGTTTCACAACATGAGTGACCCCTTTAACTACTTCGATGACTTTGCC
>CAWUWP010000011.1:0-14627 GCA_963926275.1 uncultured Gammaproteobacteria bacterium | reverse complement strand
TTAGAAACTAAAGAAAGATTGGAGCAGACTTGTCTCTGAAGGGGTCGGGGGGGGGGCTGTAGGGATCAGTATAGACATGATAGTTCCCACCCAAATACTTAAAAGTGAAAATTGAAAAAGGCTGCTAATACGAGCTAGTATTATAGTAATAAGAAAGGGACTTTAAATAATTGATTTATATAGAGTTTATATAGCATGTAGGCATATTAATTAACCAGTAATAGGGTTAATCCTAGGCTATTTCCCTTTAGACCTCCTAATATGATCTCTTAGAAACTATAATCTAAACAATCATATTTTTACAATACCAACACCTTAAAACTTCTTAGAGAAGATCTGATGGCGTTACAGGGGATATCAAGGGGGCACTGCTATAGCTTTCTCAGGAGCATCAAGAGGAGCTTGAGAGGGGATGCTCGTGATTGGGCATAGGAGGAGGGGGAAGGTAGAGTAAGCAGCGAAGCTGAGGAGGAGGGTTCCTTCACAGACACTCACACCTCAACTTTGCTCAGGGAGGAGCCCCAGTACTGCTCTAGATGTTTATGCACATCTTGGCTGGTCTCAAACAATCTCCTAACAAACTCTGGGCTTTCTATACCCATCATGCCGTATCCCATCTCATCCCTACTGCGCCCGCTGTCTCGACTAGCCCAACTAACGGAAATATAAAATGTTTTCTAACTTGAAGCAAAGCAAAGTTGTTGTGCACGACTATCGACAGATCTGATTCCACTACGTTTGAAATATATTGTTCAATTAGGCCGCTTATATTTTGAAAAAAGAAAGCATCTTGTTCTGACTCAGCAGTGCTTGCTAATTGAATGAAGTCATCTATGCCACCTTTTAATCCCTGGTACTGAAGGCTATGAACAATAGTCGTTTCATGTCGAGGTGAAATCCAGACGTTATCTAGAAAGGCATCAATTATTTCTTCTTTAACGTCAAGTTTGCGAAGAATTTTACGATTGATCTTGCGTAGGTCTTCGGGTGAGTTATCTCGGATCAGTGTGTTGAAAGAACCTGCGGTTTTAGTGAAGCGCACTGGTCCTAACGGACTCATTGCGAGAGCCACCACAAAGCCACCTGAATAAGAAGCCCAACTTATGCTGTTCAGATACTCTTGTAGTACTTTGTTAGATGTATATACGTCAATATTTAGCTCGTAGGCTAGTTTGCGTTTCTGGCTAGAAAATAAAATCAGCTCTTTTGCAATGCTATCCTCATATTCACTTTTTTCACCAGTCGTCATTTCGCCGATACGTGATCCATAACGCTATATTCCTTTTGGCACTCCAGTGACTGTATCTACAGGGTGTGTGATAAGGTTTTTAACGAAACGGAAAGGAATTTTCGCGCCTTCTTTTAAGCCTTCTGAAAATTGTTCTGAGTTCTTGATTTTATCGAGTTCATGGATGACGTTTATTTCGTGCAATATCTTTTCCAACATGGCATTGCCGTGCGCAGTAAAGTTCCCATATTCAGATGTAATGCGATAAGTATTCGTATATCCACGTGTGATCACATCATCTTCAATTGTGTATAAATCACTGACAAGGAAATCCTGGTCAAGCACATCTTTAGTGGCTAATACGGGTGGCTCCTCATAGGCTGATAGTTCTGCATAAGAGGATGTCGCTATGCCGCATAAAAGAGTTGCAGTAAGGAGTATTTGGGATTGCTTAAACATACATTTCTCCACTAATTTATATTAAATAATAACAAGTTAAATACATGTCTTGCTACAGGTTAATTCGGTTGTAAAAAATAACTAATATCTGGCTTTTTGCATACGCTAAGTATGTTATTTAGGATATCTGGAATTGTCATGGGTTTCAAAATTATCATTAGATCTTTTGTTGCTAGAGAAGCAATAAACTGAACGCTTAATACGGCTGATTGCCGAGGTTATTTTCATTCGCGACTAAAATCTTTCATATTCAGATTAAATGCAGGATGAAATTTATACAATATTAGCGAAAATCCATATTTGCCCATAAATTGTCCAATTGTCGAATCATTTATCCTCCCATTTAAATCATCAATTTGTATTCCCTACGGCTGGGGATTAATATCTACAAGCGATCAATAAAGGTGCATGAATCGCAGCATAAACGATAACTATAAAACTATTTCAGATATGCTTCAGAATTACGTTCCAATCTTAATATTTCTGGCAATTGCCTTAGTCATAGGTGTGGTGCCAATTATCGCCGGTATGTTGCTTAGCAAGCGAGTACCAGAGGCAGCTAAAGACTCGCCCTATGAATGTGGGTTCGAGGCATTTGAAGATTCACGCAGACGATTTGATGTCCGTTATTATCTCGTCGCGATCCTATTTATTATTTTTGACCTGGAAATCGCTTTTCTATTTCCATGGGCTGTTGCGCTTCGTGATATAGGAATTCCTGGTTTACTAGCCATGGCATTCTTCCTCACAATTCTTATCATTGGTTTCATTTATGAATGGAAAAAAGGCGCGCTAAATTGGGACTAATAAATAGTCGCTTGGAGAGATATGGATACTGAGCAAATAATGCAGCAGGGCTTTGCTGTAGGGAAACTTGATGAATTGGTTAATTGGGCCCGCACAGGTTCAATGTGGCCGATGACCTTTGGGCTTGCCTGTTGCGCAGTCGAAATGATGCATGCAGGAGCCTCTAGATATGATTTGGATCGCTTTGGCGTGGTGTTTCGACCTAGCCCAAGACAATCAGATGTGATGATTGTTGCCGGAACCCTAGTGAATAAAATGGCACCGGCATTACGTAAAGTGTATGACCAAATGCCCGAACCAAAATGGGTGATTTCAATGGGGTCATGTGCAAACGGGGGTGGTTATTATCATTACTCCTATTCTGTCGTGCGGGGTTGTGATCGTATTGTCCCTGTTGATATTTATGTGCCAGGTTGCCCACCTACCGCAGAAGCGTTGATGTATGGAATCATGCAATTGCAAAACAAAATACGTCGTAGTAATTCCATTTCACGCTAACCTATATAACTTCCATGAGCCAAAAAGATACTTTTGAATCTACCTTGCGCGAGCTTGCTGAGACTGAGAAATGTCAGCTTAAATTGGATAGGAATGAATTCACCCTAACAGTGAAGGCTAAACAGGCCATTCCTATATTGACCATTTTGCGTGATAAGGCGGGTCTCCAGTTCGATCAATTAATGGATGTCGCCGGCATTGATTACCTAGAGCACGGTAAAACCGAATGGAAAACAAAACAGGCATCTGGATCTGGGTTTAGTCGCGGTGTCACAAAAAATACGTTTGGGCACTTTACTTTTGATGATAATCCTATCGATAGCACCATGCAGACAGCGCGATTCGCTGTTGTTTATCATTTACAGTCATTAGCAAAAAATCATCGGTTACGCGTCAAGATTTTTTGTGAAGACAATGAGATGCCAATGGTTGAATCGATATGTTCAATTTGGAGTTGTGCAAATTGGTATGAGCGTGAAGCCTTTGATATGTATGGCATCGTGTTTGATGGGCATCCTGATATGCGTCGTTTATTAACTGACTATGGTTTTGTTGGGCATCCACTGAGAAAAGATTTTCCGTTAGTGGGTCATGTTGAAGTGCGTTATGACCCTTCTAAGCAAAGAGTTATTTATGAACCTGTTTCTATCGAGCCACGTGTGCTTGTGCCTAAAGTGATTCGTGAAGATAACCGTTTCAGCGACGGCGCTAAATCTAAAGCGGAAGAGTCTTAGGTTATGGCTGAAATACGGAACTACACAATGAACTTTGGTCCACAGCATCCTGCTGCGCATGGTGTGTTGCGCTTGATTCTAGAGCTGGATGGCGAAGTCATTGAGCGCGCCGATCCTCACGTAGGTTTGTTGCATCGAGGCACTGAAAAATTAGCTGAAAGCAAACCATACAATCAAAGTATTGGTTACATGGATCGACTCGACTACGTGTCGATGATGTGTAACGAACATGGTTATGTGTTGGCAATCGAAAAATTGCTAGGTGTTGAAGCACCAGAACGTGCGCAATATATCCGCGTCATGTTTGATGAAATCACCCGAATTTTAAATCATTTATTGTGGCTAGGCGCGCATGCACTTGATGTTGGTGCTATGTCGATGTTCTTGTATGCGTTTAGAGAACGTGAAGATTTGATGGATTGCTATGAAGCCGTGTCAGGTGCACGTATGCACGCGACCTATTATCGTCCTGGCGGTGTTTATCGAGATTTACCAAACACTATGCCGCAGTATGCAACATCAAAATGGCGTGATGATAAAGAGGTTGGTAAATTAAACGAAGAAAGATCAGGGACATTGTTGGATTTTATTGATTCATTTACCCATCGCTTTCCGGGTTGTGTCGATGAATATGAAACCTTGTTAACCGATAACCGAATTTGGAAACAACGTACCGTCAATATTGGTGTTGTCTCACCTGAGCGAGCATTACAACTTGGTTTTGCTGGAACAATGTTAAGAGGATCAGGAGTGGAATGGGATTTGCGACGTAAACAGCCCTATGAAGTTTACGACAAGATGAATTTCTTGATTCCGGTCGGTGTGAATGGTGATTGTTATGACCGTTATTTAGTCCGTATAGAAGAAATGCGTCAGTCGAATGAAATAATTAAACAGTGTTCTGCGTGGTTAAGAAATAATAAAGGCCCAGTGATGTTGGATGATCATAAAGTGACGCCTCCATCTCGTGCTGATATGAAAGATGATATGGAAGCATTAATTCATCATTTTAAATTATTTACTGAAGGTTATTGTTTGCCTCCTGGTGAAGTCTACACGGCAATAGAACATCCTAAAGGTGAGTTTGGTGTTTACTTGGTGTCTGATGGTGCTAACAAACCTTACCGCTTAAAAATTAGAGCGCCAGGTTTCCCTCATCTTGCTTCGCTCGATGAAATGATTAGAAGTCATATGATTGCAGATGTGGTTGCAGTGTTAGGGACGCAAGACATAGTGTTTGGCGAAATAGATAGATAAGGTGATGATTAAAACTATAAAAAAAGATTTATCATTAGAAGTGCAGGAGCAAGTCACTGACTGGCTGCAACGTTTCCCTGACGATCAAAAACAGTCGGCGGTGTTAGGTAGTTTGCATGCGATACAACATGAGTATGGTTACTTGCCTGTGGCTCAAATGGATGCATTAGCAGAAAGGTTAGAGATGCCAGCTATTGCTGTATATGAAGTTGCCTCTTTCTATTCTATGTTTGAGCTTGAGCCGGTGGGTAAACATACTATCGCAGTGTGTACAAATTTATCGTGCATGTTACGCGGCGGCGAACAAATGTTGGGTTATTTGGAGTCCAAATTAAATATCAAATGTGGACAAAGCACCTCTGATGGAAAATATTATTTAAAGCAAGAAGAAGAATGTTTAGCAGGATGTTGTGGTGCGCCGATGATGCAAATCAATCACGTTTATTATGAGAATTTAACAGAGACCAAAGTCGATGAGATTTTGGATACATTGGATTAAATAATGGACGACGTCGTATATCAAACTCGTAATTTAGCGACTCCATGGTCCTTGGAAACGTATCGTCAAGTGGGCGGTTATCAAGCGTTAGAGAAAATATTAAGTGAAAAAATTTCATCTGAAGATGTAGTTGAGCTAGTCAAGTCTTCTGGTTTGCGTGGTCAAGGAGGCGCAGGCTTCCCAACCGGTTTGAAATGGAGTTTCATGCCTAAGAACACCGGTAAGCCAACCTATCTGGTGTGTAATTCAGATGAGTCTGAGCCGGGGACATGTAAGGATCGCGATATATTGCGTTTTAACCCTCACTCATTAATTGAAGGAATGATCATTGCAGGCTATGCCATTGGTGCTACGGCTGGCTATAACTATATGCGTGGCGAATTTATGGATGAGCCCTATAAGCGTTTTAAACAAGCGCTTAGCGAAGCTTATGAGCAAGGCTATATTGGCAAAAACATCTTAGACTCTGGTTTTAATTACGAGCTGTTTGATGTGTTGGGAGCAGGGGCCTACATCTGTGGTGAAGAAACAGCACTGCTAGAATCGTTGGAAGGCAAAAAAGGTTTGCCAAGATTTAAACCACCATTCCCTGCCGCGTTTGGTTTATATGGTTGTCCGACAACGATTAATAACACAGAAAGTTTGGCTTCAATTCCATCTATTATTCATAAAGGTTCAGAATGGTTTGCCGAGCTAGGTATTCCTAATAATGGTGGAGTGAAATGTTTTTCAGTATCAGGGCATGTCGTCAAGCCCGGTAACTTTGAAATCCCACTGGGCACACCCTTTAGTGAAGTGTTAACCATGGCGGGTGGTGTCTGGCAAAACAGAAAGCTTAAAGCAGTCATTCCCGGTGGCTCATCAGTTCCAGTGATTCCTGGTGAGATAATGATGCAAACCAATATGGATTACGACTCAATCGGGGCGATTGGATCATTCCTGGGTTCAGGAGCAGTTGTTGTGATGGATGACACCACTGATATGGTTCTAGTATTGCAGCGTATTTCGCGATTCTACTTTTCAGAATCTTGTGGTCAATGTACGCCATGTAGAGAAGGTACGGGTTGGCTTTATAGAATGCTGACAAGAATTGTCAATGGTGAGGGTAAGCTGGCAGATATTGATACGCTTGATGATGTTGCCGGTAAAATCAAAGGCAGAACTATTTGCGCGTTAGGTGACGCGGCGGCAATGCCAGTGCAAAGTTTTATCCAGCATTTCCGTGATGAATTTGTTCATTATGTGGAACATGGCCGTAGCATGGTTGCCAAACAAGAAGATGCAGCTTAATTATTATGACTGATGAAAGCCAACAAGATTTAGTGACAATCACCATTGATGGTGTCGAAGTGCAAGCGCCACGCAATACAATGTTGATTGAAGTTGCCGACCAAGCTGGTGTGAGTATTCCAAGATTTTGCTATCACAAACATTTATCGGTCGCCGCTAATTGTCGTATGTGTATGGTCGAAGTTGAAAAAGCACCTAAGCCTTTACCGGCCTGCGCAACACCCGTTAGCGAAGGTATGAAAGTATATACACGCTCTGAATTAGCATTAGATGCGCAAAAAGGCACTATGGAATTTTTGTTGATCAATCATCCTTTAGATTGTCCGGTGTGTGATCAAGGCGGAGAGTGTGAGTTGCAAGATGTTGCAATGGGTTACGGTGGTGATGTCAGTCGCTTTAATGAAGGAAAGCGAGTGGTGCGTGATAAAAATATCGGGCCACTAGTTTCTACCGATATGACGCGATGTATTCATTGTACGCGTTGTGTTCGTTTTGGGTCTGAGATTGCAGGTGTGACAGAGTTAGGTGCGACAGGTCGTGGTGAGTTCATGGAAATCGGGACTTACGTAGAGAAATCTTTATCCTCTGAGTTATCAGGCAATGTTATCGATCTTTGTCCGGTAGGCGCGCTTAATGCTAAACCTTCACGTATGAAAGCACGTGCTTGGGAAATGATTGAGCACAGTAATATTAGTGCGCATGATTCATTTGGTTCTAACTTGATGATGCATACGCTACGTAATGAAGTGATTCGTGTTGTGCCTAAAGAAAATTCCGAGGTTAATGAAACATGGATTTCAGATCGAGACCGTTTTAGTTATGAGGGCATGTATAGCGACAGTCGATTAAACCAGGTGATGCATAAAAATGCGGATGAATGGAATCAGTCTTCATGGTCAGATGTTCTACATTCAGTCGCGCAAACGTTGAAACAATATGACCCTGATGATGTCGGGATTTTGGTCAGCCCAAATCAAAGTAATGAAGAAATCTATTTAATGCAAAAGCTTGCGCGTGCATTGAATATTAAAAATATTGACCACCGAGTGAATCAAGTTGATTTTGAACATCAGCATGCAGACCCTGCATTTCCTTGGTTAGGTCAAAATATTGCAGATATAGAAAAACAAGATGCAATTTTAATTATTGGTTCAGACTTGCGTTGTGAGCAACCTATGCTGGCCCATAAAGTACGCAAAGCTCGGGCACGTGGAGCAAAGGTATTTGTGATTAATCCGCAAACTTGCGAATTCCATATGAGTCTATCTAGTCATGTTGTTGTTAAGCCGCAAGATTGGCTGACTAAATTGGTGGGTCTGTTAGCTGAGTTAAATAACCATTCAACACATAGTGTGCCTGGCGAGCTGGACCTATTATTATCAACGGGAAAGGTTGATGAAGACATGGTCGAAATAACAAAAACGCTACTGAGTGAAGAAAACACGAGTGTGCTAGTCGGCAGCTTAATGCAACAGCATTATGAGTACTCAAATATAAGAGCTATTTCTTGTTGGCTGTCGCAATTATCTGAATCATCGTTTGGCTATGTATCAACGGCTTCAAACAGTAGTGGTGCATCGTTGTTAGGTGCATTGCCACATAGAACGCTAATGGCTAATGCGATTAATGAGCCGGGGTTGAATTATAAGCAAATGATTCAATCACCCAGAAAAGTCTATGTATTAATGGGGCTTGAACCCGAATGGGATTGCGCGTTACCCGCACAAGCGTTGAGAGCACTTCAGCAAGCAGACTTGGTTATTTCTATTAACTCATTTATTACCGACGCAATGCGAGAGTATTGTGATTGGATGTTACCAATCAAATGCTATGCAGAAGCAGAAGGCACTAAAATTAATTTAGAAGGCCGATGGCAATCATTCTCCAAGGTGGTTGATGCGGGTGAGGAAATAAAAGATGGTTGGAAAATTCTACGTATGTTGGGTGTGGAATTAAAGCTTGAAGGGTTTAATTATCTAAGCATTGATGATGTTCGTCAGGAGATTTCTCAACAGTTAGATAATTCATTTGAATTCACTAATGAATTACCGTCACTGCCTAAAATAGAGATTAAACATTGGCAGCCTGATACGGTGTTTAGTACTGGTGCAACACCAATTTATTCTATTGATTCGATCGTTAGAAATGCCAGCTCTTTAAAGCAGGCGCAAGATCTTGATGAGTCAGTAATGATGATTAATCGTAGTGATGTTGAAAAACATGGCTTGCTGGAAGGTAAGTGGGTAAAGGTTATACAAGGTGAAGAAAGTAGTATTTTCAAATGTGTGATTAATGACAACATTCAGTCCGGCACAGTTTATATTCCTAGAGGTTTGCCGCGTAGTGAGAAATTGGCTGGCGTCTATGCTCCAGTTCAACTTGAAAACTTGTCGGTGGCTTAACGAATATGTCTTATTGGTACGCCATCCCGGAATTGTATAGAGAGCTGTTTGTGACTTCTCTGCTAGTCGTGATTTTCCTGCTAGTGCTAATGGGTGCAGTTGCGTACGTGACATTTGCTGAGCGAAAAATAATAGGCTATATGCAAGTTCGTATCGGGCCAAATCGTGTCGGCCCTAGAGGCTGGTTACAACCCATTGCAGATGCATTGAAGTTGTTAACTAAGGAGATGATTCTCCCGAGTAAATCTAGTCACTTTTTGTTTCGAGTTGCCCCGGTTTTATCAATCGTTCCTGCCCTAGGTGCGTGGGCTGTGATTCCGTTGACTGAAGGTGTTCAATTTTCAAATATTAATGCTGGATTATTGTATGTGCTAGCGCTGACGTCCATGGGTGTTTATGGAGTGATTGTTGCTGGCTGGGCCTCTAATTCAAAGTATGCCTTATTAGGTGCATTACGCTCTGCTGCGCAAATTGTTTCTTATGAGATTGCTATGGGCTTTGCCTTGGTCGGTGTACTTATGGCAAGTGGCAGTTTGAATTTAACAGATATTGTTAATGAGCAAAGCGGCGGTATTACTCATTGGTATTGGTTGCCATTGTTTCCATTGTTTATTGTGTATTTAATTTCCGGCGTGGCAGAAACCAATAGAGCTCCATTTGATGTTGCCGAAGGTGAGTCTGAAATTGTTGCCGGATTCCATGTTGAATACTCGGGTATGGGCTTCGCTGTATTCTTTCTTGCTGAATATGCCAATATCATTTTGATCTCAGCATTGACGGCATTGTTATTTATGGGTGGATGGCTGAGTCCATTTGAGGGATATGCTGCGGTGCTGTCCATTCCTTACGTCGGCATTCATCTATTTGAGTTCTTTTCGTTGCTGCTTAAAATTCCATTTGTGGAGACAGTGCTTGGTGCGGGTCCGCATTGGTTCTTAATCAAAACATCGTTTTTCATTTTTTGTTTCTTGTGGTTTCGTGCCACTTTCCCGAGATATCGTTACGATCAAATCATGCGCTTAGGCTGGAAAGTATTAATTCCTGTCACATTGGTTTGGATATTTGTTGAAGGAATAGCCATCGCTTATGAAGTGGGTCCATGGTTCGATTAATTGCAGTTGCCAATAGGAATTATTCTGGATGATACATTTTCTTAAAAGTTTTGCTTTGTGGGAGTTGTTGAAAGGCCTTTCTGTCACGGGAAGAAAACTGACAGCAAAAAAAATAACTATTCAGTATCCCGAAGAGAAAACGCCTCAATCGCCTCGTTTTCGCGGGCTGCATGCTTTGAGGCGCTATCCAAGCGGTGAAGAGCGATGTATTGGCTGTAAATTATGTGAGGCAGTATGTCCTGCACTTGCCATTACGATTGATACAGAAGAGCGAGATGATGGATCTAGAAGAACAACCCGTTATGACATTGATTTATTGAAATGTATTTTCTGTGGGTTTTGTGAAGAAGCCTGCCCGGTTGATGCCATTGTTGAAACAAGAAAATTTGAATATCATTTCGAGAATAGAGGTGAGCAAATTATGAGTAAGCAAGATTTGTTAACGATTGGTGATCAAAATGAAAAACAAATTGCCCAAGATCGTGAAACCGATGCGGTGTATCGCTAATAGACTAGATAATTAATATGTCATTTCAATTAATCATATTTTACTTTTTCTCGGCCATTATGGTGGCGGCTGCACTACGCATGATCACTGCGAAAAACCCTGTGTTCTCAATATTGAGTTTGGTGCTAGTGTTTTTTACTTCATCAGCCATATGGTTGTTGCTTGAGGCTGAGTTTTTAGCTATCGCACTAGTACTGGTGTATGTGGGTGCGGTGATGGTGTTGTTTTTATTTGTTGTGATGATGCTGAATATAAATACCGCACAAATACGTGAAGGTTTCGTGAAATTTATGCCAGTTGCGATTGTTGTTTCATTGATCATGATCGCTGAACTAGTGCTGGTGGTGATCTCTAAAGAATTCAAATTTGAACGTGATGCAAATTTTGTCACAGATCAAGGCAATACTCATGCGCTAGGTGAAATACTATATACAGAGTACTTACTGCCGTTTGAAACAGCGGCTGTTATTCTGCTAGTAGCCATTATTGCAGCGATCGTACTAACGTTGCGTCAACGCGTTCAAACGAAAAGCCAAAATCCTGCTGAGCAAGTTAAAGTTAAAGCCAAAGATCGCATGCGAGTTGTTTCTCTTCCTAGCGAAGACAAGAAAAAATATTAAGCGACATATATATGATAACAATCACACATTTTTTAGTGCTTGGGGCAATACTATTTTCATTAGCAGTGGCGGGCATATTTATGAACCGCAAAAATTTAATCGTCTTGCTAATGTCGATAGAATTGATGTTGTTAGCGGTAAATATGAATTTTGTCGCCTTCTCCTATTATCTGAATGACTTGGCAGGTCAAGTATTTGTATTCTTTATTCTTACTGTGGCTGCTGCTGAAGCGGCCATTGGGCTGGCTATACTTGTGGTGGTGTTCCGTAATCGAGGCACCATTAATGTGCAAGATCTCGATGAGATGAAAGGCTAGCGCATGTCTATTTTTCAACTATGTCTAATCGCTGTGCTGGCACCTTTGTGTGGTTCGATAGTGGTTGGCTTGTTTGGCAAATGGTTATCTAAGTCTGAGGCACACTTGATTACCATTGGCGGTGTTGCGTTAGCGTTAGTAACTTCCGGGCTGATTTTTTATGAGTTATTGCAAACACAATTTGCACCACAAAATTTTGCAGTTTATGAGTGGGCAAAAATAGGTGGTTTTTCTTTAGGTATCGGATTCTTAATTGATTCGCTCACGGTAATCATGATGATTGTGGTCACCTCTGTCTCGCTGATGGTGCATATATATACGATTGGTTATATGCATGAAGATCCCGGTTATAAACGTTTCTTTAGTTATATCTCGTTGTTCACTTTTGCGATGTTGATGCTGGTCATGTCGAATAATTTCTTGCAATTATTCTTTGGCTGGGAAGCGGTTGGGTTGGTTTCATACTTGCTTATTGGTTTTTGGTATACGCGACCGTCGGCAATCCTGGCAAACATCAAAGCGTTTTTAGTGAATAGAGTTGGGGATTTTGGATTTTTACTAGGCATTGCAGCAATCGCTGTTTCAACATCTAGCCTGGATTACGCACAAGTGTTTGCTGCAGCGCCTAGTTTGACTGAGTCACAACTAGCGATCACAAGCTCCATTCAAGTGCCTCTATTAACTTTTATATGTATTGCCTTATTTGTGGGTGCAATGGGTAAATCTGCGCAGGTACCCTTACATGTATGGTTACCAGACTCTATGGAAGGCCCGACACCTATTTCAGCGTTAATACATGCAGCAACCATGGTCACAGCGGGTATATTCATGGTGGCACGGATGTCGCCTCTGTTTGAGCTAAGTGAGACAGCCTTGTTATTTATTATGTGTATTGGTGCGATTACCGCCTTCTTTATGGGATTGGTGGCAATGGTGCAGGATGATATTAAAAAAGTAATCGCTTACTCCACTTTGTCGCAGTTAGGTTACATGACAGTGGCATTAGGTGTATCTGCATACTCTTTGGCTGTCTTCCACCTGTTTACCCATGCATTTTTTAAAGCATTGTTATTTCTTGCTGCCGGCTCGGTGATTATTGCTATGCATCATGAGCAAAACATTCGCAATATGGGTGGCTTGTGGAAGCGTATGCCAATTACCTATGTAACCTCTTTAATCGGCACCTTGGCATTGATTGGTTTTCCTGCATTTTCAGGATTCTTTTCTAAAGAATCTATTATTGAAGCCGTGCATTTATCAGAGTTGCCTGGTGCAAATTATGTATATTGGATGGTGTTATCAGGAGTTTTCATCACCGCATTTTACTCGTTGCGATTATTTATTTTGGTGTTCCATGGCAAACCACGCATGAGTGATGACACTTATTCGCATGTTCACGAAACGCCTAAAGTGGTGACAATCCCTCTCATTATACTGGCCATATGTAGCGTGTTTGCCGGCTATGCAATCGAGCCAATGATTTATGGGGATTTCTTTGCAGCCTCAATTCACGTCAGTGAACAGCATGGCGTAATGGCAAAGATGGCAGAGCATTTTCATGGTGTTCAAGCAATGATTAGCCACGGGTTCAAGGCGCAGGCATTTTATTTGCTGCTGGGTGGTGTGGCGCTGGCATGGCTGTGTTACTCCTTAGTGCCTAGCATTCCAGCATTATTCGCACCAGTATTGGCGATACCCACTTTTATTCTGACTAGAAAGTATGGTTTTGATTGGTTATATATAAGAGGGTTTACTCGCCTAGGTGTGGGTATGGGTAAAGTGGCTTCGGCGCTAGGTGACCGTATATTAATTGATGGGTTGATGGTGAATGGAACGGCCAATATGGTCAGAGGCGCGTCCATGCAGTTGCGTAAGATCCAGAGTGGTTATTTGTATCAATATGCTTTTGCAATGATTATCGGATTGCTTGGTTTATTGACATACTTTTATTTTCAGACTTAAACACCTATGGATATACCTATTCTCAGTTTATTGATTTGGATCCCTGTGTTGTCAGCATTCCTGATTATATTGATGGGCCGAGGAACTAGCGAAGGTATGAAATGGTTCGCTTTGATTGCGTCCATTGTTGAAATGATTCTTGCTGTGTTACTAATGGCTAAGTCTCAAATAACTGCTGACATGCAGTTTATTGAGAAGCATAGCTGGATTGAGTCGTTTGATATTTATTATGCATTGGGTGCTGATGCAATCTCGATTACATTAATTGTGCTGACAGTGTTTATGACGTTGTTAGTGGTGATTGCGAGTTGGACCAATATAAAACATCAAATACATAATTATCTAGCTGCATTCTTACTGCTCGAAGGCTTAATGATAGGTGTGTTCTGTGCATTAGATGCCATGTTGTTCTATGTATTCTTTGAAGCCATGCTTATTCCTATGTTTTTAATCATAGGTATTTGGGGTGGTCCAAGACGCGTTTATGCAACCATTAAGTTTTTCCTATACACCTTCTTTGGTTCGGTGTTTATGTTGGTTGCATTGTTATATCTGTATTCTAAAACAGGCAGTTTTGAAATTGCGCAGTTAACGGCTGCTGCTATTCCTTTGAATGTACAGATACCAATATTTTTAGCATTCCTAATTGCTTTTGCCGTCAAAGTGCCTATGTGGCCAGTGCATACATGGTTGCCGGATGCGCACGTAGAAGCGCCTACGGGTGGTTCGGTAATACTGGCAGCTATTATGTTGAAGATTGGTGGTTATGGATTTTTGCGTTTCAATCTCCCGGTAACACCCGATGCCAGTCGTGAGTTGGATTGGTTGCTGATTGCTATGTCATTAATTGCCATTGTTTATATTGGTTTTGTTGCATTGGCACAAAAAGATATGAAGAAACTGATTGCTTATTCTTCAATCGCGCATATGGGGT
>CAWUWP010000010.1:0-17200 GCA_963926275.1 uncultured Gammaproteobacteria bacterium | reverse complement strand
CCCCTCTATGTCAAATGCTAAAGTAGTTGCCCTTAGTGGCAGCACAGGGTTCATTGGCTCACACATATTAAATACATTATTAGGCAAAGATTACCGCGTACGGATATTGGTCAGAGCCGCTAGTCTTACGACAATCAATCACCCAAACGTCGAGATTATTGTTGGTGATTTGCACAATCAATCCTCACTCAACAAACGCACCTCCAATGTCCATTTTATAATCCAGTGTGCAGGCAGAGTTAGAGGGGCTAGCGCGGCACCCTTTATTCACGACAATGTCGTGGGGACAGAAAACATTCTATCGGCTGCCAGCCAAACTAATCACTGTAAATTTATGCTTATTTCTTCATTATCTGCACGCGAGCCAAGTATTTCAGATTATGCCCATAGTAAATATGAAGGTGAATTAGCCTTAAAAAAAAGTAATTTAACGCAATGGACAATTATTCGCCCACCGGCAGTATACGGCCCTGGTGATGCAGAATTAAAACCCGTATTCGATAGCATGAAACGAGGACTACTGTGGGTGCCTGGCGATGCAAAACAGCTATTTTCACTATTACACGTGGCAGATTTAAGCCAGCTAATCATCACGCAGTTAAATCAAACCACTGAAACGAGCAATACCCTTGAACCCGATGATGGGACTCAATATAGCTGGCAGCAGATTCAACAAATAAGCGAGCGTTTTTTCCACAGAAAAATTCGGTTGGTTCGCGTCCCAAGCCCCATTCTATCGCTTGCCGCTCACTCTAATGTGCTATTCTCTAGATTATTAAACTACTCTCCAATGTTGACCCCGGGCAAAGTAAGAGAGCTATTACACCCTAACTGGGTTTCCGAAGGTGGGTCTTATTCCTCCTATTGGCAACCACAAGTAGATTTAAAAATTGGACTTGGCACTTTATACTCCAGCAATGATATTAATTAGACAAATGCCTATTCATGACTAACGATGCAGACGCCATATTAGAAGACGTTATTAAGCTGCTAAGTCAATTTATCAAACAAGACGGTGAGATTACTGAATCTCAGCACCTGATGAGAGACTTAGAATTAGATTCAGTCATGGTCATGGAATTAATGATGGAGTTAGAAGACCATTTTGATATATCTATCCCCCTTAATTCACTCCCTGATGTCAACACTGTGTCTGATTTAGCCATAGAAATATCCAAACTTAAGAATCAATAAACCTCATGAGCTTGTTAGACCGCCTCCAACAATTCACCCAACAACATGAGACCACAGACTCGGACTCAATGGCCCCTCTTGGCGCAGTCATCGAACATCTATTCTCAGCCACTGAAGGCAGCATTAAAGGCAGAAGAATGATTCTGGTCGGCACCAATAACTATCTTGGCCTAACCTTTGACAATCAATGCATCAACGCCAATCACCAAGCCACGCGCACTTACGGAACCGGTACGACAGGATCTCGGCTTGCCAACGGCTCTTATGCGGGTCATCAAGACTTAGAAAAAGAATTAGCAACTTTTTATGGTGTTGATCATTCCATTGTATTTTCAACCGGATACACTGCCAACCTAGGTATGATTTCAGCGTTAGTTAGCCATGGTGACACCATTATGCTGGACGAACATTGTCATGCTTCGATTTATGATGGCTGTAAATTAAGTGGCGCTGACATTATTCACTTCAGACATAACAATGCCGAAGACTTAGACAAACGTTTACGTCGATTAGGGGATAATGCATCCACTACACTGATTATTGTTGAAGGCATCTATAGCATGCTCGGTGATCGTGGAAACCTGAAAGACATTGTCATCGTTAAACAAAAGTATGATGCATTACTAATGGTGGATGAAGCTCATTCGCTAGGAGTATTGGGCGAAAGTGGACGCGGTTTAGCTCAAGAATCAGATGTCGAACAACATGTTGACTTCATTACAGGGACCTTTAGCAAAAGCTTGGCAGGCATTGGCGGGTTCTGTGTCAGTCAGCATCCCGAATTAGAAGTCATCCGTTACACAAGTCGTCCTTATATTTTTACTGCCTCGCCCTCGCCGGGCACGATTGCTTCTACCCGGGCAGCGCTGGGAATTATTAGCAACACTCCAAAGTTGCGCGAACAATTATGGGAAAATGCTAATCGACTATACAGCGGACTTAAATCGATGGGATATGACCTCAGCCCGGAAGTAAGCCCAGTGATTGCAGTGAATGTGGGAGAACGTGAAGATGCGTTAGCCATGTGGAAAAAATTATTTGATCGCGGTATCTATGTGAACTTAGTAATGCCACCAGCCACACCAAACAGAAAATGTTTGTTGCGCTGTAGCGTCAGTGCAGCCCATACAAGTGCACAACTCGAGGTGGTACTTGATGCGTTTGCTAGCTTCCAAACCCCTAAACTCAATAAACAGTTAGCTTAGGATCACTAAGTCTATCTGTGTTAAAACAGGCAATTCGCCAATGACTGAGAAAACTCAAACCTGGTTAGATACCCCCGCCAATAATGCTTCATGTGCTATTATTGCCGAGGTTGCACAAAATCACGATGGCAGCCTAGGTATGGCACATGCACACATTGATGCGGCGGCAACTGCCGGTGCCGATGCCATTAAATTTCAAACTCATATCGCTGAAGAAGAAAGCTCTTCTGCCGAACCCTGGCGCACCAAGTTTAGTTATCAAGACGATACTCGCATGGACTATTGGCGGCGCATGGAGTTCACTCCACCGCAATGGCAAGCACTTAAACGTCATGCCGATGAACTTGGGCTACATTTTTTAAGTTCTCCATTTTCAATTAAAGCGGTAGAACTTTTAGAAAACTTAGGTATAAGTAGTTGGAAGATCGCATCAGGTGAAATCACTAACACGCCTTTATTAGATTGCGTGCTGGCTACAAAAAAACCAATCATATTATCTACCGGGCTTAGTGTGACTGAAGAGATTTCAGAAGCGGTTAACTACGTGCAAAAAGCGGAAAATCCATTAGCGTTATTGCAATGCACTTCTCAGTATCCATGTAGCCCTGAAAGACTTGGCATCAATGTAATCAATCAATTCAGAAGTGATTATAATTGCGCCGTGGGTTTATCTGATCATTCTGGAACAATTTATTCCGGGCTAGCGGCAGCGACACAAAACATACAAGTGTTAGAAGTTCATATGACTTTAAGTCGAGAAATGTTTGGTCCTGATGTCGTCGCTTCAATAACAACACAAGAGCTAAAGTCATTGATCGAAGGCATACGTTATATAGAAACAGCCACTAACCACCCAGTGGATAAATCATCACCTGACTCTGAAGCTGCTCCTTTGCGCAAAATATTTATGAAAAGCGTTTATACCACCACAGCAATTAAAGCGGGTGAAACTATCACATCAGATAAAATCACCACAAAAAAACCTGGCACAGGTATTCCAGCCAATAGAATTAACCAGCTGCTAGGCAAGAAAACTAAAACAAACATCGAAATAAACTCGATGATTCAGTTAGAAGATTTGGAGTAATATCAAGTGCGCAAAGTTTGTGTTGTCATCACCGCGAGACCCAGTTATGCAAGAATACGTTCTCTGCTATACGCGGTTCGCGAACATAAAGATTTAGAACTACAGCTGGTAGTTGCAGCATCTGCCTTACTAGATCGATATGGTAGCGCTGATAAAGTGATAGAGAGTGAAGGCTTTCATATTGATCGTCGTGTCTACATGATTCTTGAAGGTGAAAACCCAGTCACTTCTGCGAAATCTACAGGCCTAGGTGTAACAGAACTTGCCACTGTATTTGACAATCTGCAACCCGATTTTGTTGTCACTATTGCCGATCGTTTTGAAACCATAGCGACCGCAATCGCTGCTAGTTATATGCACATCCCTTTAGTTCATGTACAAGGTGGAGAAGTCACCGGTTCGATTGATGAAAAGGTCAGACATGCTATCACCAAGCTGGCCGATATCCATTGCGTATCCGGCGAACAAGCGGCACAACGCGTTATTAAAATGGGTGAAGATCCACAGCAGGTTTACATTACCGGATGCCCGTCGATTGACTTAGCTATGCAGGCTCGTGAAAACCAAGATGAAAGTCTTGAACATGTTGCTGAACAACTTGGCGGTGTTGGTGCAAATGTCGACTTGGCCAAACCCTATATTATCGTCATGCAACATCCCGTCACGACAGAATATAAGCAAGCACGAATTCATATAGAACAAACATTACAAGCTATTCAAGAATGCCAAATCCCAACACTATGGTTTTGGCCTAATGTTGATGCCGGCTCAGATGGCACATCTAAGGGTATTCGCGCATTTAGGGAAAACAACCCAACCAACCACATTCATTTTGTAAAAAATCTTCCACCAGAGAGTTTCATACAACTACTAAACCGCAGCCAATGTATTGTCGGCAATTCAAGTGTAGGCATTCGTGAAAGCACCTACATAGGCGCACCTTCAGTCAACATAGGTAGCCGCCAAAATGGCAGGGATCGAGGAGAAAATGTAATGGATGTCGCTTACAGTAGTGAAGAAATTAAAAGTGCACTTCAAGCACAAATCAAACATGGCAAATATCTCTCTAATCCATTGTATGGCAATGGCCAAGCCGGTGAACGCATTGCCCAAGCAATCGCAAATGCCAGTACTAACACCGAAAAAACATTACGCTATTAATATTCACAAGCCTGTACTGTGACCAGCTCAGCTAAAACTTATTTCGGTGGTCCGGATAAAAGTAAAAATCTGCTGCGCGATATTTTAGTTGAGCATATTCAAGCAGCCCCTGCTGGCGGAGATATTCAATGGGTATGCTACTACTTAAATGACCCCGTCATTTTCCAAGCCTTAATTGACGCATCCGAGCGAGGCGTATCAATCAAGCTAACCATTGATGGAACAGCACGCTCTCCCAGCATTAATCAAGCCTGCATAACTGTGTTATCACAACTTAACCGCTATCCAATTAAAATCAATATCGTCAAGAACAAGCCTGTATGGGAATATTTCGGTCTAAAATGGCACGCTCACTTACATAGTAAGCTATATTATTTTTCCCATCCGACTCCTCATGTATTAGTCGGCTCTTACAACCCAACTGCCGGCACTGAACATATCAACCAAACTTCAATCAATGAAATTGGAGACCATTCAATCAGCCATAATGTATTAGTTGAAGTCGATGATAATGACACCGTCAAGCACCTGAAAAACTATATATTCGACCTCCAAAACACCCAGCAAAGAATGTTTGCTAGACTTTTACCTACACACAATGTCACTTTTCGCTCACAACAATGGAGCATTGATTTTCTACCCAGCCTAAGCGCTAATCCAATTAATACTTTGCTCTCGAAAAATCATAGTAATGCTAATGTAAAGTGCGCTATCTCCCACCTTAAAGGTCCAGGCATTTTAAACCCCATAAAAACAGCATTAAAAACCGGCAAAAAAATAGAATTAATTCTAGAATCCAGTCATCGTCGAGTGGCAAAGAAACATTTAGCATTTTTGGATAAACACCAAATAAAATATTATCAGCCAACACTAGAAAATGATTGTCTAATGCATAACAAATTTATTTTGTACCAATCAGATCAACAACACTGCGTCATGTTTGGCAGCTTCAATTGGTCTGCTAGATCACGGTTATTAAACCATGAAGTCATTGCTTGCTCATATGACAAACAAATTATTGCTGCATTTGAACAAAGGTGGCATCAGATAATCACACAACATTAAGATAAACACGTGGCAAATAATCAACCATTATTAATACCGATTGAAAACCAAGTACGGGAATTAGACCCAAAATTACTCTTGGCTGTGTGTGCGGCCAATGCCGGGATAAAGAGCTATGTTGGCTATAGAACTGAAATGGATATTATTATTTCCAAGTTCCCTCGCAGCATCTACTTAGCCAAAAGCTTTACTCAGCGTAGTGATAAAATGTTTCGCATATTATCCAAACTCGGGCACACCATCTGTGCCTGGGATGAAGAAGCATTGGTTCACTATCCTGCAGATATTTATTTCAAACGAAGACTTTCACCTATCGCCGCCTCTTATGTATCGCATTTATTCGCATGGGGTCAGGAAAACGAAGATTTATTTAGGTTATATCCATCACTGCCAAAAACATTGCCCATATACAAAGTTGGTAATCCTCGATTAGACATGTTGCGTCAAGAATTTGAATATTATTATGTTGATGAAATCGCATCAATTAAGCAAAAACATGGGGACTTTATTTTACTCAATACCAACTTTGGTAATGTCAATGCGCATTTACCCATACACAATTTGTTTACGACTAAAGATGAACATGGAAACTACAAAGATATGGGCCGAGGTGCCACGGGAATGGGTCGAGAGTTTTCTGAAGGCCGAGCTAAATTCAAACAAACCCTCTATGAGCAATTTTTGTCTTTAATTAGCTATCTAGCAGATAACTTTAAACAGTCTAAAATTATTATCCGTCCGCATCCGGTAGAAAATAAAGAGGTTTACTATAATATTGCAGCCAAACATAACAATGTAGAAGTTGTTCAAGAAGGCAACGTGATACCTTGGATAAGAGCAGCCACCGCTCTCATTCATAGCGGTTGCACTACTGGTATCGAAGCGTATTTATCAAACAAACCCTCAATTTCTTATGTACCAGTAACAGATCCACGCTATGGCTATGACGCAATAATACCTGACCAACTAAGCCATCAATGCTCAACCCCGTTAGAGATCGCTAGCACGCTAGATTTGTACCTGAATAACACCATACCCAGCTTAAATTCTGATGTGTTAAAGAAATATATTGAGTTTGAGTCAGACAAACTATGCTGCACAAGTATTATTGAAGTCATTGAGAAAATCCTTACAGCCCCTATTCCAAAAAATTCTCTTGTAGAAAATACGCATGGAAGATTACTCGCAACTAAACGCCGACTAATTAAGCGTATCAAAGGTTTATCAACCACCTCCAAATATCACCATTCGTATCAGCAAGTGCGCTTTCCAACACTGAACCAAGCGCAGTTACAAGCTAAAGTTGATCGATTTGCTCAAATTATAAACACAGATAAACCCGTCACTATTAAACAGATCTCCGCACATATTTTTCTAGTACAATAAACTGATGAGTTACTCAAACGATCAATTAGACAAGCACACACAAGTCCTTGCTGAAAAGGTCTTCCTCACCGATCGCTTGCCCCATTTTGATTTATTATTACGCGAGATACGAAAACTAGCCCAGCGTGCAGCGCCCGCAACAACTGTCGTATCTCTCGAACGCGGACTTTTATATGGAGGGCTGAGTTTAGTTGGCCCGTATTTCCATCAGCAAGAATTTATCTCTGTCGATAGCAGCCCAAGCAGTGCAGATGATCGCGGTGCTTATAATGAAGATAAAGTGATTGATGAAAACTTTCTACGCGTTCCGATAACCAAGCGTGCACCTATTGAAAACACCGGGCTTGCTGATCAAATTGCTGACTTAGTCTTGGTGCCAAACTTAGTTCATCACATTGCTGACCAACATGCTTTATTCAGCGAAATGGCGAGAATCACTAAACCTAAGGGTAAAGTATTTGTTTTTGAACCGACGTTAAGAGAGCTACACCAAATCCCAGATGACTATCTGCGCTATACGCCATATGGCATGTATGAAATTATGCGCTCAGTCGGATTAGAACCTATTGATACACAGCTTGATGGCGGTCCATTCAGCGCCATCGGTTATTGTTGGCTACAAGCACTCGAATACATGCCAGCAGAAGAACGAAAAAAAACTGAACAATGGTTTTATAATGAGCACTGGCCTCAATTAAAAGAGTGGGATGAAAAGTACACCGATAACTTAGTACGCAAACATACGAAGTTTCCTGTCGGCTTTTCAATACTCGCAGAAAAATGCTAGCAATTAATTACACATAGCCATGTCATTCAAGAACAAAAATATTCTTGCTCTTATTCCAGCCCGCGGTGGCAGCAAAGGTATTCTGCGCAAAAATTTACGTCATATTCATGGCAAATCATTAATTACTCATGCAGCTGATTGTGTCAATCAACTAAGCTGGATTGATGCCGTGGTACTAAGCTCAGATGATGAAGAAATTTGCACACATGCAAAAAATGCAAACATTGATGTTCCTTTTACTCGCCCCAATGAATTATCGACGGATGATGCAAAGTCTATTGATGTGTGGAAACATGCTTGGTTGTTTTGCGAAGATTATTACAATAAAAAATTCGATATCTCGGTGTTATTAGAGCCCACCAGTCCGATGAGAACAGCACAAGACATTACCAATGCTGTAACGTTACTCATAGAAAAAAATGCTTTTTGTGTTGCCTGCGTAAGTAAGACACCTGGACACTACACCCCACACAAGACTTTAAAAATATCAGACACGGGCTATATCGACCCTTATTTAGAAGGTGGAATTAAATATTCTATCCGTCAACACATTCCAAACTATTATCATCGTAATGGCATCTGCTATGCGACCACTCGCGAGAGTTTAGTCGACAATGATAACTTGATGGAACAACAATGCATTCCGCTAGTAATTGATCGACCTGTTGTAAATATTGATGAAGAAATTGATTTAAAGCTCGCTGAGGTTCTCATCAGCGAACTCAACTCTAACCAATGAACACATTTAACACCTTACTCATTCCTGTCGAAAGTCAGGTGCGAGAGCTTGATGGGAAAATACTACTTGCTTGCGCAGCAGCAGAGAAAGGCTTCAATAGTATTATTGGATCTCGCGCATATATTCACCATCATTGCTCAAAAGTTCACGATGCAGTTTATCTTGCTAAAAGCATGCGTAGATTCAGTGACAGAATGTTCAAGATAATGCACGGCTTAGGCCACAAAATAGTGGCATGGGACGAAGAAGGCTTAGTCAGATTGCCCGATGACCAGTACTATATGCACAGATTATCTTCCACCGCATTCAGTTATATTGATCATCTATTTGCCTGGGGTAATAGTGATGCACAAGTCTTTAAAAATTACTCTGCTTATACTAATCAACCGGTACATTTAGTTGGCAACCCAAGAATTGATATATTAAGACCCGAGCTACGGGGTTACTTTCAACCGGAAACAAACAAAATTATTGAACAGCATGGCGATTACATTCTTATCAATACAAATTTTGGCCAAGTTAATCATTTCATTGCTAGCGTAGGCACTAATGAAGCAAATAGAGATAAAAACTTTAGCGGGAATTCAAATGATAACTTTATCGCTGATCGATTCAAACACAAACAAACACTTTTCAATGAATTCAAAAATGTCATTCCTTTACTCGCTAACGCCTTCCCCACAATCAACTTTATCGTACGTCCACACCCCTCAGAAAATGTAAACAGCTGGCAGCAATTATTTGCTAGCCATGAAAACATTAAAGTAACCAATGACGGCAATGTTATCCCCTGGATTATGGGCTCAAAAGCATTAATTTCTAACGGTTGCACTACATCAATTGAAGCTACTGTATTAGGCAAACCCACTCTAGGTTATTACCCCGTCACTAACGATCGAATAGATGATACTTTACCCAAAGCCTTATGCGACATTGCTAGTAGTAACCAACATCTCATCGAAAAAATAGAAAAATTATTAGCAAAAGATCACAAAGCTAATAACAATTACCCTTTACTTGCGCAACATGTCACTAGTTTAAAGGGTGATTTCGCCACTGATAAGATAATAAACACTTTATTCCAGCATTACATTGAAACAACTCATACGCAACGTAGTTCACTTACTCGACCTGCAAGTATCGTTCACAACAATGCTCGAACTTTGGTAAAAATAATAAAAAGCAAAAAATCATCTCATCGTAATAGCGCTGCTTATCATAAGCATCGGTTTCCACCGATTGATATTAATTATTTACACAATAGAATTGAACGCTTTCAAAATCTTACCGGGCGCTTTACTAATATCAATGTATCTCAGATATCAAATGATATATTTCAGCTTTACAGTTAATGATCAGAAATATAAATATTTAATATAAGCCCATGGATGGAAACAATATTAAGCTGCAATTAGCAGGCTCATTTACAAGTGTCGATGACCATAACAATAGTCATTACCATTATGATATCAATAGTCTCAATCCTGGTGTCAATTACCAAGACAAACACATTGTTAAATTATCCAAGAACAAGCAAGTTGAATGGGTAGTTTCACGTATATGTGATCATGCCAGTGGAACATTAGAACCCTGTAAAAACAATCGCTTTGCACAGTGCCCATTGCATGGCTGGAAACTAGATTTAGAAAAGCTCCAATATAGCAATGTCAATGTGACAAAAGAGAAGCTCGCTTTTGAAGTTAAAAATAACCATGTTGTTATTCATCAGCCAAAGACTCATTTGAAATTACCTGAGAAAATTTTCTCCAGTCAGCAAACACTTGATTTAAATATTCGCTTTCTATCTCATGCATGCCTGCTATTTAATTGTGGCTCCATCAACATTATTACTGACCCATGGATACTCGGTCCTTGCTTTCTGAATGGTTGGTGGCATCACCCGCCACCAAGCAGTGATGCTTTTGAGCAATTATTGAATGCTGACCTAGTTTATATCTCACATAATCATCCTGACCATATGCATGAAGACACGCTGATTAAGCTTTTCCAGCATCGTCCCGACATACCTATTGTTATTCCTGATTTCAAAACTAAATCAGCTGAGAGGCCGTTACGCAGCCGGGGATTCACTAACATCCTACCGTTAGCGTTTAATCAGATTCATAAATTAGCTGGGCATGATATTTATATATCAATATTAAAATCTGGAGACTTCAGAGATGATAGTGGCTTGTATCTAAGTTACGGAAAAAAACAGGCGCTAATGACCGTGGATTCTTCTGCGCTTAATCACTACGTGTTACCTACAGAGATTGATTTCTTGGCAACATCATTCGCAGCAGGCGCTTCAGGACACCCTTGGTGTTTTGATCATTATAGTGAAGATGAAAAGCTACAGATTACCTGCAATCGACATCTTTCTGTTAAAGACTCTATCTTTAAATATATTGATGTATGCAAACCCAAATTGTATATGCCATACGCAGGATATTTCTCTGAATTGGCACCAAGAGATAAATACATCAAGAAAAATAATATTAAAAATTCGCAGCAAACTATCGCATATGAAGTAGCAGACTTACATCCCAATATCATCACTATCGACCCTATCAATACAGATAAAATCAATATTAGTAAATCAATAACAAGCCACTCAAGTAATATAGAACGTGCGGTGATGTCAAATAAAGACATTAACCAACGCATTAATGGCGAACATGTGCCTAATGAAGAAATATTCTTTACCCATGCACAAGAGTACTTTTCAGCAAGTCAATTTAAAGATGAGCTAATACTATATTTACTGCCATGTGAATCTGATTTTAGTCCTTTAGACAATGGCTTAATAATCAATTTCAACAAGCAAATAGACATCACACTCGCACGTCATCAAGATGTGCAATTAGACTATAATTTAGATCGACCCAGTCAACGCCAATTACTCATCAAAGTAAGAGCCACCGCTCTTTGGCAAGTGATCCAACACCAGAAATCATGGGAAGAACTGAGCATTGGTTTTCACTGCAGAATTCACCGTAAGCCAGACATATATAACTCTGATTTCTGGTATCATTTCTCTAACATTTATATCAAATAGCCATTAACTATCCCTCACCCAATAATCTATGAGCAGTGCCACAATAATCATTCCCACGCTGAATGAACAAGACAATATTGATCCTCTACTAGAAGGACTGACTCACATCAGTGTTGACAACTGTGACATCAAAATATTATTTGTCGATGATCAATCAAAAGATAATACTATCGAAAAAATTAATGCTTGGAGTGAGCGTTTCAACTGGATATCGGTGTTACAACGCACTAGCAAGCCTGATTTAACCCAAGCCATTCTAGAGGGTGTTGCCACTTGCAACACAGACTATGTATTAGTCATGGATGCCGACTTAAGCCATCCCATTGAACGTGTGCCTAATTTGCTGAAACCTATCATCGATGGTACTCATGATGTCGTGGTTGGTAGCCGTTACACTAAAGACGGCGGCATTGCGGATTGGCCAATCCATCGACGATTCTTATCTTGGTTTGGTGGCTTGCCAGCAAGAGTATTAACCGATGTTAAAGACACCACTTCAGGCTTTTTTGCATGCCGAAAAGAATGTTTTTCGAACATTGATCAAGAGGCAAGAGGATACAAGGTATTACTAGAGCTACTTGCTTCAGGCTTAGACAAATTACGTGTTACCGAAACTCCGATAGTCTTTACTGACCGAGTCCTTGGCGAATCAAAATTATCAAGCAAGCAGCTCATACAGTATTTCCAACGCCTACTTGAATTAAGTGGCGGCCGAGTCAGTGGACCCACGACAGGTCGGTTTATAGCAGTCGGCGTACTAGGCGTTGTCATTGATGCGTTGTTCTTCCAGTTATTTTCAAGTAAAAAATGGAGTATCAGCAGCGCTCATATAAGTAGCTTTTTTATTGCTGCCACTTTTAACTACATATTCAATTCAATATGGTCGTTTAAATACGTCCACGACTCATTTAGCAGTTGGCTCACCAAAGCGATCAAGTATATTTACTTTGGCTTAATTGCATTGACTATACGCGGGGGTGTTCTTGCCATTCTGATCAATTTGTTAAATATCAGTCCTAACATAGCCATCTACCCCGCCATTATTGCTGCTGCATTAGTCAATTATTTTGGTGCTTCTTTCATTGTATTTCCTGCTGATACTAATAAAGACTTTAAATATAGCTCTATCAATTGGCGTGTTATGGCCATTGCCGCCACTGGATTCATGCTCCTTCTGCGCTTTTTATATTTAGGATCCACCGAATTAATCCCTGATGAAGCTTATTACTGGAACTATAAAGAGCACTTAAGCATTGGCTATTTAGACCACCCACCCATGGTTGCCTGGTTAATTTGGTTGGGTACCAGTGTATTTGGTGATAATGAATTTGGTGTAAGAATTTTTTCTTACTTGTGTGGAATAGCTACTTTATATTTCGTATACCGACTTAGTGCATTAGTCTTTGATAAAACATCTGCCTATATTTCTCTTTTACTCACTTCAATTATTCCCTTTGCTGCAGTAACAGGGTTTCTAGCAACCACTGATGCTCTACAGGTGACGTTATGGGCTGCCTGCTTATACTTCATCGCTAAAATAGTGCTAAAAAATTCTTCGTATTCTTGGATAAGCCTAGGCCTATGCATTGGCCTAGGCTTGCTTTCAAGGTATTCAATGGCGCTGATTGCATTAAGTGTGGTGATTTTTCTATGCGTTAATCCACCTTCACGACAATGGTGGAAGCAGCCGATTTTATATATCGCTGGAATAATCTCTCTGCTTATATTCTCACCAACAATTTATTGGAATGCACAAAATGAATGGAGTTCATTTTTATTTCAAACTACTCGCCGACTGGACAAATCAACAGAATTTTCGACACATTACTTATTGCTCCATCTAATAATTCTGTTGTCACCATTTATCTTAATGTTCATAGTCAATGCTTATAAACATTTATCATCTTTACTCGGTGAAAATATAAAACAATCATCAGAGCTTAAAACTTACCACCAATATTTTATTATATTCACGCTAGTCCCATTAGCTGTCTATGTGTATTTTAGTTTAACTCACTATCCACGTTTTCATTGGACAGCACCTATTTGGTTGATTGCAATTCCCTTGATGTCATATGCCTTAAGCCCTACTTCAAGTTTTGTTAACAAGGCACTATACACCAAATTGACACTGTATACAGCGGCCGCACTGTGCTTAATTTACGGAGGCTTACTCCACTATGCTGCGTTGGGATTACCGATAAAGACAAGCACACACATCACTAACCATTATTTTTGGAAACAAACAGCTACTGAATTAAACACCATAGAGAAAAAACTCGCTAAAGAAACTGGCCAAAAACCACTCATTGTTGGGTTAAGCAAATGGTCAATCGCTAGTTCACTACGCTTTTATGATAGCGACAAACAGGTAAATAATATTGTGTCTAGAAATACAGTGGGAAGAACCGCTAGCATGTACGAACAATGGACAATTCCAAGCAAATGGCATGGACATCCAGTGATATTTGTTGCCTTCAATGAAAAAGAATTAAATACCCCTGAAATTACTCGTCATGCAATTAATTTAAGACCAACGGGTAATATTGATATCCACTCAAATAACAATAAGTTAAGAGAACTTCATTACAGAATAGCTGAGCAGTACCAATCTAAATAGCAAATCCTCTTCAACATATACCTCGAACTGCCGTTACAGTTTAGAGGTTATTATGCAAAAGAAAATTCGTACGAGAACCAACGCAGTTTTTAAAAAAATTCAAAAGGCCATAGCATCACAAGCAAAGACCACAGACACCAGCAAGTTGCCAGACACACATACACAGACTCGTTATCATACCGGCAATAAGTAAAAGATTAATCACGCTCTAAACTCTTTTACAATCAGCTACAATTAGTTTAGTTTGGATTGATGATTACTCTATCTTCAACTCGAATTAGTATCTTCATACTGTGCTTATTGGCAACTATGACCAGTAGCGCATATGCCGATGGCAAGCAATTAGCGTTCGATAGAACCAAGGGCAATTGTCTTGCCTGCCATGCCATTGATAATGGAGTGAGTCCTGGAAATATTGGCCCAGAACTATCCAATATGAAGCAACGCTACCCAGATAAAACTCTATTACAAAAAAGAATCTGGGATGAAACCCAGTTCAACCCAATGACAGTGATGCCACCTTTTGGGAAACATCACATATTAACTGAAGATGAAATTGACCAAGTCGTCGACTTCATACATTCGCTCTAGGAATAACTATGCTTAAAATCTCTAAAAGAACATTTCTTTGGCAAACTACTGGCCTATTAACATTATCTCTATTTAGTGGGTTTAATCGTGTTATGGCGGGCTGGCAGAAAGAACTATTTAGCCAGCCGAGTGCAGATAATTTAATTAGCTCGCTTACCAATAATGCCGAGTTGACAGTTAGTAACGCTATTCACATCAAAGCTCCAGAGATAGCTGAAAATGGAGCAGTCGTACCCATTACTGTCAATGCATCGATAAAAAATGTGAACAAAATATCGATTCTGGTAGATAATAACCCCAGTCCATTAACATCATCTTATGACATACATCCTCAGATTGAAGCCTATGTATCCACTCGCGTTAAAATGGCGAAGTCATCTAATATAATTGCCATTGTTTCCACCACAGATAATCAATTTTTTACTGCCTCAAAAAGCATTAAGGTCACGATTGGCGGCTGCGGGGGATAACACATCACTATCTACATGCTTAATATTTTAAAAATATTCAGTTTCATATTGATCGCATCACACTATATCACTGCGATTAGTTATGCTGAACCTAGTGACTCTGAACATATAAAAGACCTTAACTTAATACAGAGTTATTTTAAGAAGCGTTTCCCCGATGTTCCTTTTAACGATTTTGCTAATGGCGTTTATGCATTAGACAGCATTGCCAGAGAAAATTGGGAAGCTTTAGAAGAATTCCCTCCTTATGAAGTACACATTGATGCAGGTGAAGAATATTGGCAAGCTAAGATCACTACTTATAACAAGTGTTTTCCTGGCGGTCCGGCAATAAAACACCAATATCCAAAATGGGATGATCAACTAAAAACCATTATTACTATGCCTTATGCCATTAACCTGTGTCGACAATCGCATGCTTTGTCCAAGTTAGACTACATGAGCGATGAAATGAATAGTTTGGTTGCTTATATCGCCTATCAGAGTAGAGGTAAAATTATTGATATCAGCGTGCCCAACGAAAAAGCATTAGCAGCCTATCAACAGGGTAAAAAGTTTTATTTTACGCGCCGCGGACAGTTAAATTTTGCCTGTTTTCATTGCCATTTCGATAATGCTGGCAAAAGTTTACGTACCGAATCTCTAGGTCCTGCGCTTGGACAGACAACAGGTTGGCCAACTTATCGTAACAAGTGGGGAGCGCTAGGGCCCTTACATAAACGCTATATAGGTTGCAACAAACAAGTACGTGCTGCACCATTTGAAGCACAAAGTGAGACATATAGAAATTTAGAGTACTTTCATACTCATATGAATAATGGATTAGCCATCAACGGACCTGCTGTAAGAAGGTAACTATGACAAACAATATTAATTTTTCGTCAATTTTCTTTGCACTGTTACTATTTAGCGCTGTACCGGCTCATAGCAACCAAACTGAGCAGCAAAAATTACTTGAACGTATTGAGATGCTCAATATATTAATACGCCAAGCAAGCGACACCAATAGCTTATGGCGAGAGACTAAAAATTTATCCGCGAATGCTAGAGAACACACTGATGCAGAAAATTATATATTAGCAAACGAAGCCCTAACTAAAGCTGAATTCCAAGCTAATCAAGGAATCCAACAAACATTAGAACAATCAGATGTAACTGATCTAATACCCAGCTATCTTAGACATTAAATAGTTAACTGTTTGAGCTTAGCCTTCGCTTTTTCTTTACCATTGTAATTTTGATCTGATTCGGCAGCTATTTTTAAATGTTGTTTTGCCATTTCAATATCTCCACCTTCAGCCGCATAGGCAAATCCCAAATGGTAATGCAATTCAGCGGCGTTTGGCGCCAAAGAAACAGCTTTCTCTAGCACTTCTATTGATTTGGCAATGTTCCCTGCTCTAAAGTTCACCCAACCGGCTGTGTCTAACGATGCAGCTTCCTCTAGCTTTTCCAAATCAGCCACATAAGTATGTGCTTTATTAATATCACTTTCACTGGCCTGATCATCTACCAGTATCATCGACAAGTTATTTTTAGACAATGCAGAATTGGGAATCTCCGTAATGATTTTCTCATAGGTAGCTATTGAATCTGTTCTTTGCCCTAACTGGTACTGAGCCAAAGCCAGCTCAAGGCCCAGTCTTTCCACTCCCACACCTTTATGAAGGCCTTGCTTCAATACCTATATGGATTTTTCTTTAAGGCCAAAGCTTACAAAAAGTATTTTTCCTTTAGAGTCTAACTGTATTGAATACTTAGCTTTAGATTCAGACAAGTTAGTACTCGATACGCCTTCGCCCAATTCGTTACTTTTACTTTTACCGAACAGGTTGAA
>CAWUWP010000009.1:0-4127 GCA_963926275.1 uncultured Gammaproteobacteria bacterium | reverse complement strand
CTACTTTTAAATAAGTCACTAGCAGGCCTCATAGTGACGCTCATGCTTATACGGAAATGTGATTAGCCATGCTAAATAACCTCATCAATATATGGAAGACCAAAATTAACACATACAAACTTGATGGTTATTTTCTGGTTTTCTAGAATTAATTCGGCTACCCCTGAGGCACTATCAGTTTGAAGTTGATGCTTGGACCAAATCAAATAATGAATAAGAAAATAGTCTTTTATAAGCATTGAATTTTAACTATTTGTCACTATATTAGTGGATATAATAGATCTATTGCCGATAAAGCACTAACACTTGTAGTAAACTCGGTACTAGTTTTATACACTTTAAATTAACTAAATAATTTCTCACTATTGAGGCATTTGCATGAACAATTTTAATCCGTCGATTTCAACCACATCAGCAGTCAGTATGAACAAGGTACTTAGAAATACCTATCTGCTGCTTTCATTCACCCTACTCTTTAGTGCATTGACCGCTGGTATTTCCATGATGCTTCATGTCAGTCATGTCGTGTCAATCGTGTGCTCATTTGCAGCCATGGGTTTAATTTGGTTTGTATTACCTCGTACGGCTAATTCATCAGCGGGTATTGGCGTGGTCTTTGCCATCACTGGTTTATTAGGATTTGGGTTGGGTCCCATTCTTAACCATTACCTTGCCTTATCAAATGGCCCTCAGCTGATCGCAACATCACTAGGTGGCACAGGTGTTATCTTCCTTGCACTGTCTGGTTATGTACTCACAACTAAACGTGACTTCAGGTTCATGGGTGGCTTCTTAGTGGTTGGACTGGTCATTGCTGTACTGGCAATGGTAGCTAACATATTTTTACAGATTCCAGCCTTATCACTTGCCTTATCTAGCGCAATTATATTAATAATGAGTGGCTTTATCTTGTTTGATACTAGTCGCATCATCAATGGTGGCGAGACAAATTACATCAATGCAACCGTGTCTTTATACTTAAGCATTTATAATATATTTGTTAGCCTACTTCATATTCTAGGAATATTTGGTGGCGATGATTAACAGCTAGATATTAGCCGGTCATCAAACATAAGCCCGCTGAGTTTTCAGTGGGCTTTTTTACTTACTAAGGGAAAAACTAAATGGATGGAATGCAAATAGCCATTGCAGTATTTTTAGTACTAATGCTGGTATTTCTATTTCCACGCGCCAAGCAGATGTTTTTTAATAGCCCCAAAGCAGAGTCAGGTGACTGGAGTGGCGCATTACTACCATTAGCGGGAGTAATTGGTTTTGTAGTACTGCTAATTTGGCTAGTTAGCCAATAGGACAAGTAACAGAATTAATCTCTAAAATTATCAAACTGTAGCGGTACTCCTAAATCTTGCTCACGCAGTAGTTGCATCGCTTGCTGCAAGTCATCTCTTTTCTTTCCTGTCACACGTACTTTTTCACCTTGTATTTGTGACTGAACTTTCATTTTACTTTCTTTGATTAACTTGGTAATTTTTTTAGCGATTTCTGTGCTGATACCCTGACTTATGGTCACATCTTGAGTAGCACGCTTGTTAGCTTCAACTAATTTACCTTTAGTAACACAATCAAGATCAATACCACGCTTTGCCATTTTTTGTGTCACCACGTCGTAGATTTGTTTGATCTGAAATTCTACTTCTGCTTCTAATGACACCACGTTATCTTTTAGCGTGATTTTGGCATTACTTCCTTTAAAGTCGAAACGGTTACCCACTTCTCGATTCGCTTGATCGATTGCGTTGGATAATTCATGGGTATCAACTTCAGAGACAATATCGAATGTTGGCATTATACTCTCCTATTTATCGCGAATAATAATTCTATGAAACACAATGTAATAATTTCTGTTGGTAGTTTCAATGCTGCCTTAGCCATTGCACTCGGGGCATTTGCAGCACATGGCCTTGAGAAACATTTGGACGAACGCAGTATTCAAGTATTTAACACCGCGGCTGACTTTCATTTTTGGCATGCCCTGGGATTAATTCTTATCGGATTAATCGCTAAAAATAATCCACAAACTAACTACTCAGGTATTGCGGGATTAATGAATCTCGGCATCCTTTTATTTTGTGGAAGTTTATATGTATTAAGCACTACGGGAATGACTTGGTTAGGAATGATCACTCCTCTGGGTGGCACTTCCTTTATTATCGCATGGTCATGGTTAGCCTGGAAAAGCTTACGTCAAAGTCCTTAGTCCACTGACAATACTTCCAGCTTATCACCCACTTGTATTAATCCCCCACCCATCACTTTTGCAGTTAAGCCACCATGCCCGCGTAAGACGTTAAACACCCCTTCACCCAACTGTGCTTCTAACTTACTACAGGGATGACAAAACCCAGTAATCTCTAGCTTGGCTTCGCCTAGCTGTATGGTGCAATCTTTTAATGCATTGAGGTTAATGCCTGAGATAGCGATATTTCGGCGTAGATCGGCAAACCCCAATTCAGCATTGGGCAGGAGTGAACGAATCACGTCGATATATTCCGCTTGTATCAAGGTAACCTGGCGTTTTCCGCCCGCTTGTTGCCCCGCTTTATCACCGTCTAAACCGTGATTAGTCAACGCATTGATGGATGTTTTTTGTTCAATATCCGCGCCTTTATTCTCACGAATGCCGATCCATTCAACTTTCCCAGGAAACGGAAAGTGTTTTTTAAGTTCGATAACTTTTTGCATAGTGTTTTGTATTAGAGGAAATATATATTACCTGTAGCTTGCGCTAGACAAAGTCAAACAAGAAACCTTAAAATAATTCAATTATACAACTATATGTATATATAACAGTACTTTAGAGATACTAAACTAGGTGCATTCTTGCATTATTGTCTAGTATTGATACAATTGCTCACGTAAAAACAGATAGTCGAAGAATACAATCATACCGAGTCCCCAAAACTTGTACCTTGTATGAGTTTAAAGCCTGCACGCCCCAACCCGTGCAGGTTTTTTTATTGTTACGAATTAATCGAGAGCATTAATCTCGGAGATGCCACCCATATAACTCAACAATGCTTTAGGAATTCGCACAGAGCCATCTTCATTCTGGTAATTTTCCAGAATAGCCACTAACGTTCTTCCCACCGCCAAACCTGAACCATTCAATGTATGCATCAACTGTGGCTTACTGTCTTTATCTTTCCATCTCGCTTTCATCCGGCGCGCTTGAAAGTCTAAAAAGTTACTACACGATGAAATTTCACGATAACAATTTTGTGCAGGCAACCAGACTTCTAGGTCATAAGTTTTTGCTGCAGAAAAACCTAAATCGCCACCACATAATGTGACTAAACGATAAGGTAGCTCTAAGGTTTGTAATACCGCTTCAGCATGTCCTGTTAAGTCTTCTAATGCTTGCCAAGAATTGTCTGGGTGAACTAGTTGCACTAATTCAACTTTTTCAAATTGGTGTTGACGAATCAAACCGCGAGTATCTCTACCATAAGATCCTGCTTCTGATCTGAAGCAAGGTGTATGACACACATATTTAATGGGTAGCTTATCAATATTGGCAATTTCATTTCGCCAAATATTAGTGACCGGAACTTCTGCGGTGGGAATTAAATAATAGTCACTATCAGCTTCTAACTTAAATAAATCTTCTTTAAATTTGGGTAACTGCCCGGTGCCATGCAAACTATCTGCATTGACAATAAAAGGCACATACACTTCCCTATAACCATGCGCTTTAGTATGCATGTCTAGCATGAATTGAATTAACGCACGATGCAGCTTAGCAATATCATGATGCATAACAACAAAGCGCGAACCGGTAATCTTTGCTCCAGTTTCAAAATCAAGTTGCTTTAATCCTTCACCTAAATCGACATGATCTTTAGGTTCAAAATCTAACTTAGTTGGCTCACCCCAAGTTCTTTCAATAATATTATCTTCTTCGCTTTTACCGGCAGGCACCGATTCATGAGGAACATTAGGAATGCTCATTAACCAATCTTGCAATTCAGACTGGAGTTCATTTAATTTATGCTCTTTGTCTTTCAGTGTTGTCGCCAACTCATCCATTTCAGCTTTCAATGGTGCGATATCTTCACCGCGCCCTTTAGCGGCACCAATTTCCTTAGAACGCTGGTTGCGAACACTTT
>CAWUWP010000008.1:0-9206 GCA_963926275.1 uncultured Gammaproteobacteria bacterium | reverse complement strand
TATCAACAGTTTTAGGAATACCAATACATTGAATTGGATAACCCATGGCTTTACTGAGTTGTGAAACCTTATTAGTAGTGTCTTGGGAGTCACCACCACCGTTATAAAAGAAATAACCAATATCATGTGCTTTAAATACGTCGATCAGGCGTTCGTACTGAGCACGATCTTCTTCTGGGTTTTTTAGCTTATAGCGACACGATCCAAATGCGCCAGATGGAGTATGGCGTAGGGCTGCTATTGAGCGTGCTGACTCCTTGGAAGTGTCTATTAAATCTTCGGTGAGTGCGCCAATAATTCCATTGCGGCCAGCATAGACTTTGCCGATCATATGTTTGTTTTTACGAGCAGTTTCAATTAGCCCACATGCGGTGGCATTGATCACTGAAGTGACGCCGCCAGATTGGGCATAAAACGCATTTTTTTTACTCATGATACTTACCTTTCGAAATAACGTTAAAATGTATTCTGATAATAGTAGGGTTCAGGGGCTGGCTTAACTGATTAATAGAGACAGCTGCAAATAAGCCGGTTTTCAGAGTGATAATATTTGCTGATTGATGACATTGATAGCGCTGTAAATCAGTTTAATACGGTGGGTTAGTTGAATGGTGTGTGTCAAAATGGTGTTTATAAAAATAATTTAAGTGAGGAGTATATACCAATGCGTGCAATCTTATTAGGTGGGCCAGGCGCCGGAAAAGGAACTCAAGCGACTTATATAAAAGAACGTTATGGAATTCCCCAAATATCGACCGGAGATATGTTGCGAGCAGCGGTAAAAGCTGGGACTCCACTTGGAGTAGAAGCAAAGAAAGTGATGGATGCGGGTGGGCTTATTTCTGACGATATTATTCTTGGCTTGGTTGATGAGAGAATTAAACAAGACGATTGTTCAAAAGGATTTTTATTTGATGGGTTTCCACGCACGCTAGCGCAGGCTGATTCACTTAAAGCGCAAGGCGTTGATATTGACTTCGTGGTTGAGATTGATGTGGATGATGAAGAAATTATTAAACGCATGAGCGGACGTCGCGCGCATCTCACTTCTGGCCGTACTTACCATGTGATTTACAATCCACCTAAAGTGGAAGGAAAAGATGATGTCACTGGTGAAGACTTAGTTCAGCGCGATGATGACCAAGAAGATACAGTGCGCGAACGATTACGTATTTATCATGAGCAAACTGAACCATTGATTAACTACTACTCTTCATGGGCATCTAGTGGCGAAGGCAATTCGCCAAAGTATGTGAGAGTTGAGGGTGTCGGCAAAGTTGAAGAGATTAGAGATAGTATCTTCAAACAACTAGGATAACGCCTAAATCAATGGATGTTTTTATAGTACTCGCTGTTATTGCGGCAGGTGTGTGGTTTTGGGTAGATGGATTACGCTCACGTGAATTTGCAATGAAACGATGCCACTCGTTTTGTATGCAAAATCACGTGCAGATGTTAGATCAGTCAATTCATTTGAATAAAGTATTTCCAGCACGTAAGAACGGTCGAGTAAAGTTGCGCCGATTTTATGAGTTTGAATTCAGTATCAATGGCTCGGATAGATATAGTGGTGTGGCTGTTGAATTCAGCAATAAAATCGAGTATCTATCTTTATTGCATCCCGATGGTGAGATTATTCAGGGAATGCTGCATTAAGTGATGAATTTTTTATTCGTTAAGTCGAAATTGCTCGATAGCCCAGTGTTTGTTTTTATACTTTAAAATCATGCAAGAGGCGCCGCCAAAAGTGCGCGTGTAACCCGCTGCACCGGGATTAAGCACCCATGGTTTTTGTTGTTGATCACACGCTATATGATGACTGTGACCATAAATAATAATATCAGCATGTGGGAACTGATCCCTTAATTTATCATGGCGAGTCTGAACTTTATGAAATTGATGTCCGTGAGTGACAGCAATAATTTCATTGTCAAAAGATAATTCAATATTGTCAGGGATCTCTGCCAATGTACTCAGATCATGCTTAGGCCATTTTTCTTCGATATCGTTATTCCCTCTGACAGAGAAAATATAATCTGCTTTAGTGTTTAACTGATCAAGCACGTCCGCATCACCTATATCACCTGCATGGATAATCACGTCGCAATTGTGAAATGAATTGATGACAATGTCGTTCAATTGGTTGTGAGTGTCAGAGAGAACTCCCACGGTTATTTCAGATTTTTTGATTAAATCATTAAGATTGATTTTTTTGTTCACAGCGCTGGTTTCGTATGTATGTGTTTAAGGATGAATTATAACAGTATCATCGTGAGTATAGGCAGGACTGCAGGCGCAGAGAAATACTAAATCATGTTTGCCAACATTAGAAATTTTATGGGCAGTGTTGGTTGGAATACAAACTGTATCACCCACGTTGACGAGGAATTGTTGATCTCCGAGTGACATTAAACCTTCACCTTGGGTGATGTGATAAATTTCTTCAGACTTCTTGTGTAAATGTAACTCAGTTTGAATGCCTGCGGGTACAGTTGCCTCAGCGAGACTTTGATTGATGTTAGAATGGGCATCCGGATGCATCAGCTCGCGTATTCTGGAGCCGTCTTTGGTGATATAGCTTTCTATTTGATCAAGATGAGTGTGCATGGATAGAATTATATATCATTCAACCAGCCAATTTCTCGAGCTGTTTTTTCTCCAATGACAATGCGCTTAAAGCTATTTGGCATCTCTGCATGAGAGGAGCTTAATGCACGCCTTCCAGCCATAATCTCTGTATTTTTCTGTGGGTATAAAGGTGATTGATTGGGGTTGCCCAAGCCATCCGGTGCAATTGGGTTTCCTTGCGCATCATATTTATCGCTTGCCCCCACCGTGTGTAAAAATTCATGAGCAATAACCATGCTGTTTTGAATCGCTTGTGATTTAACGCCATAGGCATTAACAATGCCAACTAAGCCTTTTTGCAGGCCAACGGAATGCTGAAGCTGAGGCATGATAGAGGGATCGTGATACAGTACAAACATGCGAATTAAATGCTTGTCATTAATTTCGTCTGGCGCATTTTTCCAAACCCAAATTCGAAGTTTTAAACTCCACATCATTATATTTAAAATATTGCTATCAGGACTGGGTGGTGGCGGTGGAATTTTACTAAGTGTCTGACCTAAACGAGTGTTTGTTGGAACGCTAGAGACAATGTTATATTTTTTGCTTTCACGCTTAACCATATTATCTATGCGTGAAAAACTTCGTAATGATAGTGCGTCTATGTATCTGTCTACACTTGGACTATTTGACGGGTTGATAGGGTAAACTACGATATCTAGTGATTTATACCAGCCTTGTGTGACCAGTTTTTGGTCTTTGACATAATTGGCAACGCTCGCGAGTATAATCAACAATACGAGGATTCGAAAATTTTTAAACGAGAATAGGCGCATAGTTGCCGCAGCTTAGCGTTAAACAATTGCAGTGTCGATTTGATTGAGGCTGGAAGGTATATCGTTAGCCCTGAGATGAATTATTTGCGTGAGCATTAGTTATGGAACACAAAGTTACTCTATATAGTAATCAACAGTCGTTTATGGTGCAGGAGAATGAAACTATTCTTGAGGCAGCAATTCGTGCAGGTGTGTCTATTAATTATGGTTGTAGTAGCGGTACCTGTGGATTGTGTAAGGCACGTTTAATTAGCGGGTCTACAAAAGAAATAAGAACGCGTGAATATGTTTTACCTGAGGCAGAAAAACTTCAAGGCCATATGCTTACTTGTGTGTGTGCAGTTAATGATGATGTTGTTATTGATGCCGTGGTTGCCAATGCCGTCACTGATATTCCTATACAAAAATTAAATGTAAAAGTACGCAAGGTTGAGCAATTGGCTAAAGAAGTCTTTCGCCTTGTGGTACAAACGCCTCGCACTAGCCGGTTACGTTATCTAGCGGGACAATATGTAGAAATTAGCTTGGATGGGATAGGAACAAGTCGATTCTCAATTGCTAGTTGTCCCTGTGAGGGTAGATTGATTGAATTACATCTACGTGTCAGTAACGAAGACCAAATTTCAACACGAGTTGCAGACAAAATGCGTTTGGGTGATGGTCTAATATTGCATGGGCCATTTGGAGATTTTATCTATGATGAAAGTGCTAATCGCCCCGTCATTCTGTTTGCCTTCGATACTGGATTTGCAGCAATAAAAAGTTTGTTAGAGCATATCACTGCACAAGAACAAGACTTGAATATTCACTTGGTGTGGATGTCTTGTGTTAGAGATGGTTTGTATATGAATAATTTGTGTCGTTCGTGGGCTGATGCGTTTGATAACTTTTGTTATACAGGTATTGCCTTAGATGAATCACTTAAAAAATTAGTTGAAAATCCCCATGATGGGTGCGCCACCGTGGAAGCCCATATTATGCGAGCGATGCAATCGCATACAGATTTGTCATGTCATGATGTATATGTGAGCGCACCCGCACCTGCGACTAAGTTGTTTGAAAATGTATGTCGCAAGAAAAACGTATTGATGAGGAGGTTCTTTACCGAGCCAGTAAGAGGTAATGAAGATATGAGTTGTATGGTTTCAATTAAGTCAGCTAACTAAAAGGAATGTTGAATGATAGGTGACGCATGCGTATTTGCACTAACGCAAGTATCAAATGAATTTGATTGCGAGCTAGGTGATTTAGTCACGCGAAGAGCCGGGCCAGATATAGCCTGTCGATCACCGCAACATCAACAGCAATGTTCGTGTGTATATGAACAATTGAAGCAAGCGGGCTTAGCAGAATTTGAATATGAAGATGACTTGGCTCAAGTGCCACATGGTGTGTGGGCTAAAATTCAATTCGGAGGTCTGCACGGGCTACATGCTTTAGTGGCTAACGATGGATCAGAAGAAATCAAGAATATCACTAATACAATCCAAAGTGTAATAGAGCTCTACGGGACACTTGAACAAATACCCTATAATGAAACCATTCAGGGTATGCAGAATTATCGAACGCGAAGAAAAAGAAAGTAAATAGGTTTACATCTTATGTGATTCGGTTTCAATCACATTGATAGTCTCTATTCGATACTGTTTTTTGTTTTATAATCAAATTATAATACCACTACAAAATATTAGAAAGGTACCATTATGAGTTATTCAACCATTATCTCTGCGCAGCAACTTAATACAATTATTAACGATGATGATGTGCGCATATTTGATTGTCGTTTTAGTCTTAAAGATATCCAAGGCGGTTTGAAAAGCTATCAGTCAGGTCATTTGCCGATGGCGCAATTTGCAGATATGGATACGCAATTATCATCAGCCATGACCGAAACTTCAGGTCGTCACCCTTTGCCAGATGCGAATGTGTTTTTAGCGCAGTTAAAAGCATGGGGGATTAATCAAGATACTCAAGTAATTGCCTATGACGATATTTCAGGCGCATTTGCTGCAAGACTATGGTGGATGATGCGTTGGATGGGGCATGAGAAGGTCGCGGTATTAGATGGTGGAATGAAACAATGGGATCAACAAGGCTTAGCTCTTAATCAAGATAAAGTTGAATTTTCAGCAGGTAATTTCACAGGATCTGCCAATATGGATTGGTTGGTTGATGTCGACACAGTGCGCGAACAGTTAGAGGCTAATAAAATCACTTTAATTGATGCGCGTGCAGCTGATCGATTTACCGGAAAAGATAAAAATATAGATCCAGTGCCTGGCCATATACCCGGCTCAAATAATCTCCCGTTTGGTGAAAATTTGACTAAAGAGGGTGTGTTTGAGGCTGCTGACATCATTCATCAAAGATTCACTAATATTATTCAAGATAAGCCATTAATTAATGTAGTTAATATGTGTGGTTCTGGTGTGACAGCGTGTCATAACTTACTTGCGCAAGCGGTTGCAGGGATGCCTCCGACCAAAATTTTTATCGGTTCTTGGAGTCAATGGATAAAAGATCCCTCTCGTTCAGTTGACTGCGCTGACTAATCAGTAAGGCTATGCAGCACTATATTGGTTTTATTAATGCAGGATAAATATTATAAATATAATAAATTATTGTCTTATGAGCCTGTTGTACTTATATAGATGCCGGCTAGCAGAATCACGTTGCAATAAATTGACTATATTAAAGTTTAAGTGAAAATGCGTGTAAATAAACTATGGAAGGACACATTAAGTATCAAAATAATCTTGATGCGCTAGAAAAATCTGATCACCATAGCCCGAAGATTAACCCTGAAGAATTGCCTACGCCTATAGGTATCATGTCTATGGACGATGGTGTCATTGTTTATGCGAATGATGCCTTTAGACAAATCGTAAAATCAACAAAAGTGGGTGAGCCCATCAAAGGCTTTATGCACACCCCTGAGATCCGCGCATCAATCGCTAACAAACTCGAAAAGAAATCTCAATTTGTCATACTAGTCGAGCGAAGCCAGCTATCCCTGCGCTTTATTATCTCTAAAGGCGAGTTTTTGGAAACACCACATTATTTTGTGTGTATCGAAAAAATCAATAATGCCGACAACGAGAAACAGCAACCCTATCTGTTAAGAGAAGAATTTATTGCTCAGTTGTCTAAGCGGCTTAATAACAGTCTCCATGAAGATCGCAGTGTTTGCACAATAGATATGGATAGATTTAAAGGGGTGAATGAAAACTATGGGTATGAAGCAGGTGACTATGTACTGAGAGCATTAGCCAAGGTGATTAAAAAATACCTTCCCAATAATCATGTATTTGGACGACTAGCGGACAATGAATTTGGTGTCATATTAGATGGCATGAAAGTTGAAGAAAGTGTTCAAATATGCGAGTTAATACGAAGAAAAGTAAAAGACTATAATTTTAGCTTTGATGAGAATAATATTGATATCACCTTGTCTATAGGTGTAATCCCACTTAACGATCAGCACGGGACGTTAGAAGAAATATTAGCGGCAGCAAATCTTGCACTACGCTCAACGCAAGAAAATGGTCGTAATTGTGTACATATCGCAGCGGCACAAGACACTATGATGGCGTATCACTCAGGCAAGATGCATTACGCTATTGTGATTGAGGATGCACTACAGAATGATAAATTCGAGTATTTGCTCAGCCAATAGTGTCATTGTCAGATGTTAATAATAATTATTCGTATGAAGTGTTATTGAGAATATTTGATTACAAGAAAAATGAATACATTTCATCTCAAGAGCTAATCTCGGCAGCAGAGTCACTAGAAGTGACAACAAGAATAGATCAATGGGTGTGTAAAAAAGTATTTAAAGATATTAGAGAAAAAGCACAGAGTGGAGTAAAGATACCTAGTATATCGATCAATCTCTCAGGTCATTCTATCGTTAGTGTTGCGTTTGAAAGGTTTTTGTTAGAGATGACAGGAAAGTATCAAGTGCCCACTAGCTGTATATGTTTTGAGATCACTGAGAGTGTGGCTGCTAAAAGTATTACTCGAGCGCAGAAATTTATTCATAACCTGAAGGCAGTTGGTTATAAATTCTCATTAGATGATTTTGGTGTGGGTTATTGTTCATTTAATTATTTAAACCAGCTCGACGTTGATCACGTGAAAATTGACGGTTCGTTTGTTTCAGCAATGCTAGATGATGCAACCCAGTTTGCCACCGTGCAGGCAATTACTAATGTTGCGCGCACCATGAGTATTAAAACCATTGCTGAGTTTGTTGAAAAGCCAGAAATTATCAAGGCATTAAAAGTAATTGATGTTGATTATGGCCAGGGTTATATTTTTAGAAAACCTGCTCTGTTGGAAGATATCTACAGGCAATAAATTTCACACGCTGGTTCATAAATTGTGTGTGTCATGCTACCTTGTTGGTATTAAGTATTCGGTGTTATATATCAAACGAGGCATGTTAAGTGAAATTTTGCAGTAGCTGTGGATCAAGTGAGATTGAGCAAATAATTCCAGAAGGTGATAATCGTTTAAGGCATTGCTGTCTGCACTGTGACATGGTGTTCTACGAAAATCCTAAAATTGTGACTGGCTGTGTTGCCCAGTGGCAAGATAAGATATTGATCTGTAAGCGAGCAATAGAGCCACGTATAGGCACATGGACGTTGCCTGCTGGATTTATGGAGAATCATGAAACCATACAAGAAGCAGCAGCACGCGAAACATTTGAGGAAGCAACCGCACGGACCTCGAATCTAGAATTGTTTGCTATCTATAATCTGCCGCACATTAGTCAGGTCTATGTCATGTTTAAAGCAGATGTGATTGATGGTGAAGCGTCCTCAGGCATAGAGAGTTTAGAAACAGAATTTGTTGATGAAGCTGATATTCCCTGGGCTGATCTTTCTTTTCCAGTTATTACTGAGACGCTAGAGTTGTATTTTGAAGATAGAAAGCGCAACAGTTTTTCTCTGCATACAGGTGAAATAACGCGCGATCACGAAAGAGCAGTCCAGATTGCACGATATTGAATAATAAATTATTATTGGCTGTGATCGAGCTCGGGGGCTATCCGGACTTTCGTGATCTATATCAGCAGTTTGGTTATGAAGTGGTTATAGAGTCCTCAATGCGAAAAGCACTATCATTGCTGAAGAAGAAAAAAGTTGATGTGATTGTTGCTGAGTTTAATTATCAGCATACTTTTAGAGATCGACTTAGCAGTTTAGAGTCAATTATTGCCGTGGCGCAAACAAATCAGCAAATAGAGTTTATTGTGCTATATGAAAAAGAATTTGAAAATCATCTGGATAAATTGAGACGACAATTTAACTTTAGTGCAGAAGTAGCTTTTCCTATCGATGAGAAAAAGATGACGCATGCGTTAGAAAAAATAGCGCAACAATAATTCAAGCGTCCACGTCTGGAATTAAACCACTTTCTAATTTCCGAATAGTATCTTTAATATTTAACTTGCGCTTTTTGAGGCGTTTTAATTGTAGCTGATCAACATAGTCGGCTTGTGATAAAGCATTAATGGCATCATCTAAGTCTCTATGTTCCACGCGAAACTCTAAAATTCTGCGTACTACTTCTTCTTGGGCATCATTTGTGTGCATGGATAGTATTACTTGAGATTAATTAGATTGTTCACGTTTCGCGCCACCTAGACAAGGTGGAGATTGGCGTGATTGTTGATTCTTTTCAGACCATTCAGAGGGAGTGAATGAATGTATAGAAAGTGCATGAATAGCTCCCGCTAATTCTTCTGCAAGTAATTTATTGATCATACGATGTCTTGCGATTAGCATTTTG
>CAWUWP010000007.1:0-9575 GCA_963926275.1 uncultured Gammaproteobacteria bacterium | reverse complement strand
CTTGCTGAGGCGCGCGCGCTAAATTATTTTTCTTCTTGTGGCTCTTGTTCACTGCCAACGACTACGGTAACGAATGAATTTAAATCTAAATGCTTACGGAATGCCGTCTTCACATCATCCAAGCTAACCTTCTCAATCTTTTCATTAAAATCATTCAAATAGGTTAACGGCAAATCGTAATAACCCATCAACGATAAGTAACCAAGAATATCTCTATTACTATCGATGCGCAGTGGGAATCCGTTCATAATATTTTGCTTACTCAAAGTAAGCTCTTCTTGAGTGGGTCCGTTTTCAATAAAGCCTGACAACACTTCATTACACACTTGAATTGCTTCTGTGACCTGGTCTGATCGAGTCTGGAGGCCCAGCATAAATGGCCCAGATTGCTCATACGGCAAAAAGTAACTATACACACTGTAAGACAAACCTCGGTTACTCCGTACTTCCTTCACCAAACGAGAAGTGAATCCGCCGCCACCTAGTATATGGTTGCCTACATACAGATTAAAATAATCTGGGTTGCCGCGTTCAATACCAATTTGTCCCATACGTACATGCGATTGCAGGGATGGAAAATCAATATGCTGTTTTGTTTCTAAAGAAGGCTTCACGGCTACAATTTTTTGTTTCGCCTTTCCTTTCGGCAATGAAGTGCTTATCTTATTTGCAATAATTTCTGCCTGATGCTTTGTCACATCACCAACAATTGCTAAAATAGAATTTGTAGTTACAAAGTAATTTTCATGGAATTTTTTTACATCTTGCAGGGAAATTTTATTAGCCGTTTGCTTGTCTCCATATCGCGCCTGTGCGTATGGATGTTGCTGATAGAGTAACTCGAAAAACTTTTTTTCAACAATATCGCTGGGGCGTTGGTCACTGTCTTCTAAAGAGATCAATAATCTTTTTTTCTCTCGGTCAAAGTCACGTTCAGGAAATGAAGGCGCTGAAACAACACTAATGAACATTGTTAACGCGTCATCAAATATTTCTTCACTGGTAAGGCTGCGTAACATTACGCTAGAACGATCTAGATCCACACTTGCACTAAATTGGGCGCCAACATCCTCAAATTTTGAAGCAACTTCATCTGCATCAAATTTGCCTGTGCCTTTATTTAGTAATCCATGTGTCATAGACGACAATCCTGCCAGCTTGTCATCACGCGCACTACCCGCATCAAATGTTAGCGCTAAATCTACCATCGGCAGTTCTGAAGAATTAACATGCAATACTTTGATTCCGTTTTCTGTTGTCCATGTATTTATTTCAGGCAACGCGTAAGCGACCGAAGAAACACTTAACGCTAAAATTACACTCACAGATCGAACTAACATAGTCATTTTCTTTCTCATTTCTCACCATCGCTTGCGCGTGCTAGCGGCGTTAAAATTGCTACTGTTTTAAAATCATCGGTCAAATATTTTTTAGCAACATCACGCACATCTTCAGCAGTAATTTTTTGAATATTATCTGCGTACTCGTTCATTGTTTGCCAACCCAAACCGACTGTCTCTAAAGAACCAATAACATAAGCCTGCCTTTGCACTGAATCTTGCTGGTACACTTCGCCCGCCACCACTTGTGCTTTAACTCGCTTTAATTCTCGCTCGCTAACCAATTCATTTTGTAATTTTTCTATCTCTTGGGTTATTGCCATTTCTAACTCTTCTAAAGTATTTTCAGCATTTGGCGTCCCATCAAATAAGAACAGACTCTCTCTAGCTGAATAAAGATTGTATCCTGCTCCAGCACTGGCAGCGACTTCTTGCTCTCGCACAAGATTTTTGCTTAAACGAGAACTTCTCCCGCCATCAAGTATCCCTGACAAAATATTCAGCGCATATGCCTCGCGGCTATCTTCGGCTGTTTTCAAGGTTGGAACTTTATAACCAATAATCATATAAGGGAGTTTGGCTACCGCTTTAACTTCAACTCGACGTTCACCAACTTGTCTCGGCTCTAACCTAGCTTTGAGTGTGGCAACTTCTCGCGATGGCACTTGCCCATAATATTTCTCTGCCAATGAAAATACTTCCTCATGTTTGACATCTCCCACCACCACTAACGTTGCATTGTTTGGTGTATACCATTGCTGGTACCACTCGCGCAGATCGGTAACTTTCATATGATCTAGATCATTCATCCAGCCGATGACAGGGTGATGGTATGGGCTACTGTTAAATGCTGTTGCACTAAACTGCTCATAGGTGAGGGCATTGGGATTGTCTTCTGTTCGAAGTCGTCTTTCTTCTTTAACCACTTCCAGTTCTTTTATAAATTCTGATTCATCTAAATTCAATTGCGCCATACGATCTGATTCGAGATCAAAGCTTGTTTCCAGTTTTGAGACATCAAACAACTGGTAATAGGCGGTGAAGTCTCGACTTGTGAATGCATTATCACGCGCACCGATACTGGCTAGAATTTCTGAAAATTGCCCCACAGGGTATTTAGGAGTGCCTTTAAACATCATATGTTCCAGCACATGTGAAACACCGGTGATTCCACCATATTCACTTGCCGACCCGACTTTGTACCAAACTTGAGCCGTGGCAACGGGGGCACGATGATCTTCTTTTACGATGACTTTCAAGCCATTTTCCAGCGTCTTTTCGTGAACTGCTGCCCAACTACTTGTTGCTAACAAAAAAGAAACTAAAATTGTATTTATTGATAAAATAATATTTTTCATTCGCATTGACTAACTGTGGTTACGTTACAATAAGATTCATGTCTTACGACAGCGTGTTGATTAATTTGTTCAACTCAAGCATAGCATTATATTTCTTACCGTTATTTACTTAAATATATGACTGACCAAAATTTGCTCGACCGACTAAAACAAGGTTTATCTAAAACTCGCGGTGTACTCACTGAGGGCATCCAAGAAGATACTACTAAATCCATTGAAGACATTATCACGGACGTCGAAGATGGCTTATTAATGGCAGATGTAGGTATCGAGACTACCGATAAGCTTATGAACCAACTGAAAAGTCTAGTCAATCAGGAAAGTAAAACTCATGCTCGTCCAAATATCCCTGAATTGCTATGCCAATGCATATTTGAAATTCTTGATCCTTGCAATAAACCGATGTCACTCGGCAGAATCAAACCTTTTTCAATTTTAGTGGTAGGCGTCAACGGCGCCGGCAAAACCACGACCATCGGCAAGCTTGCCAGACGCTTAAAGAAAAATCGTAAGTCAGTCATGCTAGCCGCCGGCGATACCTTTCGCGCCGCCGCGGTTGAGCAGTTAATTGTCTGGGGTGAACGCAATGATGTCGCTGTCGTTTCACAGTCAACGGGGGCTGATAGCGCTTCAGTAGTCTTTGACGCACTTGAGTCTGCTAATGCCCGTAATATTGACGTGTTAATTGCCGATACCGCAGGACGTCTTCATACTCAGAATGACTTAATGACCGAGCTACAGAAAGTAAAACGGGTCATGAATAAAATTGATACCGACGCACCTCATGAGACGTTACTCGTGCTGGATGCCAGCATGGGTCAAAATGCTTTACGCCAAGCGGAGGAATTTCACCAATCGATGAATGTCACTGGCTTATGCATTACTAAATTGGATGGCACGGCAAAAGGTGGGGTTGTAATTGCGATCGCTGATCGCCTGGGCTTGCCTATCCGTTATATCGGTGTCGGCGAAGCAATTGACGACCTTCAGGTGTTTGATGCCAAAGAATTCACCACCGCACTGATTGGTGGATAACTGCAAAATTATTATCAAATGATACGACTTCAAAACATTTGCAAGCGTTACCCTGAAAGTGGTGAAGTTCTCGCTCAAATAGATCTTCAACTAGAGGATGGCGAAATGTGCTTTCTTACTGGCCCGTCGGGTTCTGGTAAAAGCACCTTATTAAAAGTTATTGCGCTCATTGAAGCACCGACTCGCGGTAAACTTTATTTCGATGAAAGAAATGTCACCGGTCTAAATAAATCCGCTATCTCTTCTTTTCGAAAAAAAATGGGTTTAGTATTTCAAGACCACCGTCTACTCAATGATCGAAACGTATTTGAAAATGTTGCTCTTCCACTACGTATAAACGGTTTTAACCCTAAGGACATTCCAAGAAGAGTAAGAGCTGCGCTTGATAAAGTAAATTTATTGAACAAAGAAAAAGCTCGTCCTATCTCTTTATCAGGCGGCGAACAACAACGTGTTGGAATTGCACGCGCCATTGTTCACCGACCGCGACTATTATTAGCCGATGAGCCAACGGGTAATCTTGACCCGGAATTATCTGCTGACATTATGAAATTATTTTCAGATTTTAATCAAGTTGGCGTCACTGCATTAATTGCTAGTCATGATGTTAGCTTAATCAAAGTCTTTAATAAGAAGATATTGAATTTAGACAGCGGATATTTAGTCAATTAATTCCGCACCATGAAAAATAAAATCACTCAAGGCAGTTTAAATGCTCGGGCCATCCTTTGGTTTGAGCATCATATCGCTAGTTTTAAACTCAGTTTTAATCGTGCAATCAGCAGTCCCGTTTCATTTTTATTTACCGTATTAATGATTGCCATTGCACTTTCAATTCCAATGAGTCTGTATGTGGTATTTTCAAGTGTGCAGCAATTGACCCATCCCTGGGATAGCGACAAACAAATCACTCTATTTTTAGCCGACAACGTTAGCTATGCGCAAGCACAGCAACTAGCAACGACTATTGCCAATAAAAGTGAATTTGTAAACGCGTCTGTTATCAACAAACAAGTTGCATTAGATGAATTCAAACAACAAATGGGCTTGGATTCTATTGCAGAAAATTTACCGCAAAATCCCCTGCCTCATTTAATTATTGTCAATCCGAAAGCAACGCTATCAGATCTTGAGTCATTACAAAGACTAGAAAATGAGCTAATAAATTTACAGCAGGTTCAACAGGTTCAGTTTGATTTACTTTGGTTTCAACGTTTACAAGCCATACTTGCGATGATTAATCGCATCCAATGGATAGTCAGTATTGTGTTGTTATTAGCTATAGGCTTAATCATCGCCAATGTAATACGCTGGGAAGTCACTAGTCGTCACGCAGAAATTGAGATTATAAAACTTGTCGGCGCCAGTGATGCCTATGTTAGGCGACCATTTTTATACTCAGGGTTTTGGCTGGGAATTGCCGGGGCTATCGCAGCGCTGATTATTGTTTCACTCTGTCGTTGGCTTATCCAACATTCGACGACGACGTTATCATCACTATTTGGTAGCGACTTTCAGTTAACATCATTATCGATAGACCTGGCTGGTTTGATTATTATTTGCGCTAGCTTACTAGGCGTAGGCGCCGCATGGGTAGCAGTGACGCATAAGCTTAGACCTTATTGTTAGCGCTACCAGTCTTCGGTTAAATTATGTGCGGTCAATCGCCAATTGATGGCATCCGCTGTATCGAATATTAATTCTCTTGTAAATGATTGACGTTCTCGATCTTGAATTCTTTTTTGCATATGCGGCAAACCTTTGTCTAACCACCCGTCAATTGTCGGCTGGTCTACACCAAAGATATGGGCAAGATCGGCTTTGCTAACTTGGACTCCTGGCATGAATCTATCTCTTACTATGGGCAAGTATGGTCGATAAAGTGAATATCGTGACCTGACTACTCGCAGTAGGAACTATACAACTGGTTAGCACTCTAAATTGGAGAGTGCTAAACTAACTTAATGTATGAATTGGAGAGCAAAAGCCATGACTAACAGCTTGGTCATTCCACAGCCACATGAGCTAACTTTATCAGCGGGAAGTTTGGATGCCTACATCAATGCGGCGTACCAACTGCCCATCTTATCTGTAGAAGAAGAGCAGAGCTTAGCAATACGCCTAAGAGATCATCAAGATCTTGAGGCTGCGCGTGCGCTCATTACTCACCATCTACGCTTCGTTGTCCGCGTTGCGCGTGGTTATAACGGCTATGGACTAGCGCTAGCTGACCTTATCCAGGAAGGTAATATCGGCCTGATGAAAGCGGTCAAACGCTTCGACCCTACTTTAAATGTTCGCCTTGTGTCATTTGCAGTGCATTGGATTCGTGCGGAAATGCATGAATTTATTCTGCGTAATTGGCGTATCGTGAAAGTGGCAACCACCAAAGCCCAGCGCAAATTGTTTTTTAATTTACGCAGCAAGAAAAAAAGATTAGGTTGGTTAAACAACGAAGAAGTCGAATCTGTGGCTATGGAGCTAGGTGTTAAGCCTAGTGACGTGTTAGAAATGGAGTCGCGTCTTAGCGGTCAAGACTTAGGTTTTGATGCATCTAATGGCTCTGATGATGAAGATAATATTTTTTTCCCTTCAGCCTATTTAGCTCATGACAGCAAGGATCCAGCTGCTAACTTCGAGAAAAATGATTGGTCTAAGCATCAAACTGGTCGACTGTTTTCAGCCATGAGTGAGCTTGATGAAAGAAGTCGTGAAATTGTTAAGGCACGCTGGCTATCTGAGAAAAAGCAAACCTTACAAACGCTTGCTAAACATTATGGTATTTCGGCAGAACGTGTACGCCAATTAGAAAATAACGCGATGAAAAAACTTCAGGGCTTCATTCAAGCCTAAGTAATCAACGGTAAGTATCGATCCAATAGTAATACTGCAAAAAGCACCATCAAATAAATAATTGAGTAAACAAAGGTATTAATTGCCTTCGTTCTACTCTTAGTAATCTGCAAACTGATGGCGTAATACAAAAACACTGCATTCAGCAACAACACACTCACCAGGTACAGCCACCCTGACATTCCAGTAAAAAATGGAAAGATGGTAATCACGCACATCAATATTGTATATAAAGTGATTTGTAGGCGCGTGTAATCATCCCCGTGAGTCACAGGCAACATTGGGATGTCTACTTTTGCATATTCTTCTTTACGATACAGCGCTAACGCCCAAAAATGGGGCGGTGTCCAAGTGAAAATAATTAGCAACAACAAAAGCCCATCAGCTTCAACTTGCCCGGTGACCGCCGTCCAGCCTAATAGTGGCGGAGTTGCGCCGGCAGCACCACCAATCACAATATTTTGTGGTGTCGCTCGCTTTAGATACATGGTGTAGATAACGGCATATCCGACTAATGAAGCAAACGTCAGCAATGCTGTAATCATATTAATCTTGAGTATTAAAATTCCCATGCCGACGACACCAATCACACCGGCAAAGACTAATACCGATGTCTTACTGAGTGATCCTGAGGGTAAGGGGCGTAATTTAGTTCTATCCATCGCCGCATCAATTCGGCTATCAGCCACATGGTTAATGGCGGCGGCAGAGCTCGCGACAAGGCCAATACCCAGCGTGGCATAGATGAAGGTTGCTAAGGCAACATTTCCTGGGTCTGCCATTAACATGCCGACAATTGCAGTAAACACCATTAAAGCCACTACTTTTGGCTTGCATAGCTCTAAGTAATCTTGCCAATGACCCAATGGGCCGAATACGCTGCTGACTGATGTGGATGATGACTTTGATGACATATTAATAAATGCGGAATCTAATGATTAATGCGGGCGGATTTTAGCATATATATACTGGTCACAAGGCTAAATAACAGCAATAGGGCAACTCCGTTGTGTAATACCGCAACGGCCAATGGCAGCTTAAATATTACGTTTGAAATGCCCAAACATATCTGAAATGCCAATAATCCTGATATAACCATGGCGTTAGTTTTTAATAATTGCCGAGTATCTGTGTGCTTCCACAGTCTTGTCGCATAAAACACTATTGCCAACGTCGCCACCACAGCTCCCATTCTATGTGCATAGTGAATTGCCACACGCGCGGGGTGATCGAGCACTCCGAATTCATAATCAACGCCTAATCCTCTCCATAATACAAAGGCATCTTTAAAGTTCATGGCTGGCCACCAAGACTGCTGACATTGAGGGAAATCAACACACGCCAAGGCTGCATAGTTGGAGCTTACCCAGCCACCTAATGCGATCTGGCCTATCAACACAAACACAACAACAATAGACATATTAAACAACGATTTTGCGATATTTAAATTAATTTGCGGTTGCCATGATGTGGTTCGTAAAAATTGCCAGGCAATTAGATTGAACAAAGTAAATCCACCCAGCAAATGGCCCATGACGATCAAAGGCTTGAGTTGTAAGGTTACTGTCCACATGCCTAGCATGGCTTGAAACAATAACGCGCTGGAGAGTACTACGCCGGCAAACACATGGCGTTCGCCGTGTTTATCTTTTCTAACTAGAAAGATAGAAATAACAAAAATTAATATGCCTAACGTGCCGGCAAAATAACGGTGAATCATTTCTTTCCACGCTTTGGGCGCTTCAACCGCTCGATCAAAATTAGTATTTGCATGAGCTAATTCTGTATCAGTATCAGGCACACCAATAATATGCCCATAGCAACCGGGCCAATCTGGACAACCCAAGCCGGCATCAGACAGACGAACATAGGCGCCCAACACAACAACCACAAAGGTTAGAAATAAAGATGCTAATACAATATTGCGAAATGTATTACTCATAAGCCATTATCCAATATTAGAAATTTTTAATAATTTCTTAATATCTTTAAGCATTCCTCTAGATGTTGACGAGGTATCGTATTTCATCATTAGATTGCCGATAGGATCAATCAGATAGATAACTCCGTTCTCAAGCTGTTTTTGCTTACTCGGTTGATCCTCAATCTCAAACTGAAGTAACTGGCCAACATGGGTGCGTTGATTACGATTAAGAATATCTGAAGTGATTTTATTTGCATCGGTCAATAAAGCAGACTGAACTCGATTTGATTCTCTACCCGTCGCTTTCTTTGTTTGGCGCAATTTAAATAATGATGCTTCACATTGCAGATCACAGCCATTTGGTGAATACACTAGATATGTCCACTTGCCCGCAATACCTTGAAGGTCAAGCGTCTCATTTGATTGCAACTGTATCTCAAGTGTTTTAATTGGCTGTGCCGGGTGAATTAGTTCTCCACGAGAGACTGGTACAGTCGCCGGGATATAATCACGCATTACATACATAGCAACCGCTATAAGAAGCGGGACAACGAATATTGCTATTAATAAATAGCCAGATAATTTTGAATTTTCAGTTTTCATTCTTTTTTCACCAAAGGTCTAATACTGTATAGCCACCATAAAACAATCACTGCGAATGCCATGGCGTACCATTGAAATGCATAACCGTAATGTTTTGCTGATGACAGATTATTTGCTGCCCAATCTCTTCTATAACCATTTGACTCTTGTACATCTAATCTAAGCGTAAATGGTTGTATCGTTTCTCCTAAGCGTGTCGCTAATTGCGCGTAATCTACAAATTGAATTCTTCGCGGCCAATTTGAATCTTCTCCATCTGCGATACCACCTAAACTGTATGCCTCACCATAAGGCACATAAATGCGGCCCGATATTGTTACTTGCTCACTTTCGAACTCAATTAGCGGCAGATCGTTCCGGCTTGGACCTTGAGCAACCCAGCCTCGATCAACCAATACCCAGGCGTTAAACTCATCAACGTATATTGGTGTTAACACACTGTAACCTGTCGACCCATCTCTC
>CAWUWP010000006.1:0-9459 GCA_963926275.1 uncultured Gammaproteobacteria bacterium | reverse complement strand
AATTTACAGTGTTTTTCACATCTCTGAATGCCAATTAGCGGCGGTGCTGCTATAATTGCGCCCTTCAAATAACGCACAATATTTTCATGGAAGATCTTTCAAATATACACATCGTATCCATCTTGGGGTTCTGTATCGCCTTGGTATTTGGATTTGTTGGGAATAAGACCCATTTCTGTACCATGGGAGCGATCAGTGATGTCGTCAATATCGGCTCACGTGGACGTATGGGCTCTTGGTTAGTTGGCATAGGCATTGCCATACTCGGTGTACAGTTTTTGCGCGTTCAAGGCTTTATCAGCTTGGACGAATCAATGTACCTGTCTACCCAGTTCTTATATCTTAGCTACGTGCTAGGTGGAGTCATTTTTGGTATCGGAATGACATTAGCCGCGGGTTGTGGCCAACGTAATTTGGTTCGAGTCGGTGGCGGTAACCTTAAATCACTAGTCGTGGTGTTGGTGTTAGGTATCACTGCATATATGACGTTGCGCGGATTGCTAGCGCTGTTACGTATTAACTACATATACAAAGCAAATATAGAATTACAAGATTTAGGCATGAATTCTCAAAGCCTAACTCAAGGTGTGAGCGCCTTAACAGGTATTCCTGATGGCACGACTTTGCAAACAGTGGCCGCATTAATTGTGGGGCTGGGGCTTATTGCTTATGCGCTCAAACAAGAAGAATTTAGGTCTAGCTTTGATAACATTCTTGCCGGCTTAGCCGTGGGAGGCTGTGTTGTCGCGGCTTGGTTTGTCACTGGATATATTGGTCAGGATGATTTTGATCCTATTGCGCCTCAGGGGTTAACCTTTGTTAGCCCGACAGGAAACACGATTAGTTACTTGATGACATTTACCGGCGCACAAATTAATTTTGGTATTGCTGTGACGTTTGGAATGATCATCGGATCATTTATTTATGCTGTTATTTCGCGTACTTTCAGAATTGAAACTTTCAGCAATCAGTCTGAAATGGTTGGACATCTAATCGGTGCCGTGATGATGGGATTCGGTGGCGTGTTGTCTTTTGGTTGCACTATAGGCCAGGGGGTCACGGGAGTGTCTACCATGGCTATCGGTTCTTTCATAACCTTGCTGATGATAATTTTCGGTAGTGCACTCACCATGAAGGTGCAATACCATATGATGGATGAAAGATCGTTTATTGGGGCAGTGGCCATAGGGACTGCTGAATTATTGAACCCATTTCACAAAGAAGAATAAATAATAACGATTCATCTTCACAAGTTGCTTTGCAACGCGTTCGTTATGAGTATAATGAGCACCCCTCGTATTCCTACAGATCGTTATATTTATTCGTCGCTGTAGAATACTCCATGAACTCAGTTTTACTGCTCTTGCAGTATCGCTAGTGTGATATGGGCCGTTAGCTCAGTTGGTAGAGCAGTTGGCTTTTAACCAATTTGTCGACAGTTCGAGCCTGTCACGGCCCACCATTATCTCCTCGATACAATTCAACTAATGAGTTTCATTGGTTGTGTCTAAATATTGAACAGCTAAATGCCAGCGGATTTTCGCGCTGTAGTCGTTTAAATAAGCCTTTTTAAACTATAAAGTTTTCCTATTGTCTTTAAATTAGATTAATGTCATTTCTTTAGCGTGACTACACTAATTCTTATTCAGAAATATAAAAGCAGGTTATTTGAGCTATGTTTATTATCAAAGGGCTACTAGATAGAGTGTTATTTGCATTAGGTGTATTGCTGTTCATGCAAGTGCCACATTTTGTCGATCAATATACGCAACGCTTAGGTGACTACTACCAAGCGCAAGTTAATCATTTGGATGAATACCAGAAAATTGCTAAAAAACAGCACCAAGGTGATCTAGATGCGTTAATTCAAGCATTTATGTCTAGTGACCGAGCTTCATTGCGAGACACAGGAAATAATATTAATGTAACTAGAGGGCAGGCTGAGTTGGTTAAGAATGATCTTTATATACTTGATCACAAGCCACTCACTGCTAAGCTAGTTCATTTGGCAACCCGTACACGATACGATATTGCTGAGCAAACACTCACCTATTACAAGCCGGGCGTGCCGTTCTCGATTGAGAGTTTAGTGTGTGCACTGTTGGGGGGTGCGTTGATGAGCATGTTGTTTAATTCGTTGCTATTCGTGCCGAAATTGTTCAAACGTAATTCTAATAAGGTTTCGACTGCGACTAAAAAGCGAATTGAACCCACTGTGACACGTGTTGCTAGAGCTAGTTAGATATTAACTTGCAGACAGAAAATTCAACTGAGCCACAACAGCTATACGATACGAGTGGTATCACTAGTTATGGCGTAAAAGTATTATAGTTCTTATTCACCTTGTTTATCTTTTACGGGGCGTTAATCCCATTCGATTTTATTTTTGATAATGACCTGATCGCTGATAAAATCCGTGATTTCAACGGGGTGCCCTTCGTGCATGCTGATGGCTCGCGTCATTCAATTCCTGACATGGTGCAAAATGTTTTATTTTTTATACCATTTGGATTCCTAGGAGTTTTATCTTTCGCAAAGAATAAATTTTTTGCAGTGTTCTTGGTGACGTTCTTTGGTTTTGTGATTAGTCTTAATGTCAAGATACTTCAGTTAATAACAAGAAATCGAAATACCACAGTTACAGATTTAGCTTGTAATACTATCGGGGGAGCCATTCAGTTAGCTTTAATGAAGCAAGTCCAGTACCTCTACCTGCAGCGCTGCCATTATTTATGAATGCTTTGTTTGGCGGGTTTGTTTCCGCCCGACGCAATAAGTCGAGCGACCACAAAGTTTCTAGCTGAGTTGATTCAGCTGATGTTGCTGTCTGAAGTTACTTTTGTTTGACGTTGGTTTCACCTGAGCCTGATTCACCCAAATTATCTTTCCACGTCAGCATAATAGTGTCGCCTGCTGCGCCACCTTTGATTTTGAATGATAGGTAAGGGTTTTTAGAAATACCCGTTCCCCAGTTAGCATTCAATACAACTGCGTCATTATGATTAACCGTTACTTCCTGAATATATTCAGCAGGGACTAACTCGCCTGATTCCTTATCTTTACGTGCACCAGTTTCCATTGGGTGAGTCATCAATGCTTTAACTGTTGTTACGCCGTCTTTCAAGGTGGCTCTAATTTTTACTTTCTTATCCATGAGTATTCCTCTTGATTATGCGCAGCCGCCAGCGGTGACTTTGACAGATTGTTTTGCAATAAATTTACCGCTAGCAGTTTCTACGATAGCAACAATATTAGATGTCTCACGCATTTTCATGCGTGTCGTGATTGTGGCTTCAATGTTTTCATTGATGAAGAATGTCGCAATATAAGGGCGCGGGTTATTTTCGACTAACACACTAATCGATTTAACGCCTGCCATGGTGGTTGATACGGTGACAGGTACGGTAGCACCGTTACTGGCTATTTCAGGCGCCTTGATGGTGATGTCACCTTCTTTAGGTCCTACGCCATTTGTCACAGCAGCAAAAGAATCATCATAAGTGGTGGTATCAAATGCCGCTGCTGGCCATTCAGCAAATACTGTCTTGGTGAAGCCCGTAATAGTGCCAATAATGGCGCCTATTGAGCCTACCTTTAATGCATGTCGTCTAGTTATTTTCATGATTTCCCATCAGTTATATGTGATCTATTGCCTGCAAATTGGAGCGTATTTTATATGCTTTACCTATGCTTTGTTAAGCAGAGCTTATTTATGTTTGTTCTGAAATTCTCTTAATCGATCTTTTTTAGCTTCAATTCGTGCTTTGCTATGTGGATCGATACCTGTTTGACGTGCTGCTATGAGTAAATGTTCCATAGCAGATCCAAATCTTGCGTGCATGAGGTCATAATTCGATAGTGCCTCATGGCTGCGCCAGGGTTGACCGGCATCATCTGCAGCACGTGCTATTAGACGCTCTATTGCGGGATTTCCGGTAATGTTGTCGCCTAGTGTATCAAGTTTATCAAGTGCTTTTTTAGGGTTTTTACTTTCTAATAATGCAGTCGCAAAATAATAAATCACTGATTCATTTTGTGGGTATAAATCATCCAATTCTTGCAATGTTTCAAGTGCTTTGTCTATTTGGCGATCAATAATGAAGGCTTGTGCGCGTGCAATGTCTAATGCAAATCGTTCATTATCATTAGCTGATATTTTATCTAGTACGCGTAATGCTTGTTTGCCCCGGCCAAGACGGGTTAACGCAATAGAATAGACGTAATAACGTAAGTTACTGGGCTCTTCCTCAATTAGCTTCTGGTAATGACTGATGAGGTAATTTGGATCGGAAGAGATAGCAATGGTACGCGCCTTGGCGTATTCAAAATGAATGGTATTTTCAACATAGCGATTCCCTTTGAATTGCTCGGCGCGGACTTTAGAATCACTGATCCTTGAGGTAGTTAAAGGGTGGCTGCGTAAAAATTCTGGCACTTGGCTTTGATTGATTTGGGAATAGGCATTTAATCGTTCGAAAAATCTAGGCATTCCGAAGGGGTCAAGGTTGGCATTGATTAAAAGGCTCATACCGATGCGGTCAGCTTCTTGTTCAAAAGCACGGCTATAAGACAATGAAGCATCTCGAAATGCACCTAGGGTGGCAGTGCCCGCTGCTTGTCCCTCTTCACCGCCATAAATAGTTGCTAAAACCGTCCCCAGTAAGGCGATAGTGTTGATGACGCTTAATTTTTGCTGGCGCGCAAATCGACGTGCGATATGGCGTTGTGAGACGTGTGAAATTTCGTGAGCGACGACGCTGGCGAGCTCAGACTCAGACTGGCTAAGTACCAATAACCCGCTGTTGATGGCGACGATTCCACCCGGCATAGCAAAGGCATTAATGCGTGGATCAAAGATCAAACGAAAATAAAATGGGAAATCGGAATTAAGGCCGCCAGAAATGAGGCGAGTTCCTAATGATTGAAGGTAGTTTCTTAATTCAGGGTCTTCTGAGACAGGCAGGCGCTGATTAACCTGTGCGACTAAAATTTTACCTAATTCAATTTCTTGGTTGACGCTCAATAATGCACTGGCAGGATCACCAATATCAGGCAACACGATACCGTAGTCGTTTTCACTATGTACAACAGTGAAGCTACTCATAATGGTTAATGTTGCGGCTAATAAAATATACCGCACACGGCTGTAGACTAGGTTCAAAGTGACTCTCTTTGCGAAATTGTCAGGGCTAATAATAGTAGACCAGGTTCTATTGGTAATTATGGCACATAGGGTATTGGGTTTATTCTATGACAATGGGCTGGGGAGTAAATTCACACTCTCAACAGTGAATTGGTCTATGACAGGGCAAAGTAAGGTGTGATCTAGTTCATTCTAGTGCTATCGCCAGCTTGACTATGTATAAGTGCTTAACCATAATATCACCGTCTTCTAATATAGACATAACTACACATTCTGTAGTTGTTTTATTGGAACGTTCATCCGCTATACTGGCTGAACGACTTATATATCGTAATAACATTCTATTACTTTAATTTTACAGCTTAAAATTATAACGGAGGTTCTGTTAATGGCAGATTTTGATCAAGAATTAGATGCGAGTGGGTTAAATTGTCCTTTACCTATTTTACGTGCAAAGAAATCACTATCAAGCTTAGAAAGTGGTCAGGTGCTACGTATCGTTGCAACTGATCCAGGTTCAGTGAAAGATTTTGAAGCGTTTGCTAAGCAGACGGGAAATGAATTACTAGAATCTAACGAAGAAGGTGGAAAATTCCAGTTTTTAGTTAAGAAGAAGTAATCACTACTTCTCAATTTATTGAAGTATCAGTCGAGCGTTCTGTGCCAATTGTCACGGATCTTCTCTTTAGGGACCTAACCGGTTGTTAAGGCGTCAAGAGCGTGTATTATTGCACGCCTTGCTCGGTTTAATACCACAGCGGGTAAGCTCCGTATGTGATGAAAATAGATGCGCCATATAATATCAATCTTATTAGAAAATGAAGCAGGAGCTCTGTCACGAGTGTCAGGTCTGTTTTCTGCGCGTGCCTATAACATTGAGTCGCTGACGGTAGCGCCAACAGATGATGCAACCATTTCTCGTATCACGGTGGTCGCACATGGCGAAGATGCTGTCGTTCAACAAATCATTAAGCAGTTGAACAAACTTGTTGATGTGATTAACTTGATGGATCTAACGGAAAATGAACCTTTCGAACGTGAAATCATGTTGGTGAAAATTGAGCCTAAAGATGCGCAATTAGATCAGCTGAAAGTTGCGATACATGAGCTTGCTGCACGCAAGTTAGAACAACACGAAAACATTATTACCTTGGAAATAACCAATATAGGTTTGAAGCTCAACGAAGCGATTGAAAGGCTGAAACCCTATAATGTCATTGAAGTTGTGCGCTCCGGCGCCGTCGGCATTGGCAGCGGTAATTCTCTATTAAAAATTTAATAACAATATTCTCTATAAGAATAGTCTGTAGGAGCTAAGCATGAACGTTTATTATGATAAAGACGCCGACCTTTCCCTTATACAAGGTAAAAAAGTAGCCATTCTTGGTTATGGATCACAAGGACACGCGCACGCGAATAACTTAAAAGAATCTGGTGTATCTGTCGTTGTAGGGTTACGTCCAAATTCGAAATCAGAAGTAAAAGCAAAATCGGCTGGACTAGAAGTTATGTCTATCGAAGATGCGGTAGCAAATTCTGATGTGATTATGATTTTGGCCCCAGATGAGAATCAAGCAGCATTGTACAAAGATCAAATTGTTCCAAATATTAAAAAGGGTGCAACCATTGCATTCGCACATGGCTTTAATGTCCATTTCGAGCAAATTGAGCCTAGAGAAGATTTAGATGTCATTATGATTGCGCCGAAAGGTCCAGGTCATTTAGTGCGTTCTACTTATAAAGAAGGCGGCGGTGTTCCAACATTAATCGCTGTGTTCCAGGATGCATCGGGTTCAGCGCAGAAAATGGCAATGTCATATGCTTCTGCCAATGGTGGTGGTCGTGCAGGAATTATTGAGACGACTTTCCGCGAAGAAACTGAAACTGATTTATTCGGTGAGCAAGCCGTGTTATGTGGTGGTGCAACTGCACTAGTGCAAGCAGGTTTTGAAACATTAACGGAAGCAGGTTATGCCCCAGAAATGGCTTACTTTGAATGTTTGCATGAGCTTAAGTTGATTGTTGATCTCATGTATCAGGGCGGAATTGCTAACATGCGTTACTCAATTTCTAATACTGCAGAGTATGGAGATTTAACACGTGGACCTCGTATAGTCACTGATGAGACTAAAGCAGAAATGCGCAAGATCTTAGATGAAATTCAGTCAGGTAAATTTGCGCGTGAGTTTATATTAGAAAATCAAGCCGGTGCAGCAACGCTTAAAGCCATGCGTCGACAAGGTCGCGAGCATCCAATCGAAGAAGTCGGTGACAAGCTTCGTAGCATGATGCCTTGGATTAAAGAAAATCAGTTAGTGGATAAGTCTAAAAACTAATTAGTATTTCTTCATAAAATTACACCCAGTGGGCAACCACATTTAGCGATATGCTACCCATCGCTAAAGAGTTTCAAAAAATAGTTATATTCGGCACGCTGATGTTAATCGGCGTGCAGTTTATGATTGGGCCATACGCGATTCTTTTGTGGACTCCTTGGTTTATCTTTTGTTTTTTCGTACGCGATTTTCATCGTGAAATTCCACCTATTCCGCTCGCCTCAATTAGTCCTGTCGATGGTGTGATTACATCAATTTCTCAAATGAAAAATCCATTCATTGATCAGCAAGCCTGTTGCTACACTATTCAACAATCAAGCTTGGGTGAGTTTAATTTGCATTGGCCCGCTGAAGGTAAAATAGAACAGCTGTGGGTGAGAGGGCCTGATGGAATAAAAAGAGCACTGGTGATTTGGGTGCGTACTGATGAACAAGATTATGTTGTCGTGCATGTTGAGCTGAATTCCAAATGGCAGCACGCAAGCACGGCTTTGCATCCAGGCGAGCGCGTTGGTCAGGGGCATCGTTGTGGATTTGTCGCGGCGGGGTGTACAGTTAACGTATATCTACCAGAAAATGTCCAGCAAATTGCCGAGGTTGGCGATAAAATCACAGCTGGTAAAAATATACTGACTCAATTTATTCATTAAACTAGCGCAATGACTGAACCAACTAAATCAAGAAAAGGCATCTATTTATTACCAAACCTGTTGACTACAGGCTCACTGTTTGCGGGTTTTTACGCCATTGTGTCTGCTAATCTAGATAGGTTTGAACAAGCCGCTATCGCGATATTTATAGCCATGGTGCTCGATGGGCTCGACGGTCGTGTGGCAAGGCTTACAAACACTGAGAGTAGTTTTGGTAAGGAATATGACAGTCTTTCCGATATGGTGTCGTTTGGCTTAGCTCCAGCATTAGTTATGTTTGAATGGTCCCTCCAACATGTTATTTACGATGGTTGGCTATTACAAAAATTGGGATGGTTGGCTGCATTCTTCTTTACCGCTTCAGGAGCGCTACGTTTGGCACGTTTTAATTCGCGTTCTGCCGATCAAGACAAGCGATATTTTCAGGGGTTACCTAGTCCAGCGGCAGCGGGAGTAATGTTGGGATTTGTCTGGGCATGCCATGATTTGAAATATACAGGGGCAGATCTATGGTTCGTTGCCTTTGGACTGACCTTGCTAACGGGCGGTTTGATGGTGAGTAACTTTAGCTACTATAGTTTCAAAGAACTTGATGTACGCAATAAAGTACCATTTATAGCGCTATTAGCGATTGTTGGCATCTTTATACTAGCCTCAATTGATCCACCTAAATTGATGTTTGTGGTCTTTTTGATATATGCCTTATCGGGGCCTGTGATATATATTGTACGTTCAGTTCGAAAACGCTCTCGTTTGACCAGTAATCAGGATGAGACTACTAAATAAGCGTTGCCAAACAAGAATTGACTCAGATATAGTAGTCGTCATGCAAAAGCGCTCAAATAATATTCAGATTCAACCTCATGCAGACAGCAAATTGTCGGCATGCGTATCTGTTTTTGCATTACTCCTCCTGCCGCGCTAGCGGCTATAGATCCCTGGCGAGGGTAAACGTATTCCAACATCATATTTTTTTTATTTACCTTATAATTGCGTTGATACGCAGAATCCGTCTGATATGGCGGTGAATTTCATGTCGGAGTAGTAGAAATGGACAGCAAAGAAAAATTAATTATATTTGATACCACCTTGCGAGATGGTGAGCAAAGCCCTGGCGCATCCATGACCATGGATGAAAAGCTACATATTGCTAAGTCATTAGAGCGAATGAAGGTGGATATCATCGAGGCAGGATTCCCCATTGCAAGCCCAGGTGATTTTGAATCAGTAAAAGCAGTGGCAGCCGCCGTGACAGACAGTACGGTGTGTGGGTTAGCGCGAGCACTTGATCGTGATATTGACCGTGCCGGAGAAGCGCTAAAGCCAGCCA
>CAWUWP010000005.1:0-3740 GCA_963926275.1 uncultured Gammaproteobacteria bacterium | reverse complement strand
TCAGCCATAGTCACAGGCTTAAAGTTAATGAGAGGCTCGCTAGCGCTTTGTACAAATCTACTATGTGTGAAAAAAGACGCTGCTGCAGCAAGGCTGCCTTTTAAAATGTCACGTCGTGAAATATTTGTTGCTAATACCTGTTCAAAAGGGCGATTAGTTGATGGATTGCATATTTCATCATCATGATCAGAAGCCATGCTGTATTCCTGGTTATGGATATTACTTAGTGATAACCGTAACAATGCCTTAAATGTGACAGATTTTGCTTATTAAAGTGATTGTTCTAGGGCTGACTCTCAAATCAGTCCTTCTAGGCTTACATTCTAATCTATCTGTGATTCACCCATATATTTAAGGCTAATCCCATTAAGTATAGTATTGAGAATCATTTGCATTTTGATTACTATCAACAAGCTGCACCAAATAACCAATAAATAATTTTAAGTAGAGATTATAGCCAAAGGTACATGGGCAGATAGTTTGAGTAACTTAATAGTTTGAGGATGAAGACAATAAAAAGAACGACATTAGCCATAGCGACATTACTAACCTATGTCAGTGTGAGTGGTGGAATTGTTTATGCCGATGAAATTGAAAATGAATTATCAGCAATTAAAGCTCGCCTACAACAATTGGAGAACCAAGTAGATAAGCAAAATGACATGATTCGTAGCCAACAAGACATTATCGAAAATAAAAGTAAGCAAATTGAAGCGCTCGCTGAAAGTACGCAAGCGAACCAGAAAACTGTGAGTAATAAGGGATGGTTTAACAAGGTTGAGATTAGCGGACTAGTTGAAGTTGGTATTGCTGCAGAAGTGAATGACTGGGTAACGAGTGAAATTATTTTGTTGTATGACGAAGATGAAACTGATTTGGAAATGGATGTCGCGACTGTCACCATCACTAATCCTAATGGCGCAGGCTATCTAAGTGGTGGACAAATGTATGTGCCTTTTGGTGTGTTTGAATCTAACTTGATTTCAGACCCCCTCACATTAGACATTGGGAGGTGCGTGAATCAGTTGTGCTTGCAGGTGAAAAAGCCAATGTTTTTGCCGGCGGTCTATACGTATTTAACGGGACTTAGAAGCAGACGGTGATAGTCAAATATAGGCATGACAGCCGCCGTTGCTTATCAAGGAACGGATGAAGCCGTCATTCTTGAACTTCCTAAAGAACGTTTTACTGCGGCAATTTCAGCAGGAATATTTGAGAACACAGTATTGTTTCTTGAAGGTCTACACGATAATGACTACAGCGATTCAGACGGTGGTACTGATGAATTCGATGGTACGACTGTGACGGCTAAACTTGCCGTTGAATTTTAAAAATTAACAGGAATATAGAAATGAAGAAATTAATAATTTTATCGCTAGGATTATCGATGAGTTGGACAGTACAAGCAGCCACAATGGAATCTGTGTTAACGCATTATTCTGATCTTGCACACGCTATGTACAGCGACTCTCTTTTGACAGCCAAACAATTACAAAAGAAAATAGACGTACTTATTGATCAACCAACAGACCACCACCTTGAGGTAAGCAAAACAGCATGGAAAGCAGCGCGTGTGCCTTATATGCAGACTGAAGCTTATCGTTTTGGAAATGCGATTGTTGACGACTGGGAAGGTAGTGTGAATGCATGGCCACTTGATGAAGGAATGATTGACTACACTGCCGGAAGTTATGGTGATGAGTCGGAAGAAAATCCTTTTTATACGGCGAATATCGTTGCTAATAAAAGTTTGACAATTGGTGGCGAGAAGGTGGATGCCAGTCAGATTACTAAGGAATTATTAGCAGAGACTTTGCATGAAGTTGATGAGGTCGAATCTAATGTTGCTACGGGTTACCACGCCGTAGAATTTTTACTTTGGGGTCAGGACTTAAATGGTACGGGTGCTGGAGCAGGGCAACGTCCAGCCAGTGATTATGATGTTAATAATTGTACGGGTGGAAACTGTGATCGCAGAGCGGCTTACCTTAAAGCCGCAGTGGATCTGTTAGTTGATGATCTACAATGGATGGTGGATCAATGGACTGTGGATGGTGAAGCACGTAAAGCTGTCACTAAAGGTAATTTAGAAGAGAATATTGCTACTATTTTTACCGGCATGGGTAGTTTGTCATATGGTGAACTTGCAGGTGAACGCATGAAGCTTGGATTGTTGTTACATGATCCTGAAGAAGAGCATGATTGTTTCAGCGATAATACACACTGGTCACACTATTATGATGCAGTTGGTATACGTAATGTTTATACTGGTAGCTACATTCGTGTTGATGGCACAAAGATGGCTGGACCTAGTCTTGCAGATCTTGTTGCGAAGAAAGATGCTAAAGCCGACAAAGACTTGCTTGAATTTATAAACGCCAGCATTGCTAAAATGCAAGTGATAGTGGATACCGCTCAAAGTGGTGAAGCCTATGACCAAATGATAGGCGAAGGCAACGTTAGTGGAAATGCAAAAGTCAAAGCAGCAGTAAATGCCTTGGTAACTCAAACCACTTACATTGAGAAAGCGGTCGTTGCAATGGGCTTAGAGTCGATTGCTTTTGAAGGCTCTAACAGCTTAGATGCGCCAAACTTAGTTAATTAATACGAGAGTTAATCATTCTATATTTACTTTAAGAGGATGTGCTTTCGATAAAGGAGTTTTAATGAATAGGGAAGGTCAGAATTGCATTTTATAAGATGTATTTTCACTTGCGTTATTCTTACAGTTCCAGTGTTAGGTATAACACAGAGCACGATCGATTCCGTAGAAGAAATCGGTCGTGCTCTCTTTTTTGATACAAGTTTATCTATTAATCGAAGTCAGGCATGTGCAACCTGTCATTCACCACAACATGCATTTGTTGACCCACGTAGCAATGCAAGCGGAAGAGCAGTTTCGCTAGGGTTTGATGGAAAATTATTAGGTGACCGAAATACGCCGACGATTACCTACGCGGCATTCACCCCGAAATTCTCTCTTAATGATGATCTGTTGTATGTTGGCGGTCAGTTTCTTGATGGCCGCGAAACTGATCTCATTGATCAAGCACAACAACCTTTCCTGAATCCCACTGAAATGGGCATGCCGACAAAGACTAGTGTCATCTCCCGATTAAAAGAAAACCCTGTTTACGTCGCATCATTTAAACAACACTTTGGCGATGATATTTTTGAAGATAGCGATCACGCTTATCGTGCGATGGCCAACAGTATTGCTACCTTTGAGAAAAGTGAATTATTTTCACCGTTTGATTCTAAATATGATCGTTATTTGCGCGGTCAATACAAGATGACAGATCTAGAGGATCTTGGCATGACATTATTTTTCTCTCAGCAATTCACTAACTGTCAAAACTGTCATCAACTTAAACCTTCCCCAAATCGCAAAGGTGAAACTTTTAGTAACTATCAATATCATAATATTGGTACGCCTGTGAATAAGTCTGCCCGTGCGGTAAATGGCATTGATGAGAGCTATGTTGATCAAGGATTGTTTCAAAATCCACATGTTGATGATGAAAATCAATCGGGAAAATTCAAAGTCCCTACGTTGCGTAATGTTGCCGTGACGTCACCCTACATGCATAACGGTGTGTTCGAAGAATTAAGAACAGTTATTTTGTTTTATAATAAATTTAATAGTAATAGTTCAAAGCGTCAGATCAATCCTGAAACGGGTGAACAATGGCAATTACCTGAAGTTTCAAAAAATATCGCATTAACTGAACTTGAAAAAG
>CAWUWP010000004.1:0-14568 GCA_963926275.1 uncultured Gammaproteobacteria bacterium | reverse complement strand
ATTGGGTTCAGTCGCCGGGTTTGTTGGTAACAATGCCCCATGGTATATTCTGTCCCTCAATGGTCTGGAGTAAAGATTCCATGCCGTTGAATAACTCGCTGTCTACGCACACTGAATCAGCATAGTGCTGGAGAAATTCTTGTCGGAGTTGTTCAAACTGTGCATCGTTAGTCACGTCAGGGAATCCATAGCGTGTTAGCGCAATACTTCCTTGAGAAGCAAGGTTTCTGAGTTTATTGACCTCGACACTAGGTCGATCATTGCTTTTTAATAAATTATTTAATGCCAGTATTAAGTCAGGTGCGGTATCCAATAATGTTCCATCTAAATCAAACAGTACCGCATGGATAGGAGTAGCAACATTACTCAAAGTGCTGACTTCGTGGTATGTAACATGTAGTTAACACTGACGTCGTGACCCAGCCAATAGTGTTTGGTTATCGGGTTGTAACTCATGCCAATTAATTCTTTAGAGTTGAGTCTATTGTTGCGACACCATTTATCTAGTTCAGAAGGACGAATAAATTTTTTATACTCATGTGTTCCTTTTGGTAAAAGATTGAGTATGTATTCAGCACCTATCACCGCAAATAAATATGATTTGGGATTTCGATTCAAGGTGGAGAAGAAAATATGTCCACCGGGTTTAACTAATTTAGTGCAGGCAGCCACAATGCTTTCTGGGCTGGGCACGTGCTCTAACATTTCTAAACAAGTTACGACGTTGTATGATTCAGGCTCGCGTTGAGCAATATCTTCCGCGGCAATCATTTCATAATTGATATCTAGGCTGCTTTCTTTAGCATGTAGTTGCGCGACTGAGAGAGGCGCTTTACCTAAATCGATGCCTTTTACGCTAGCACCTTTGGCTGCCATGCTTTCGGATAAAATACCACCACCGCAGCCAACATCTAATACTTTTTTTCCTGACAGGTTGACGCGTTCATCGATAAAATTTAAACGCAAAGGATTAATGTCATGCAGTGGTTTGAATTCGCTATCTTTGTCCCACCAGCGATAGGCAAGGTCTTCAAATTTTTTGATTTCAGCGGGGTCGAAGTTGTCTGTGTTAGCCATGTTGATTGATTGTCTTTGATAGAAAATTGGTTAAGGTTGAGAAATTTTTTGCGTCCACTGTTCAGTTTTTGCAAGTATTTCATCTTCGCTGATGGTGGTCAGCGTGCGCTCACGTAGTAACTGTCGACCTGATACAAATACATCGGAGACGCGACTTTGATTGGTGCTGTAAACCAGGTGGCTATGGACGTCATATATAGGATGACCTTCGATGCTGTCACAACTGATAGCAATAATGTCTGCTGACTTGCCTTGTTCAAGTGAACCAATTTCATCATCTAGGCCCAGCGCTTTAGCTGCATCTATAGTAGCGGCACGAATTGCTTGTTGGGCAGGGAATGCGGTAGCCTCGCCGCTTACCCCTTTAGCTATTAATGCTGCGGAGCGAATCTCAGAAAACATGTCTAGATCATCATTGCTGGCGCTACTATCAGTGCCGATAATAACACGCACATTATTTTTTAGTAATTCATGAGTTGGGCAAAAGCCACTAGCAAGTTTCATGTTGGATTCAGGGCAGTGAATAACGCTGACACCTGCCTCTGCTACTTGCTGTATCTCCTGTTCAGTCAGTTGAGTCATGTGAACCGCTAGCAAGTTAGGATTGACTAAGCCAAGCTTGCCCAGTCGTTCGAGTGGGCGCATGCCAAATTCTTTAATACTGGTTTCAATTTCTGATTGTGTTTCATGAATATGCATATGGATAGGTAAATCCAATTCATTGGCATAGCTGTTTATCTTGCTAAATGTCTTGTCAGAGACGGTGTAAGGCGCATGTGGCGCAAATACAGTGGTGATTAAAGGGTCGGATTTATAGTCATCGTATAAGGCTAACCCTTTTGATAAGTATTCATCAGGTGATGCTGCATATGCAGTGGGAAATTCTAAAGCGATCATGCCAATGACGGCGCGTATTCCAATCGTCGATGCAACTCGTGCCGTGACATGCGGGAAGAAATACATATCATTGAAACAGGTGGTGCCGCCACGTAGCATTTCTGCAATAGCTAATTCGCTACCATCATGAACAAAGCTTTCATCAGCCCATTTTTGTTCTGTTGGCCAAATATGATTTTGCAGCCATTCCATGAGTGGAATGTCACTGGCAATGCCGCGCAGTAAAGACATCGCCGCGTGGGTATGGGCATTGATTAGGCCGGGCATTAATATATGGTTATCGTAGTCTATATGCGAATTTGCATGATAGTTTTGAAGTGCTTTTTGTGTCGGCAGAATATCAACAATGCGCCCGTTATCAATCGCGACGGAATGATGTTCGAGGACAGAGTTTTGTGTATCCACTGGCACGACATGGCGAGCAGATAAAAGTGTTTGAATAGTGCGCATATGATTAAACTTACCTTTCTAGCCTGCTTAGGACAAGTAAAAACCTTGAATTAAATATTATGGATAAATCTTTACCCAATAGAGCCATTGAATGGCGTGATCGACAATTAATTTTATTAGATCAGCGTCTGTTGCCCAGTACAGTAGAATTTTTGCACATAGATAGCGTCGCTGGAACGTTTGATGCCATTAAAGACATGGTGGTGCGTGGGGCACCTGCGATTGGTGTCACGGCTGCTTATGGTGTGGTTTTATCTGCATTAACGCATTCTGAGCTGGGTGGGGATAGCGCCAAGCAGCAAATAGAATTGGATATCACTAGATTAAGTACTGCACGTCCTACTGCAGTTAATTTAGCGTGGGCTTTACAGCGCATGCATCATTGCTTAATCAATCCAAACAATGAGTGGTTAGCGGCACTGGAAAAAGAAGCGATCGCTATTCATGTGCAAGATATTGCAGCTAATAAAGCCATGGGCGAATTAGGTGCTAGTTATATTGATAAACAAAGTACGGTGATGACTCACTGTAATGCTGGCGCTTTGGCCACTGGAGGTTATGGTACGGCATTGGGCGTAATTCGCTCAGCATTTGCTCAGGGTAAATTGGAGCACGTGTTTGCTAATGAAACGCGACCCTGGTTTCAAGGCTCGAGATTAACTGCCTGGGAATTAGAGCAAGAAAACATCCCTGTGAATTTGATTTGCGATTCTGCGGCTGCCAGCGCATTGCGAGAGCATCATATTGACTGGATTATTGTGGGCGCTGAGCGTGTTGCAGCGAATGGGGATGTCGCCAATAAAATTGGCACTTATAGCTTGGCGGTGTTGGCTAAACATATGGGTAAGAAATTCATGGTGGTGGCGCCCACTAGTACTATCGATTTGGATTCTGCCCATGGTGATGAAATTGAGATTGAGCAGCGTGGCAGAAGGGAAGTGACTCATGTAGGAGGGAAAATGATGGCGACAGAGGGTGCAAACGTATGGAATCCTGTGTTTGATGTGACGCCTGCGGAGCTTGTTGATGTGCTGATTACAGAGCGAGGCGCAGTAGAAAATCCTAACACTTCCAGGATCGCTCAATTATTCGACAAGAAGAACGGTAAGCAAGCATAAATACCGGCATAAAAATCGTTAAATGCATGTAGCGCAGCCTTATCTCGCTAATTTTCGTTTTTATAGATTTACTCTTCTGAGGGAAAGGTGTGATATAATTCACGGCTTATTAAGGAACTAAATCCCTCTGCGTTGATTTGATGGCATCTATAGCTAAAGAAATTCTTACCGTTAATTTAGAAGACGAAATGCGTAAGTCCTATCTGGACTATGCCATGAGCGTTATCGTGGGTCGTGCACTACCTGATGTCAGAGATGGATTGAAGCCAGTTCATCGACGAGCATTATTTGCTATGCATGAGCTAGGTAATGATTGGAATAAGCCTTATAAAAAATCTGCGCGTGTTGTCGGTGACGTGATTGGTAAATATCACCCACATGGCGATACCGCCGTTTATGACACGATCGTTAGAATGGCGCAGAACTTTTCGATGCGCTATTTGTTGGTTGATGGTCAAGGTAACTTTGGTTCAGTCGATGGTGATTCTCCCGCGGCAATGAGATATACCGAAGTGCGTATGTCTAAGATCGCACACGAAGTTTTATCTGACCTTGATAAAGACACAGTTGATTTTATTCCTAACTATGATGAAACAGAGAAAGAACCGTCGGTTCTTCCGTCTAGAACGCCCAACTTATTAATTAACGGTTCTTCCGGCATTGCAGTCGGTATGGCCACCAATATCCCGCCGCATAATCTGAATGAAATCATTAATGCGTGTATCGCTATGATTGAAAATCCAGAATTGTCTGTGATGGATATTCTAGAAATTGTGCCGGGACCAGACTTCCCAACGTCAGCCATTATTAATGGTAAGAAAGGCATTGTTGATGCCTATCAAACGGGTCGTGGAAAAATTTATTTGCGTGCACGTAGCCACGTTGAAATTGATGAAAAAACTAATCGTGAAACTCTTGTCGTCACGGAGCTTCCTTATCAAGTAAATAAAGCACGTTTGATTGAAAAGATTGCTGACTTAGTTAAAGAGAAGCGAATCGAAGGCATCTCTCCCGGCGGTTTGCGTGATGAGTCTGATAAAGACGGCATGCGTATTGTTATTGAGTTGCGACGCGGTGAAGTTAGTGAGGTTATGCTAAATAACTTGTATCAGCACACGCAAATGCAAAATGTGTTTGGTATCAATATGGTGGCGTTAGTTGATGGTCAGCCGCGATTATTAAACATTAAACAAATTTTACAAGCATTCTTGCGTCATCGCCGTGAAGTTGTCACGCGACGCACTATGTTTGAATTACGCAAAGCGCGTGACAAGGCCCACATCTTAGAAGGCCAAGCCGTTGCATTGGCAAACATCGACGAAGTGATCGCTTTAATAAAAGCGTCGAATACACCGTCAGATGCAAAAGCAAGATTAATTAGCCAAGGTTGGGCGCCTGGTGCAGTGACAGATATGTTGGAGCGCTCGGGTGCGGAAGCATCTCGCCCAGATGGATTAGATGAGCATTGTGGATTGCGTGAGAACAAGTACTACCTGTCAGAAGTGCAAGCACAAGCCATTCTTGATCTACGCTTGCATCGGTTAACGGGGCTTGAACAAGAAAAGATTGTTGAAGACTTTAGTGAGCTTTTAGAGGTTATTGCAGGTCTTCTTGCGATTTTAGAAAGCCCTGATCGTTTGATGGAAGTGATTCGTAAAGAATTAGAAGAAATTAAAGAAAAATATGGTGATGAGCGTAAAACAGAAATCACCACCACTAAAGTAGATCTCTCCATTGAAGATCTGATTCAAGAAGAAGAAGTGGTCGTCACGTTGTCACATGCCGGTTACGCCAAAGCACAGCCGTTAGATGTATATCAAGCACAAAGACGCGGTGGTCGTGGTAAAGCTGCGACATCAGTCAAAGAAGAAGATTTTGTTGATAATCTCTTTGTGGCAAATACTCATGACACGATATTATGTTTCTCTAGCCTGGGTAAAGTGTATTGGTTAAAAGTATATGAGTTACCACAATCAGGCAGAACGTCTCGTGGTAAGCCAATCGTTAACTTATTGCCGTTACAAGAAGGCGAAAGAATTAACGCTATTTTGCCAGTGAAAGATTTTTCTCAAGATGCTTATGTGTTTATGGCAACTAGCCGAGGCACAGTGAAGAAAACAGCGCTAAAAGATTTCTCTCGTCCAAGAACAAGTGGAATCATTGCACTAGAGTTGCGTGAAAATGATCACCTGATTGGTGTGGAAGTGACTACCAGTGACCACGACATTGTTCTGGTGGCAAGTACCGGTAAATCAGTGCGTTTCCATGAGGATGATGTTCGTCCAATGGGCAGAACAGCAACCGGCGTGCGTGGAATAAAAATTGCTGACGAGGATAGACTGATTTCATTGATATCTATTCAGCCAGATGAAAATGAGATGCAGGTATTAATTGGCACCCAGCGTGGCTTTGGTAAGAGAACGCCTGTTCAAGATTTTCCTGTTCAAAAGCGGGGTGGTCAAGGCGTGATCGCAATACAAACGTCTGGAAGAAACGGTGATGTGGTGGGTGCAGTACTTGTCTCTGATAACGATGAGACAATGCTGATTACTGATCGAGGTACGTTAGTACGGACACAAGTTGAAGATATTTCATCAATGGGACGTAACACCCAAGGTGTCACATTGATTAGATTGGGTGACAATGAGCAGTTGACAGAAATAGAAGCAGTTCAGTCATTGGCTGGTGACGAGGAAGAAGGTGATCAAGAAGACGATCAAGATCAGCCGCCAGTAGAAGATTAATTTTATAGAGTTATAATTGTTGGTGGATCACTGCACACATTATTTCGGCGCCGGTCCGGCTGCATTGCCTGTAGAGGTTAAGCAGCAAATTAAAGAAGATATTAATCTGTATCGTGATAGCGGTATTTCAATTCTAGAACTAAGTCATCGTTCTGAAAAATTCTCATCGATAATCAATAGCGCGCAAAATTTATTGCGGCGTCTCTATGCTGTTCCTGATAATTATAAAATTATATTTATGGCAGGTGGGGCAACAATTCAGTTTGATGCTGTCGCACTAAATCTTGTAGGTAATGCCAAGCATGCAAGCTACTTAGATACTGGGTTATGGTCGAAAAAATCAGCGGCATTAGCTAGTAAATATGTCGACATAAAGTTTGTGCAAGGATTGCAAGAGAATGGTGATGAAATATGTTGCGTTGAGCCCGAGCACTGGGATATCGATCCAGCATCGGCTTATTTCCATGTCACACCTAATGAAACTGTTAATGGTGTAGAGTTTCTCAAAGTACAAAAAACCAATGTTCCTGTCGTTGCAGATTTGACGTCTTGTATCTTGATGCAAGATATTAATATTTCAGACTATGGTGTGGTATACGCGGGCGTGCAAAAAGCATTAGGTATTGCCGGACTCAGTGTTGTTATTGTGCGCGATGACTTGCTTGATAGAGTCTCAGAAAAAACACCAGAATTACTTCGTTATGATCTGCATGTTAAAGAAAATTCAATTATTAATACCTGTCCTGTATTTGCTTGTTATGTCACGCAGCTAATGCTCGATTGGGTGACAAAAAACGGCGGGGTTAAGTCGATGGTTGAGCAAGCGAATCAACGAGCTAATCTTTTATATCAAGCGATTGATTTGAACCCGAAACTAGTCAACAAGGTGTGTGAAAAAAATCGTTCAGCTATTAATGTAACTTTTGACTCACTAGATAAGCAAGTGATTGAGAACGTATTACTTGCTGCCTCGCAACAAGGTTTGATCGGTCTGCATGGTCATCGGCAAGCGGGAGGTGTTAGAGCCAGCATGTATAATGGAACACCGATGGAGGCAGTGGAAAAACTAGCCGAATTGATTAAATCAGCATAGATAAAAAAACTAGCTGAAGCAGGTTAGGCGAACAAGGTGCTCAAATAAGCCCGGCGAATAACGCCAGGCTGTATTTTCTAAATTGAGTAATAGTCTTTATACCACTTAACAAAATTAGCGATACCATCTTCTACTTGTGTTTGTGGTTTGTAGTCTACGTCTTTCACTAATGCTTCGACATCCGCATAAGTATCAGGTACATCTCCCATTTGTAATGGTAAAAGATTTTGAATAGCTTTCTTACCAAGACAATCTTCCAACACAGCAATGTAGTGCTTTAGTTCAACTGGCTGATTATTGCCAATATTGTAAATTTTATAAGGTGCTTTGCTGGTAGCGGGATCAGGATCATCACCAGACCAATTTTCATTTGAGGTAGGCACTTTATCTAACGTGCGAATAACACCTTCGACAATATCGTCGATATAAGTGAAATCACGACGATGGTTACCATAGTTGAAGACATCGATAGGCTTGCCAGCAAGAATATTCTTAGTGAACATGAATAGCGCCATGTCAGGTCGACCCCATGGGCCGTAGACAGTAAAGAAACGTGATCCTGTTGTTGGGATCTGGAATAAATGTGAGTAAGTATGCGCCATCAATTCATTAGACTTCTTAGTGGCTGCATATAAGCTAACAGGGTGATCAACATTATTGTGTACTGAAAAAGGTATGTTGGTATTGGCGCCATAAACAGAACTACTTGATGCGTAGACAAGATGTTTAACTTCATTGTGCCGACAAGCTTCTAAAATATTAGTGAAGCCCATAATGTTAGTGTCAATATAAGCATAGGGGTTTTCTAGTGAATATCGAACGCCTGCTTGTGCAGCAAGATTTACCACACGGTCAGGCTTGTGCTTTTTAAATAGTTCGGCAACAGCATCGCGGTCTTCTAAATTAATACGCGCTTCAGTGAAGTTTGCGTGATCAATGATTTTAGCTAAACGCGCTTCCTTGAGTGTGACATCATAATAATCATTAAGATTATCAATGCCGATCACCTCATCGCCTCTTTTAAGTAAGCGTTGAGATAAGTTGTTACCAATAAAACCAGCGGATCCTGTGACGAGTACTTTCATTTTGATATTTATCTTATGTTTAATTAAAGGCGTGCATCGACATCTTGTTTAGGGAAAATATGCTTCACATCAAACAAAATGTGCTGTTTTTTACCGAGTGCGCGAATTGCATCAACACCCATAGCCACGAACTCTTTGTGTGAAACAGCAACGATGATTGCATCGTAAATGTTGTTTTTTAGTTCTGTGATAGGTGTAATGCCATATTCATGTTTTGCTTCTTCCCCATCTATCCAAGGATCGTAGACATCCACATTGGCATGGTAGCTATCAAATTCTCGAACAATGTCAATCACACGCGTGTTACGCACATCAGGGCAGTTTTCCTTGAAAGTGAAACCTAATACTAGAATGTTAGAATCTACAGTATGAATTTTATTGCGAGTCATATGTTTGATGACGCATTCTGCGACGTAAGGGCCCATGCCATCATTAATACGACGGCCTGATAAGATCATTTCTGGGTTGTAACCAATCGCCTGTGCTTTATGAGTTAAATAATATGGGTCAACGCCAATGCAGTGACCGCCGACTAGACCTGGACGGAAAGGCAGGAAATTCCATTTGGTTCCCGCGGCTTCTAAAACCTCAATGGTATCTATGTCCATACGATTAAAAATCAGCGCTAGCTCATTGATCAGTGCAATATTTACATCTCTTTGTGTGTTTTCGATGACTTTTGCAGCTTCAGCGACTTTAATGCTGCTAGCGAGGAAGGTGCCAGCAGTAATGATTGATAAATAGACTTCGTTAACAAACTTAGCCACTTCGGGTGTTGAGCCAGAGGTGACCTTTTTAATTGTTGGAAGTCGGTGCTCTTTGTCGCCAGGGTTAATTCGTTCTGGACTGTAGCCAACGTAAAAATCTTTATTGAATGTGAAACCTGATTCTTTTTCGATAATGGGTACGCATACTTCTTCAGTAGCACCCGGGTAAACGGTTGATTCAAATACAATAATAGCGTCTTTCGAGATGACTTTACCCAGTGCTGTTGATGCTTTGACTAGCGGAGTAAGGTCCGGTTGTTTGTGTTCATCAATCGGTGTGGGGACTGTCACAATAAAGAAATTGCAGTCTCGCATATCATCGAGATCAAAGGTGAAGCTTAATTGTTTGGCAGATGCCAGTTCATCAGAATCAGTTTCTAGCGTTCGGTCTTTGCCGTTACGTAATTCTTCGATGCGATGTTGGTTGATATCAAAACCTAAGGTTTTGATTTTTCTTCCAAATTCTACTGCTAGAGGTAGGCCTACGTAACCCAGGCCGATGACACCGATATGTATGTTGTCAATTGAATGCATAGAAAAGACTCTTAAATTTGATGGATTGAAATTTGATGGATTGAAATTCGATGTGCACTTTAGTTTAATCGTGATTTCACATCTATGAACCGGTTATCAACTTCAGGAATATATCACAGAAGATTTATAAACTTCTGATATAGCGAAAGTTAGATGCACTTCACAAATACTATGCGAGTTTTTAACAGACAATAGCTGTCATCTCAGTTAAGTGATGATTTTCGCGGATAAGTGAGAATTTATTCGTAGACTAGCCGGGTCAAATGAGTCGAAAAACAAATCTAATCAAGTTAAGAGAGGCTTTAGTTGTCATCTATCAAGGTATTTAACCACCATATTAGTCTCCCCGTGGCGCTACTTGTCGTCGTTGAGGCAAGCATTTGCTACGTAAGTCTATTCGCAGCCTCAATGATTAGGTTTCATGATGCGGGTGGTATCCAGTATGCCAAAGGTGAACTAGTCTCTATTCAGGCTAGTAGTGCATTGATCTCTGTTTTAGTTGTGCTGGTCATGTTGGCGATGGGCTTATATCAAGCGCAACGCCGTGAAGTGATTTGGAATGTGCTGAATAGAATAACAACGGCTTTTATCGTCGCATCACTGGCGCTTTCAATCATATTTTTCATCTTTCCTGACATGTACTTTGGTCGAGGCCTTTTTGTTCTTAGTTTATTTATATCTTTTGTCGGTATCGTTTTCGCTAGAGTGGTATTTGAATCGTGGGTCGATAAGCACACGATGAATAAAAAAGTACTGGTGTTAGGCGTCGGTGAGAAAGCTGAATGGATTAATAATTTACGCAGAAGGTCAGATCAACGAGGTATCTCAATTGTTGGCTTTTATAGCCCCTATTCGGAGGAGATGCATGTCGATGAAGATCGTGTTATATCGACTGAATTAAATCTGGATGAATACGTATTACAAAATGGCATTGTTGAGTCTAACGATTCATGCACATCAGACTGCAGAGCTTCTACAGAGGTTGAAACTTTTTCATTGAACTTGGGTGTCCAGTAGGTATCTTTTGAGAGTGATCCATTTTTGAAAATAAGTACTTCTGCAGGTTTTAATTTATATAAGTCCTGGAAAATTGTGTTGGGACTTGGAATGCAATGAAAATAAAAATAATTGTAAATTGACTGCGCAAGAATATTTTTTGGCAGTCCAGGTAGATTGCTTAATTATTTTAAAGAGGTGCTGAAATAGAGATGACCAGAAATGGTTGCATAATGCATTTGCTCAATACCCATGCGGTCAATCGCTAAGATAGTGATGTGGTTTCGTGAATCAAACAAGGCTATCGAAAAGCTACCATTTAGTTCTCTGAGAAAATGATATCCATGATTTTTATAGGCCCATGCTAAAGCGCTAAGTTGTTGCTCAGTTTTTTATGGTTTGAAATGATCCATCTTCATTTTTAATGGTAGGTCGACCGCATAACATTAAAGTGATGTCATTATCTTTATAGTGTGTGACAAGCTCACTTGCATTAGTGGGCGCTGAAGAGTGGCGCCATTGGTCACTATTGGTCTGCGCGGTTACTTCCTGTGAACTTTTGAAGTGACCAATGAGCTTTGAGTCAAGATCAGAATCATTGACGGTCCATCCAGTAGCGATAAATTGTTTCATTTATTTGATCTTATGCGATTAGGTTAAACGATATATTAAGAAGTCTATTCTAGGTATTTGTTGTTAAGAGGGACAGAGCTTCTATCTGAAAATTTGTGCTTTATTAGAGATATTTTCTTGAAATGTGACACGTTATTGGATTGCATCGAACTAGGTTTGTTAGATTACTTGAAGTGATCATATCTGAATATTCGGCAACTTGAACGGCTATGTAATAGCGTTATTTTTGCTGATTATTTGACAGAATTCACGTTATAAATGCCTAAGTCAGAACATACGTCGATGAACGGGGCAGCTAAAGCATTTATAATTGTCAAACAACAGTTTACGTACAAATGAGGCTTGGTTATGAACGGTAAGTATGGATCTACATGGTTGGTATTATTAGCTACATTGTTGATGTCACAGACATCCACGGCTAGGACGATTGTTGGCGGATGCGGGGAATTAGGAAATGCCTATGGCCCTTATGATTATACAAACTATGATCATTATACAAAGTTACTACCAGTAGTTGAACAGTATCACTTCACGTATAATGTTGAGACGCTAGTCAAAGGTGAGAGTGATTTCTTATACGGAGATATCGAGTATACTTTACGCGCTTTCCCTAATCATCATCGCGCATTAGTGTCGATCTCCAAGTATGAATTTGAAGGGGCTGCTGAAATGCTTTTGAAAGCAAGTTACGGTGTTGATTGTTATTTTCAACGTGCAGTAGCTTTCAAGCCAAATGATAGCGTGGTGCACTTGATTTATGCCACTTATCTACATAGAAAAGGATATTTTGATCGTGCCGAAAGCCAATATAATGAAGCGATTGCTTTGAATCCAGCTTCAGCTGAAGCTCATTATAATCTAGGTCTATTTTATGTAGACAGAAATAAGCTTAGTTTGGCTGTGAAGCATGGACATAAAGCATATGAACTGGGTCATCCATTAATGGGCTTGAAAAACAAGCTAATTAAGAAAGGTGTTTGGGATAAAACAATTTCTCAAAACTAACATAAATATTGTAATTAAATAGATTTTACTATGGTTGAATTAGAGCAGGTTTTAGATGTATTAGCTGAATCTCTTGATGGTGCAACGCAGATACATCAAATGAACGAAGAAGCACCGCTGCTGGGTGCTATTCCTGAATTAGATTCCATGGCGATAGTTGGTATTATCACTTCTATAGAAGAGCGCTTTGGCATTGTGTTCGATGATGATGAATTGGATGCTGATGTTTTCGAAACAGTAGGAACTCTGCGAAATCAAATAGTCGCAAAAATGGAAAACTAAGGTTGCATACAACTGATTTTCAGTATCTCCCCTCTAGTTTACACTCCCAAATTTTTATAGCCCACTATGCTCCGCTAGAGCAGAGTGAGGCTATGGGAGTATCTCATACTGTGATATTTGTTCCTCCCTTTGCCGAGGAAATGAATCGTTCTAAAAGAATGTATGTGTTATTTGCGCGTTTGTTAGCAGATGCTGGCATAAAGTCAATATGCTTTGACTTTGCTGGAACTGGTGATAGTTCTGGAGAGTGGAGTGATTTCAATTAGCAGGATTGGAAAAACAATCTCATTGATGTTTATCAATACGCAAATAAGTCCAATTCTAAAATCAGTTTAGTCACTCTGCGTGATAGCGCGTTAATTTCTCTAGAGTTAATCAAGCAAGCTAAAATCCAAATCAATAAATGCATCTTGTGGGATCCAATAGATAGTGGGGAAGTGTTGATTCGGCAATTAATACGCATGAAAATTGCCAACGCTATGGCAGACGACCTGAAAAAAGTGACTAAGCAAGAAGTGCTAGATAGCATTGAACAATCAGGATTTTTAGAGGTTGGTGGCTATCATGTTTCTTCAAGCTTGATTGATTCAATTAAGTCTCAAAGAATGAGTGACAGTATAGAAGTAGTGCTCGCCTCAACTGAGCTACATTGGATGACGATGGGTAAGTCTAATGGTAATACAAAGCAGCAATTGCCAATTAGTTTAACTAAATTGAATCTTGCTGAAGATCAGCTGGCGCAATTAAATGTTCATCCCATCAATGATGTAAAGTTTTGGATGCAGCAAGAGGTAACTATATCGCCGTTACTGCTGCGTGAGACCAAACAGGCATTATTATCGTGAATGAAAATTACTCAGAACAAACAGTTTCCTTTACGCTAAATAATAATTATTTGTTTGGGGTCTTGTCAGTGCCCAAAGTGAAAGCAAAGGCTGCTGTAATTATAGTTGTGGGAGGTCCTCAGTACCGTGTTGGCAGTCATCGTCAATTTGCGTTATTAGCCAGATATTTAGCTGAGCAAGGAGTTTTAGCGTTAAGATTTGATTATACGGGTATGGGTTACAGCCAAGGTATCGCAAAAAAGTTTTATGAAGTTGATGGTGATATTAAAGCGGCAGTTGATTTTGTCTCCAATCATGAATGTGATGCGGCCTCGGCTATTTCATTTACTGCTTATAGTGATGATCGTATCGAGGGCATTATCTTACTGAATCCTTGGGTCAGAAATGAAGCGAGTCACTCAAAAGCTATTTTAAATAATTATTATCGTGATCGTATTTTTAGTCTAGAAGTGTGGAAGCAATTAATTCAGTCACCTCATAAGGTACTTGATGCATTTCTCTCGGTTTTTAGAATTGTCATTAAAATTTTAAAAGCACAATTCAAATCTTCGCCAGTTTATCTGCACGAAGCAATTTCAGTGCAGGATAGAGAGGAGAATATTGCAGTAGCTGTATTTAAAGGATTGTCTAGCTTTAAAGGAAATATTTGTCTGATCTTTAGTGGCAAAGACTTAGTGGCCGATGAGTTCAAGCAAGTGCTGGAGCAAAATGAATGGCTAAAAGAACAAGAAAACAGTTCTAAGACAGTTGTTCATTATGTGGATGCTGCGGGTCATACTTTTTCTTCGAAGTAGTGGAAATCCAAGGTTGAGCGCATTACAGCAGAATTTGTTAACTCTTAAATAAAGATCTCAATTGGATGAGGGTGACTTAAGAAATTAAGTGGGCTGGATGTGTATCCATAAGCACCGGAGTTAAATACTGCGACATAATCATCTATTTCAGCTTTGGGTAAATCCATATCTTGTGCCAGTACATCAAGGGGTGTGCAAAGAGGACCGACCGCACTCGCTCTCTCTGTCTCTAAACCTATTTTATTGGC
>CAWUWP010000003.1:0-13139 GCA_963926275.1 uncultured Gammaproteobacteria bacterium | reverse complement strand
CCCGCTCCTGCCGACATGGCGAATGAATAAAATCTGCGAGGGCGGCTCAGGAGAGGCTTTCAAAATCGCCCGGCATTTCGCCTCTTTAACGCGGCCTGCTGCCCTTCACGACACACGACGACAGGGGCGCTGTTGCTTTTCTTTTTCCTTGCAATCGCGGCGCCGCCGCCGCGCGGGAGTAGCCCCGTGTAGACAAGCCAGACAACAGAAGCCACGCAGGTAATGGCAAAGCACTGCATGAGCACGGATAGCACGTTTTTTCTACGTACAAGTCCAGCATAAAATAATGCAAGTCCTGGAATAGTCATGAACAGCACTAATGCTGTTGAGGTTAATATCCAAGATGTATTAGCGCCATTTAACTCATCCGCATTAACTAGTGCAGGCAATAGTAGTAGTACGCTGAGCAGGCTATTTTTCTTATTAATATATTTCATATTTTTTTCTTGTTTAGAGTGCTTCTTCGCCGGTTTCCCCGGTTCTAATTCGAATTGCTTGTTCTAGATTGGTGATAAAGATTTTCCCGTCACCAATTTTCCCAGTGTTAGCTGTTCGAGTAATGACTTCAATAACATCATTAACACGCTCGTCAGAGATAGCTATTTCGATTTTTAATTTGGGTAAAAAATCAATCACGTATTCAGCCCCGCGATAGAGTTCGGTGTGACCTTTTTGGCGACCAAATCCTTTTACTTCAGTAACTGTGAGGCCTTGGATGCCTTGTTCGGTAAGTGCTTCACGTACATCATCTAGTTTGAATGGTTTGATAATAGCGGTAACTAATTTCAATATTATTGCCTCCAAAGGTTAGTGCGCTAGAAAGAGGCAGTATGGCATTGAATAATGAACCTGACACCAATTAATGGTGCGTAAAAAATTCATGCACTATAACCGTGCGTTAACTTTATTAAGTTAACTAGTTATGGGCAACGTGCAGAAAATATGGCGCGAGTCGGCGCTGGATGGCCTTCAATTGTTTGGTTGTGATCATTTGGATCCAGAAAATTAATTAATGAATAATTTTGCATCCAGGATGTTGCACGTTGTTCATCAAGTTGAGTTGTTTCAATATCATGTAATTGTAGATCTTCATAACCACTTTCGAGCAACCAGGACATAACTAATGTAGGGCTAGGAACACTCCAAACATTACGCATTCCGGCATATCGATCCTGTGGAATGAGTTGTGTGCTTTCTTCTACATCGATAACTAATGTTTCAATGAATATTTTTCCACCAACGAGGGTATGTTGTCGCAAACGTTTTAGGTGTTCAAGTGGATCACGGCGATGGTATAAAACGCCCATGGAAAATACGCAGTCAAATTGATTTATTTGTGCAGGCAATTCTTCAAACGTGATAGGTAGTAAGTGAGCATTAATATTTTGATCAATGCATTGTGTGAGCCCATAATATTGCGCTAAAAAAACTAATGTTGGGTCGACACCAATAACGTTTTTAGCGCCGTCACCCAACATGCGTAACATGTAATAGCCGTTCCCGCAGCCGACATCGAGAATCGTCTTATCTTTGAGAGAAGGTAAATGATTTTTTATTCGTTGCCATTTTTTGTCGCATTGCCATTCGGTATCAATATGTTCGCCAAAAAATCTAAATGGGCCTTTGCGCCAGGGTTGCAGTGAATTTAATGCCTCAACGATAGTTTCATGTTGTTGCTCAGTGATTTCATTTGAGTTGCCAATTTCTATAATAGGTGAATCAAATTTGATGTAAGCACTGGTTGCGATAGATAGTTGATTGACAGCAGCCTGCCATTTAGGGAAGTGTCCATGCGATGGCTTTTGGAAAACAGATTCTAATTTCTGCTGAAGTAAAGACTTCCAGTCTGAATCATTAGAAAGTTGGCATGACTCAAATAGATGAGCGTAATGTTCAAGATTCATAAGGTGAATTATTTAATAGCAAGTAGTGAAACAAAATTAAGGCATTGAAACCATGTTGTGACATTAGTGAAGCCGACATCGGTTAATCTTTGCTGGTGTTCTTCTAATGATTCGCGAATTAATACATTCTCGATGGCTTTTCTTTTCTGGCTAATTTCAAGTTGGCTGTATTGGTTGGCTGATTTGAAATGTGTGTGTAGTTGTTGGAATAGATCTTCACTGGCGTTGTTTTCAAAAATTATTTTTTCAGTCAGTATGCATACTCCACCAGGGTTTAATCCTGCCGCAATTTTTTCAAGTAATGTGTGTCTTTTGTTAAGTGGTAAGAACTGTAATGTTAAATTGAGGATAATCACTGATGCATTTTGAATATCGATATCATTGATATCTGCATGTCGAGTCTTAATATGAGGGGCCGCTCCGGCGTGCTCTATAAGTTGCTTACATTGTTCGATCATAGCAAATGAATTATCGACTGCGTGAATAGTAATAGAGTCATACGGGGTGCAATTGAATATCGATAAAGCGGCTGCTCCGTGCGAGCAGCCTAGATCATAACAGTTAGTGTTGGGGCGCAAAAAATGAGACGCGATAGGGCCAATATTTGCGATCAAAGTTCTGTAGCCAGGGACAGACCGGTCCACCATGTCATCGAATGCATCGCTGACCGCCTTATCAAAACTAAAATCTTCTATGTTTTGTAAAGGCTGTTTGTATATTTCGTCCTTACTCATGCAGTATTATTATAAGTTCTATTGAGCGCCGGGTGGTTTGGCAGGTAATCCACCCATAAGTAGATCCAATGTTTGGCGTAATACGCGACCTTTTCCGTTAGCTGTTTCTCTTTCATCGGCACGCATTAATCCTGCTTGAAAAGCGTTGGACAGATCAGGGCATTCATCGCCTGTTTTATAGAGCACTCGATAAGCTACGCCTTCATAAAGTCTAATGGTGATAGGGAGGCCGCCTGCGTTCCAGATACGTGATCCCATATTAATAGTTTCAGCAACTTCTAATAACAAGGGGTTGAATTTGGTACAACTTTCTTTGAGGGAAGCTTGGAAGCCTTTTGGATTAGCCAATGCGTCGTCGAGGTGTTGGTCTAATTGCGCTTTGGTTAATGGATCAGCTTGTTTGTCGCCAGTGGGTAAGCAAGCTGTTAATGAAAAAGCAAATAGAACAATAATAGTTAACAGTAAGATTCGCATGAGTAATCCTCTTGGCTGATGAGGCTTTGCATTTGAGCATAGCCTATAACTAAAGTCTAATGAGCTAACTCTATGCTGGGGAAAGCACTAACTGGAGGTTAGTTTTCTAAAAATATTACTTGGTCGCGGCCACTCTGCTTAGCTTGATAAAGTGATTTGTCTGCGCGCTGATACCTAGTAAATAGTTGATTTTCAGTAATATCTAGCCAATTTAATTATGAGTAAACAAAAAAACTTCTATCAAATACTTCATGTTCAGCCAGATGCACCCAGCGAAGTCATTCGATCTACCTATCGCACTATGATGCAGAAAATGAAAATGCATCCTGATTTGGGCGGTAGCCAGGAGGATGCGGCATTAATCAATGAGGCTTATGCGGTGCTAATGAACGATGACTCGCGGGCACAGTATGATTCTTCTCTAGTCAATATTAATAACGCGAGTGTTAAACCAGGTAATAAGAATCAGGCGCCAAAAGTAATCATCAAAAAACAACTCGAGTAATTAGACCAGATCAGTGTGCATTTTGTGAATTCACACATGATCATGGCAAACATGTAAAGCCTGATAGTCAATGCGTTAGGTGTGGAAGTGCGCTGTTCCCAGCAACAAAACAGAATTTTGAGCTCAACGGCAGTCGATTAATTAATAGAATTGAAAAGCAATGGCCAGTCTCTCTTTATCTCAACTGGTCCGATGCGCGAAGTTATATAGGAATGACTCAGGATGTCTCGCTTAATGGCTTGCAAGTGTTATCAAATACTTATGTGGAAAATGGTGGAGTATTAAGGCCATCAAGCCATATGCTTGATTCGGTAGCCATTGTCGTTAATTCTAGAAGTGACCGCACCCTGCTGCGTAGACGTTGGAGGTTGGGTCTTGAGTTTTTAACACTTCGTTTTCATCAAGCGCAAGGTACTTTTATTAGAATTGATGCTTAATAAATTTTGTCATCATTCTCCATTGATTCAAGATAAAACTTCCCCTATAAATAAATTTATATAACACTGGTTTGGCTGCAAGCTTGGCTCAAACTAAAAAACAAAGTGTTATGACGTATAAATCTATTAATGATTTGCTTGAAATCATGCAAGCGCTTAGAGACCCTCAAACGGGCTGTTCCTGGGATAAAGTGCAAACATTCGAGACTATTGTTCCTTATACCATTGAAGAAGCCTATGAAGTTGCCGAAGCAATATCGCGCAACGATATGCAGGATTTATGTGATGAGTTAGGTGATCTTTTATTGCAGGTGGTGTATCACGCTCAGATGGCGCAAGAGGTTAATCAGTTTTCATTTGATGATGTGGTGACTGCGATATGCGAAAAAATGACGCGGCGCCATCCACATGTGTTTGGTTCTGAGCTGCAAGTCAAGCAGGGCAAACAAGATTGGGAGCAATTCAAGCAACAAGAACGTTTAACTCGGGGTCAATCACAAAATGATAATTCTGCGCTGGCTAATGTTGCCGAAGGGTTGCCGGCCTTAATAAGAGCGCGCAAACTTCAAAACAAAGCAGCCAAAGTTAACTTTGACTGGTCCGATATAAAAAGCGTTATCGCTAAGCTTAAAGAAGAGGTGGGTGAGCTAGAAGAAGCGATTAATTTGCAGCAAGGCGATCTACGCGTTGAAGAAGAAATGGGTGATGTTTTATTTTCAGCAATTAATCTATGTCGACATGCGAATATAGATGCGGATGTTGCTTTGCAGAAATCAAATGCAAAGTTTGAACGTCGATTTAGATTGGTTGAGAGCCTTATTATAAAACAAGGGGAGCAGATGTCCGACTTAGAAGAAAATCAGTTGGATGTTTACTGGGAGCAGGCTAAAAAAAATATTAAGTGAGGCTTGATGTGGCTGCATTAGTGTTTCGTGTTGCATTGTTTTCTGTGTTGTCGATAGTCTCTTTTGGTGTTTATGCAGAAATTCATAAATGGGTGGATGAGAGTGGGAAAATTCATTACGGGGATCGTCCGCCCACATCAGGTGATATTGAGCAATTAGATGTATCAATTGAATCTTTTTCGTCTGTTGAAGTGCGGAAAATGGACGCAAATGATATTGCAGTGCTAGGCAATGAGTCTGAGCCGCCGGGGCAAACTAAAAAAGTTATTATGTATAGCACTGAGAGTTGCAGTTACTGCAAAAAAGCTAAAGCCTACTTTGAAATAAATGATATACGCTTTACTGAGCGTGATATTAATAAAAGTGCTTCAGCAAAAAGGCAGTGGAAGAAATTAAAAGGAACTGGTGTACCGTTAATTTTGGTAGGTAAAAGAAAAATGAGAGGGTTTAGTATTTCCTCGTTTGAAGATATTTATTTTAATTAATGCGGGTCGCTAAAGAGCATTGAAAAGTCAACTGCTTGCACATGTTTGGTTAGCGCACCCACCGAAATATAATCGACACCAAGCATCGCGTATTGATTGATATTGTCCATAGTGATGTTGCCAGAGACTTCTAGTTTGATTTTTTTATCGCTTAATTCCACGGCTTGTTTTACTTGTTGCAAGGAAAAATTGTCGAGCAGCGCGATAGTGGCTTGATGTTGAATGGCCTCTGTTAATTGCGCCAGAGTTTCAACTTCTACCTCAATGGTAAGTTCTGGCTGTTGTTGTTTGGCGCGAGCAATAGCATTGCTGATTGATCCACAGGCAGCGATATGATTTTCTTTGATTAAGTAAGCATCATATAAACCCATGCGATGATTTTTACCGCCGGCACACAGCACTGCATACTTTTGTGCATAGCGTAAGCCAGGAATGGTTTTGCGAGTATCGAGTAATTGAGTGTTTGTGCCTTTAAGCCGATGCAGTAATTTTTTTGTCGCAGTGGCAGTGCCAGAGAGTGTTTGTAGAAAATTCAAAGCGCTTCTTTCGCCACTAAGTATTGAACGTGCTGGTCCAGAAATTTCGCAAATTTCATTTTCTGGGTGCATTACATCACCATCTTTGCGAGTCCATTCAACGTTAACGCTACTGTCTAATTGATTGAATGTTTCGTTAAACCAAGCTTGACCACACAGCGTGGCAGTCTCTCGGCAGATGACTTTGGCAGTTACATTGTGTGGGTCGCATAAAGCGGCGCTGACATCACCTGGGCCTATATCTTCAGCCAAGGCGATGCGAACAGATTCGCTTATTGTGGCGACGCCAGTAGAGTCGTGAGCGTGCAAAAATTTTATTCCTTAGACAGGTATTCCTTAGTGACTTTAAAGATCACAGGACTTAATAATGCTAATGCAATTAAGTTAGGAATCGCCATAAAGCCATTCATAACATCAGCAAGTATCCAAATTAAGTTTACTTTTTGATCGGCACCAATAAATGCGGCGAGTATCCACAGTATACGATAGGGGAGAATTATTTTTTCACCGAAAATATACTCTGCGCATCGTTCGCCGTAATAGCTCCATCCTAATATAGTGGTGAAAGCGAACACGACTAAGCCAAATGTAATGATGTATTCACCAAAGGGGATCGAGTTCCCATAGGCTAATGTTGAGAGGCTTGCGCCAGTCTTGCCGCTAGTCCAAGCGCCGCTAATGATGATTACCAATGCGGTCATGGTGCAGACAATAATGGTGTCAATGAAAGTGCCAAGCATGGCAATCATGCCTTGTCGTACAGGGCTATCAGTTTGTGCGGCTGCATGTGCAATAGGTGCGCTGCCTAATCCGGCCTCGTTAGAAAAGATACCTCGAGCAACGCCCATTTGAATGGCGATCATTATGCCTGCGCCAGCAAAGCCACCAGCAGCGGCGCTGCCATTAAAGGCGCTATCAACAATTAGAGATAATGCGGCAGGTACTTCGCTAATATTGTTGAAAATGATTGCCAGAGAACCAAGTATGTAAGCAATCGCCATCAATGGAACAAGTTTTCCTGCGACCGCTCCGATACGTTTAATTCTTCCCAATATGACTAAACCGGCAAGAATGGCAATAACAGCGCCCGTGATTTTTTTATCAATACTGAAATTCGTGTGCAATGCATCAGCAACGGAATTTGATTGCACCATGTTGCCAATTCCAAAGGCGGCAACGGTGCCAAATAAAGCAAATAAAAAGGCTAGCCAACGCCATTGAGAACCCAGGCCATTCTTTATGTAATACATGGGGCCACCGACATGTTTGCCGAGAGCGTCAGTTTCACGATATTTGACCGCTAGCACAGCCTCGCCATACTTAGTGGCCATGCCCACTAACGCGGTTATCCACATCCAGAAAATGGCGCCAGGTCCGCCGATGAAAATTGCTGTGGCTACGCCGGCGATATTGCCGGTACCAATGGTGGTGGACATAGCCGTCATGAGTGCTTGGAATGGTGATATTTCACCTTTTCCTGCACTTTTTCGTCCTTGGAATAGTAATGAAAACGCATACGGAATTGTTTTGCGCCAGGGAATAAATTTAAGGCCTATAGTGAGATAAGCACCTACACCGAGGACAAGTACTAAGGTAAAAGGGCCCCAAATAAATGAACTGAGAGTATTTAGTAAGGATGTTAATGCTTCCATTTTTCCTTCACTGCTATTGTCATTATTATTGTTTTGCTAGCATGCGGTACATTGCTAGCCTAAATCAACCACTGTTTGTAAGGTCAGAGAGGGAATAAATGCGTAAATCTGCCATTTTGAGTTTGAGCCTGTTAATAGGGCTCTATCTTGCGTGGATGCCGGCTGTGTTCGCCGGTCCTCCTTTCCCTTATATGAATGATTGGTTGGATACGGACTTTTCGAGTACCACTATTATATTGAGTGACATCATTGAAGGTGGGCCAGGAAAGGATGGTATTCAATCGATTGACCAACCTGCATTTGAGTCTATCGAGTCCGCTGAAAAATGGTTAGATGATCGTGAGCCAGTGATTGTGTTTTCTAATGGAGCCAAGTCAAAAGCGTATCCGCTACAGATTTTGATCTATCACGAAATTGTTAATGATCAATTGGGTGACGAAAAGATATCAATTACCTATTGTCCTTTGTGTAATGCCGCCATGATTTTCTCGAGATGGCACAAAGTCTTATTACTTGATTTTGGTACCACTGGAAAAGTGTATACAAGTAACCTAGTCATGTATGACCGCCAAAGTGAATCATGGTGGTTACAATTCACCGGTGAGTCCGTTGTTGGTGACTATTCTGGGGATTCATTGAAGCTATTGCCCTCGCAAATTGTATCTTTCAAGCATTATAAAGAGGCGCATCCGCTGGGTGAAGTGCTGTCAAATAAAACCGGCTTTAATAAAAAGTACGGTATTAATCCTTATGTCCAATACGATTCTCGAGTCGTGCCAATTGCTTGGTTTTATCGCAAGCCATTTGATGATCGATTGTCAGTTATGGAGCGAGTTCTCGGTGTGGTTGATGAGGGTAATGTGCTCGCATTTCCGTTTTTTTATCTGAGTACCAGGCCGGTTGTGCAAACAAAAGTAAGCAGTTTGGATGTATTGGTGATTAGTAAGTCGGGCATGGCATCGGCGTTAGATGCAAGATCAATACGAGAGTCTAAAGATATTCTGGCAGCGGCAGCGTATTAGCGTCATGTTCAAGGGCAATTGTTAGATTTTGAATTAAAAAACAATAGTATTGTCGATCTGCAAACGGGATCAACATGGAATATGTTTGGTGTCGCTGTTGAAGGAGCGCTTGAAGGTGCTCAATTAGAAAAATTAGATCGTGGTGTCTATTTTTCTTTTGTTTGGCTAGATTTTTATCCTCAATCAAAAATATTCAACGAGGCTGAATAAAATTTTTAATTGTTATTTTTTTGATAGTAATAAAAATTCAATTAAAGCTTTTTGCGCATGTAATCGATTCTCTGCCTCATCCCATACCACGCTTTGTTTTCCTTCTAGTACTTCGGTTGTCACTTCTTCTTCTCTATGTGCAGGTAAGCAGTGCATAAATAATGCATCTTTATTGGCTTGTTGCATTAATTCTGCATTCACTTGAAAGCAGGAGAACGCTTTTTCACGTTGCATTTGTTCTTCTTCTTGTCCCATGTTTGCCCATACGTCAGTCACAATGAGATCAGAGTTTTTCGCTGCATCCATGGCGTCATGGGTGAAGTGAATTTTATCACCAGCCGCATTCATGATGTTTTCGTCCGGTTCGTAACCTTCAGGGCTACCAATGCGTAAATTGAAATCTAATAGTCGTGCAGCATTAATATATGAGTGACACATATTGTTGCCATCACCTATCCAAGTAACAGTTGCACCGCGAATGTCACCACGTTTTTCAAACCAAGTTTGTAAGTCTGCCAGTAATTGGCATGGGTGAACCAAGTCAGTCAGCCCATTGATGACAGGAACATTTGACGCATTTGCAAAGCGTTCAACAATGTCATGAGCAAAAGTGCGAATCATAACGATATCTACCATGCTGGATATCACGCGTGCTGAATCCTCAACCGGTTCGCCACGACCTAACTGTGTGTCTTTAGAGGATAAAAATAATGCATGCCCACCAAATTGTGCCATGCCAGCTTCGAACGAAACACGTGTACGCGTGGATGATTTGTCAAACAGCATAGCGAGGGTTTTATTCTGAAATGGTGTATAAGACTCACCGCTGTGAAGCATAGTTTTAAGCTCAATTGCACGAGTGATTATTGAACGCAACTCTTCGCTGCTGAGGTCTAGTAATGATAGAAAATGACGAGCCATAATGATTGCTTTTAAGTTTGGATTAGAGCTGTTGCTGGAAGTCTTGTATACATTCACAGATGAGGTTTGCAATTATTGCAATTTCATCCGTGCTGGTAATTAACGGGGGTAGCAGGCGAATGACATTATTTGCGGTAACATTAACTAACAATTTTTTCTCTAGTGCTATATCAACAATACTTACGCACGGTACTGTTAACTCTATACCAATCATCATACCGCATCCGCGAATATCTTTGATCAGCGAATGATCGTCGAGTGTTTGTTTTAAACTGTCGATAAGTATATTTCCCATGCTCTCAGCATGCGAAAGAAGATTCTCCTCTTCAATGGTTTTGATTACCTGCAACGCAGTCGCGCAAGCTAAAGGGTTGCCACCAAAAGTACTGCCATGAGAGCCTGGCCCAAATAATTCCGCTGCCGCACCGCGCGCTAAACATGCACCAATTGGCATGCCGTTACCAAGGCCTTTTGCAGTAGTCATGACATCAGGCAGTATATTATGGTGGTGACAGGCAAACCACTTGCCAGTACGGCCGTTGCCTGTCTGTACTTCATCAAGCATTAATAACAAATTATGTTTGTCGCAAAGGGCGCGTAATTCTTGCAAGTATGTTTCGCTGGGGATATTTATTCCACCTTCACCTTGAATGGGTTCAACGAAAATAGCGCAAACTTGCGAATTGTTTTTGCAAATTTCAGCGATGGTTTCGCTATCACCAAATGGTGCACGTATAAATCCACTCACTAATGGTTCAAATCCTGCGTGTGCTTTTCGATTGCCAGTGGCAGTCAGTGTTGCCATGGTGCGGCCATGAAAACTATTTTCGCAGACAATAATAGTGGGTGTTGTTATGTTTTGTTTATGGCCATGCAAGCGTGCTAGTTTAATTGCTGCTTCATTGGCTTCTGCGCCTGAATTACAGAAGACAGCACGATCCATATTGCTGACTTGACATAGTCGGTCGCCTAACTGTTCTTGGCTGCTAATGCGATAGATGTTTGAGGTATGTATAAGTGTGTTGGCTTGCAAGCAAATGGCTTCAGCAATTTTTGGGTGTGCATGACCTAATCCGCATACTGCGATGCCAGATAATGCATCTAAATATTTTTCACCGTTTTGATCCCATAGCCATACGCCTTCGCCTTTAGTGAAGGTGATGTCTTTGCGAGCATAGGTCGACATAAGTGTATTCAAAATAATAAATTCAATGGTTATAAAATAAAAACGGCAGCGGGTCTCCGCTGCCGTAGTGAAATTATGCTACCAAACATGTGGTATTTCCAGCATGTTTGGCGGGCTTTAACAGCCCTTGAAGCTTACCTTAGAAAGGTAGGCCGTGACCGTGGCCAACCATGCACATTAACATTGGAATTGACAATAATGTGTTTGCGCGTGATGCCATAAATGCCACTTTCTTAGCGGTTGCTTTTTCTGCATCAGTCGCTTCTTTTAAGCCAAGTAACTTCTTTTGATTAGGCCAAATTAAAGCCCAAACATTGAAAAGCATAATTGTGCCTAACCAAGCGCCTATTCCGATGACAGTGATGCCATTTGTAAAAAACATGTGTGTGCTAAAGCCACCCACATAATTTAGAGCACCTGCTCCTGTTACCCAGGTGGCAAGCGCACCCCAACGAAACCATGCTAATGCACGCGGAGCAATGTATTTACTAATTGCTGCGGGACCAGGGCCATCGCTGTCGGCCGCGGCAGCAGCAACTGCAGGGGCTTGTACGAAGTTAAAGTAGTAAAGTAAACCGATCCAAATTATACCGGCAAATACATGTAGCCAAACCATTAACGACCATGTGTTTAGTTCCATAATGTTTCCTCCTCAAATTTTGATTATTTTTTATATTATATGCGTTAGACGATTAGCATAATAACTATCGATAAGACGAATCCTGCAATGATGGTTCCTAATATTGAATTAAGTGGGTTCACGTAGCACCTCTGAAGTGGTTGTTATTTTTATAAATATAAAGCTCTATAGTAAAGTAGCAAAAACCTTATAACTGAACACCCTAAACCATAGAAGGTTTTAGCGCTAAAAACAACAATCCCTGATGGCTATAAAAACGATTCAATTGAGCTTATTTTTCCATAAAATCAATGCATTATGTGAGGAAATGGGCGCTCACCTTCGTCATGCGGCATTTTCACCCGATATTCGTGACCGACTCGATTATTCCTGTGCAATGTTTGATAACTGCGGACAGTTGTGTGCTCAGGCAGCCCATATCCCCGTTCACCTGGGCAGTATGGCTTTTGTAATGGAGGGAATTGTTGATAAATTCGATTGGCGATCAGGTGATATTGTCATATTTAATGACCCTTTTATGGGGGGCACTCATTTACCCGATGTCACTCTTGTTATGCCGGTGTTCTCTAAGGGTGAATGTGTTGGATTTGTCGCTAACCGAGCGCATCATGCTGATATTGATTCGGAAGAGCCCGGTTCTATGCCGTTGTCTTCTCGGCTTAAACAGGAAGGGATTGTTATTTCACCGCAATATTTAGGGCGAGCCAATCAGATTGACAATTCCTTGTATGAGAAAGTGTTTTTTGAGGTGCAGCAAAAAGACAATACCTATGCGGATATTAGTGCTCAGCATGGCGCTAATTTGCATGGTGTAAATCGATTGCAGGTGTTGATTGATGAACTTGAAGTGAGTCAATTTCAACAGTTAATTGACCAGGTATTTGAGTATTCACGAGCGATGGCGGTTAGCCAATTAAAACGCATCCCTAATGGCGATTATGCAGCGATTGATTTTATGGATGATGATGGGTTGGGTGCTGTCGACATTCCTATTAAAGTGAATGTGAGCGTTGATAATGGTTGTATTCAAGTCGATTTTTCAGGCACAGCAAATCAAGTTACCGGCAATATAAACTGCCCTAAAGCGGTCACGGCGGCTGCAGTCATGTATGTGTTTCGATGCTTGATGAGTGACGATATGCCTGCCAGCAAAGGATTGTTTGATCCTATTTCAATTACCACTGTGCCGGGTAGCTTGGTTGATGCAAATTATCCTGCTGCAGTAGCGGCGGGTAATGTGGAAACTAGCTCGCGTATTGTTGATGTGTTGTTTGCAGCATTAGCGCAAGCCTGTCCGAATGAAATTCCTGCGGCAAGCCAAGGCACAATGAATAATATAGCCATGGGAGTCCATGGTGAAAATGCTTGGAGCTACTATGAAACGATTGGCGGTGGTGCAGGAGCCACAGCAAGTTGTAATGGAATGGATGCAGTGCAAACGCATATGACCAATACCCAGAACACACCCATTGAAGTGTTAGAAATGAATTACCCACTGAGAGTGCGGCGTTATGAAATTCGACGCGGT
>CAWUWP010000002.1:0-11609 GCA_963926275.1 uncultured Gammaproteobacteria bacterium | reverse complement strand
CCCAGAAAATCTAACGTTATTCGCTGATCATTTTTACAGGCACCTTCTACCTCATTCCATTCCATACGCTGCTTACGCATACGATCCAAGGTCAAGTCCACATCCTCGTCTCTCACTTCAGATGCGGGCACAGTGACCTCAAGCTTGCTGAAATCAGATAATTTAAATTCAGGATAGACATCAAATGTAGCGACAAAGGTCAGGTCTTGGCCCGACTCTACTTTTTGAGGCTCGATATTTGGTGCTGTTGCAGGACGTAGCTTTTCTTGCAGCACCGCATCGCGATAGCTTGCTTGCATCTCGTCAGACATCACTTCTTGATTAACCTGCGACCCATATCGCTGGCGTACAACATTCATTGGAACCTTACCTGGTCGAAAACCATCTATCTTGACTCGACCCTTAAGACTATTAAGGCGCTGGTTCACTTCTTTCTCAACTTTGTCAGTTGGAATGGTAATGGTAACTTTTCTTCCGAGCTCGCTCGTCTCTTCAACCGATACTTGCATTAATCACATATCCTCAAAGGAAGTATATAAATGGAATTTGCCTTAGCTTAAACAGTCTTGATTTGATCTTGATGATGGTGGTGCGAAAGGAGAGACTCGAACTCTCACGGGTTACCCCACTGGAACCTAAATCCAGCGCGTCTACCAATTCCGCCACTCTCGCATAATCATCTACTGGCAACAACTTGATAGTATAACTTGAAATACGCCCGATAGTTAGATGCTATCCCACTAGCAATATACGAGCTGGCTAATCAATAACCAGTGTGTCAATTAAGCCATCGTAATAGGTACAAACAACACCCCACCTCCATGCCTCGAGTCAGTATTATTGTTGCCTATTTTTGTATTAGCTGCCTAGTTGGTTGTTTACTCGCCTATCCCATCTATATTATCAGTGGCGCCAACTTCGAACGCGTCGTATCTCGAACAATATTAATTTCAGCCGTCCTACTGTTTTACCCCGCCCGCCGAATACTACAGATCAATAATTTCTCAATGCTGGGCTTTAGCCGAGACAACATCTCTTCAATCGCAATCCGCTCATGGTTATTTGGCATTGCTATGTTAGCGCCAATTTCTATCTTCTATATTACTTGCGGCTTCAAGTTATGGAACCCGGCAACACAAGGCTTATTTGAGCCTATTGAAATATTCGTCAGCGCACTTATTACTGCCTGCCTTATCGGATTAATTGAAGAAACCTTATTTCGTGGCTTATTACAGTCTCAGCTCAGCGCAGTTATAAATTCATTCTGGGCAATCATTATTGTTAGCATTATTTATAGCAGTATCCACTTTCTAAAAGTGCCTGAATTTGACCCCAGCCAAACAATTCATTGGTATAGCGGATTCACGTTATTGTCATCGGCCTTTACCAACCTCAGTAATGTGACAGACTTTTTTGATGGCTGGCTGGCATTATTTTTAGCAGGACTGTTTTTATCGTTAGTCCGCTATTGCACTAACAATGTTTTATGGTGTATTGGCATCCATGCTGGATGGGTAACTCATATCAAAGTGCTGAAAGATTTGACTGACCGAGATAGCTCCGTTCAATGCAGCAGACTTGCCAGTGAATATGATAATTTTACTGATGAATTGAGCGCGGCGTTGATTTTGCTCGTGTTGGTTGTTTGGGGCTTACTACGTTATCGAAAATCACTTACTGACTAATAACACGCTTCCACCCGATCAAATAGGGGTCCAATATCCAGACTCCATCAGCGTACTCAATATAAGGAATATCGCGCGCATAATCCTGCTGCCACTTGCCATTATCAAAATTCTGTTCGCCCAAAAATATCCGCTGCTTTTGTTTATCAATCTTCAACACAACAGCGACATGACCCGTCCCGTAGAAAGCGCGTGAATAAATCAACAAGTCTCCGGTTTGCAAACCATAGTCTTTATCACCATTAAGTATACTGATAAATGGTGATTTAATTTTCTTGTCAGGACTAACAACATATTCTAGCCCCCAAATATCTGCCGCGACATCGACATCACCGTAGACAACATGTTTATTGATTAACAACCATCTGCGCGCATACTCCACACACTGCCATTTTATCCCAGTAAACGTATCACCAACAAAAAATGGCGTAGGATTCACACATGCATTATTGCAGTTTGAGTAGGCTTCCACACCGGATATAGATTCACCCAGCGCCTCACCATAACCAACAACACAATCTTGCGAACAAAACTGAGGCAAGTCATCAGCATTACTCATAACAGCTAACATAACCAAGCAACAACTAAAAAATATTCGCATCCGTTTACCCATAGAAGTTTTCATTCAAGTGAATTGATTGCACTCACAATCTGTGTTTTAACTTTATCGATAGCCTTGTCTATCTGCTGATAACTTTCGGCTTGGTTGGAGGTGATACCTTGCGCATTTTGTTGCCAGACTAGTGATAACCCAATAGCATCTTGCTGCACAAGTTCAGGCATCGCATAACTAATATCCTTCACTGCCAATACATGAGACCAACCCGATTTTATATCGCCACGATCATCGTCACCATCAAAGCGCGCATATAAAACTACTTCTTGTAACTCAGTCAGCTCTTGCATCATAAAGAAACCTGCTTGACGAATATTTTTATTCGATTCAGTGGACTCATTTCGCCAAGTGTTATAGCTAAGACCAGACAACGATTAAACTTATAATCGCGACTGCGTTAGTGCGTAGTCGTTCGATGATTACCAAATTTAGCCGCTTACGTATGAATCATAGCTGCCGGTAATTATAAGCAAGTTACACCATACCCATACTTTTTAAAAGTATCTGCTTAGCATTTTCAGCATTAGCCTGAAGCAAGGTGGCATCGCCCACATCAATATCAAACAATGATGCCATCTCTTGATACTCTTCGGTCAATTTACCAATCAATGATAGGAAATCAGTAATATCCAAACCAAATTGTTTTTCTGCCATTTCGGCAACGTCCATATAATTCTTATACTCTTCATCACAATAGATACAATCTGCAACCGGCCCTGAAAATCTCATGCATTGAATAAGCTTAGGATCCAATTCTACATCGTCTGATTCAACCTCCGCATGACTTAGACCTATCAGTTGGGTGATTTTCTGAGGTATCCGCCAAGAGTCTAATAGCCACTCGCCAATGGCCGCATGATCAGTCTCTAACTGACTGATTTCAAGCGCGCATAAATATCGATGATCTTGCTGCCTGTCATCAATGCCTTTGTAAACAGTCGGCATCGCCTTATCAATGGCGAGCATTCCTAAGTCTTGCAACATACCCGGCAAAAATAGCTCTTCCTTCATTGGACATCTTGTCACTTCACCTAGCTTACGACATGCCACCGCTGTTGCTAATGAACGCTTCCAGAATAAATCATAATCCAATCCATCTGAATCGGCTTATTTAGAACCGCCAACCAAGGAAAATTTCAAAGCAATATTTAAAGTGCCAGTCCAACCAAACATTGACACCGCTTGCTGCACACTATCGGTCTCAATTGCGCGCATATAGAGAGATGAATTTGCCATGCGAATAATCTTTGCTGACAGCACTGGATCCATGCCGACCACTTCAGCCAGAGTATCAATATCGCTGCCTACATTCTGGCTGAGGTCAATTATTTGAGCCACCACACCGGGAGGCGATGGTAGTTCTTTACATTTTTTTAATTTATCGAGGATTTCTTGTTTTATTTCACTCATTAAAACATTCCAAATAGATAACTAGTTACCTATCACATATCGGCTTATTTTAGCCGGACTTTAAGCTTAAAATGAAAAAACAGGAAGAAGCGACTATTTTGGCTAGCGAATAAACAAAAATAGGTGGAATCAAAGAATTAGACACAGATTCAAACTAACAAGGTGGGGTGAACGATGGGACTCGAACCCACGACGACTGGAATCACAATCCAGGGCTCTACCAACTGAGCTACGCTCACCATAACAACCTGGTTAACTTAGCAATACGAGATTGCTGAACTACACTTTTTTTGCGTATACGACCACACGTTAAAAGTGGTGCGCCCGGCAGGACTCGAACCTGCAACCCCCGCCTTAGAAGGGCGATGCTCTATCCAGTTGAGCTACAGGCGCAGAATTTATCACGTGCCGTTTATTACCGCAGTCATATGGTAGACATAATAACCGTCAAGTCAACTTAGAAAGCCCAGTCTTGACGATGCGATATAATTGAAACAATTTTGTAAGTGTTGGTCGGGGCAAGAGGATTCGAACCTCTGACCCTCTGCTCCCAAAGCAGATGCGCTACCAGGCTGCGCTATGCCCCGAACTGACTTGATATCAACCATTCATCGAGAATCATTGAGTGCGCGGAAGGATACGCGTAATGCACCGCTACCGTCAACCAATTCTAATATAGATTATCTAATCGCCAAATGTCTTTGCCAGCTCGCCCGTATTCATTATGATACACAGCTTAAATCAACCACCCAATAGGCACCCAATGAAAGCTACTTATATTTCTAGTATTTTAATGTGCTTGTTAATTGCCATTATAGGAAATACAGCCATGAGTGAAACCAACCCCAAAGTTCAATTTGAAACTAGCAAAGGCAATATCGTTATCGAGCTTGACGCTGAAAATGCACCCCTGTCAGTAGAGAACTTTATAACGTATGTAAAATCAGGCCACTACGATGGCACTATTTTCCATCGTGTGATTCCTTCATTCATGATTCAAGGCGGTGGCTTTGATATCGACATGAAGCAAAAGTCGACCAACGCAACTATTCAGAACGAAGCTAATAATGGCATCAAGAATGTTAAAGGCTCTATTTCTATGGCACGAACATCGGCGCCACACTCAGCAAGTTCGCAGTTCTTTATCAACGTGACTGACAATAGCATGCTGGATTTCACTAGCGAGTCTCCGCAAGGCTGGGGTTATGCAGTATTTGGCCAAGTTGTTGAAGGCTTAGACATTGTATTAACGATTGAAGAAGTGGCGACTGGCAACCAGGGCGGTCATCAAGACGTTCCTCTTGAGCCTGTTGTCATTAACAAAGCTACTTTACTAGAGCAATAAAAATGTCTGAGACTTTATTTGTCTCAGATATTCACTTAGATGTGACGAGGTCGGCAGTCGTCGACCTCTTTAATCAATTCTTGTTAAAGCGCGCCATCCACGCAGATGCACTTTATATCCTAGGCGATTTATTTGAATATTGGATTGGCGATGATGCACCCCATCAAGAATATCAATCAACGTTTAGCGCATTAAAAAAAGTTAGCGCAGCTAATACACCGATTTACTTTTTGCATGGGAACCGGGATTTTTTAGTGGCCAAAAAATTTGCCGAGCAAACAGGCATATCTTTATTAAACGAAGAGCATGTGGTTAGTATTTACGGCCAAAACACTCTATTAATGCATGGTGACACACTTTGCACTGATGATATTGCTTACCAGCGATTTAGAAAAAAAGCGCATAACAAGTGGTTACAGTGGCTTGTTTTACATCTGCCTGTTACTACCCGCCAATCGCTTGCTCAACGCTTAAGAAATACTTCCACGCGGGCAACTGCTGAAAAAAATACTGACATCATGGATGTGAATCAGTCCGCTGTTGAAGGTGCCGTACAAAGAAATAATACAAAAATATTAATTCACGGACACACACATCGTCCAGGCATACATGATTTCGAAATCAATGCTATCGCTTACAAGCGTGCAGTATTGGGAGACTGGTACACACAGGGTAGCGTCATATCTGTGAATTCAGATGGAATGAAGCTGGAAAGTTTCTCTTCACTATAAAGTCTAAGACAGAGCGTTTAATTCCGCCTGACTAAAACCCGCTTGTTGTCGCGCATCTATATGCAATGGCCCATTACCTATGGTGACATTGTATTGCTTGAGCAATGCGATAAATGTTGATTCGGAATCGATATTTTGCTGTTTGCATGCATAGCGGAACCACCTTGTACCAATTTCCACGTGTCCAATTTCATCGTGCAGAATAATTTTTAGAATATTAACGGTCTCGGTATCGCCAACTGCATCTAACCGGTTAATTATTCCTGGCGTCACATCCAAGCCTCTCGCCTCTAACACTCTCGGCACAAGCGCCATGCGTTCGACAATACTATGTCGAGTCATAATTGCCATTTCCCACAGACCATTATGGGCTAGATGCTCGCCATAGCTTGAGTTCAATTGCAGCAAACGATCACGTAACAATAGAAAATGTTTTGCTTCTTCTGCAGCAACTTTCATCCAATCAACATAGTATTCATGTGGCATATCTTGAAAGCGATATACAGCATCTAAGGCTAAATTAATCGCATTAAATTCTATATGACAAATCGCATGTACCAAAGCAATACGACCTTGCTCGGTAGTTAACTTACGCCTAGCTACTTTAGTGGGATGGACTAATTCAGGCTGAGCTGGACGCCCAGGGATTTCTATTGCATCGATACTTTGATGCATCGATAAATCGACAGATGGCGATAAATCAGCATAGAGCTGATCGACTAATTTAGTTTTTGTTAGCGGATCATTTTCCAGCAATGCGTTTTTAACTTGATCAAAAAACATAACTGGAAATAGCTTACTTATTGTTTTAACGCAACGACTAAATCCATCACGTTAGTGCCTGTTGGTCCCGTAGTAACAAGATCACCGGTTTTAATAAGATAGTTTCCGACATCAGCTGCGCTCAAATAATCGCTGACATTTAACTGCTGGTGATTACCGCGCAAGACTGTTTGGCCATCGACCAAACCACCGGCATCAGGTGTAGGACCATCCGTGCCATCGGTGCCTGCGGCTAAAAAAACAATGTTGTCTACCCCTGACAATTCTCGTGCTGCTACCGCAGCCAAGTGTTGATTACGCCCACCACGACCTGGGTTTGGCGGAAGAATTAATGATGTTTCTCCACCCCATATATGTATTCCTGCATTTGCGGTACTCAATGCTTTGCATAACTGAACTGCTTTTTGCTCGGCATCACCCTCCATAAATTCATCATAAACAGTGACATTAAACTCTAACTTTTTGGCACATTTTCCTGCAGCCACTTTTGCATCATCCAACGTTGCAATAACATGAGTGGTTATATTTGAATATAACTCCTGCTTGGGCGATGGTGTAAACGTGACACCTTCAAGAATAGAGGTGATTGACTCTGGCAAATCAAACTGTCTGATATCTTCTTCTACTGGTGTTAATGGCCCTGAGCCAATCACTGCAGGATCATCGCCAGGCACATCAGAAATCAATAGCGCGAGAGTTTCGCGACCATTTATAAAATTAGCTAAACGGCCACCTTTAATGTGAGAGATCGCTCTTCTCACCTGATTCATTTGAGTAATATCATAACCGATAGACAACAACACTTTATTCAATTGCGCCAATCTTTCTAGCGACATGCCATCCGCCAGCACTTCCATCAGACTTGACGCGCCGCCAGAAAATAACACCAAGAATTTCGCGTCGTGTGGTGCGCTTTCAACAAAATCAACTAATGCTTTTCCTGCAACCAAACTTGACTCGCCAGGAACAGGGTGATCTGACTCCATGGTAGTAATATTCTTATAGGTACGTAGTTCGTCCTCGGTATGATCATGTTTAGTAATCACCAAGCCAGTCGTAATTTGGTCTTTTAGCATAGACAACGCACCAATCGACATTGAAGATGCCGCTTTGCCTACCGCTATTAAATGATATTTGCCAGATAATGAGTTATCTGCCAAGAAGTCAACGACCGCATTATTTCCTTTAACACGCGAAACTCCGGCTTCAAAAATTTCAAGCACTTGAGATCGTGCTTTTTTAAGTTGTTGTGCATCCATAAGATTACTTTTAGCTAATTTAACGAAAGGCGCGAGAATACTATAGAAGATATGTGTCTGGCGAATATAAAGTTATCACTTAAAGTCCTCTGGAGTCCAACCCGCTTTCCAAACTTGCAGAGGAATCACCTCAGCATGTCACCCATTGTCTTGAAACCATGAGTAGATCACAAATTGACCACTCGTTCTTGACTCAATAATTGATTATGTCGAATACGGATAAGATGAATCCACCAACCACCCCCAATGCACTACTTCGCTGATCGTGTACCAATGTATTTGGCCTTCAATATTGAGCAAATCAAGATATACATCGCTATTGAATGCTTCATCAACACAATCGAGCTGAAGACTATATAGCTTACCGAGAGATTTCACTCTAAATGTACCACCAATATCATATTGAGTATTCGTTAGTCGCCCCATTAATCTCTCAATACGACTCACTACTTCAGCTAGTATTGCGCGCTCCATCTGCGCAGAACGGGGTAGCATCGAGGCTCAGCGTCTGCACCGATATATTATTTAATGCTTCCATAGCTCGCTAAAACTGAGTCATTTGCCTATTGGCGTATTCAAACTCTATAGCGATAGAATGTATTGGTAACATTAAAAATGCTAACGCAAAAAGAATTCTGCTAACAGATATAGACAAAAGTTTTTTCAGCAACACGCTCAAACAACTCCATGATATTGGCATTAGACATTCGCACACAGCCGTGTGACGCAGGAGAACCCAGCAGCCCTTCATCGTGGGTACCATGAACATAGATGTAGCGCTGAAAAGAATCTATTCCATCACCACAATTTCTATTTTCTTCTAGGCCTTGCAACCAAAGTATGCGCGTTAGAATTAAATCTAAATCTGAAGATTTTTTCTCATAACTAATTTCAGCAATCTCCCCTGACGCTTCACGCCCAACAAAAATTTCATTCTGTTGTTTATCACTACCAATTTTTTGGGCGATATAATGAGCCCCTAGAGGAGTTTTAAAGCTATCCTGCTTGCAACCTAAGCCGTACTTTGAGGTTGATACAGAATATTCAGAAACCAATCTGTTATCACTCATAACCAACAGAGACTGTGAGCTTGAGTCCACCAACAACCAAGGATCAGTAGTTTTATTAGGAAACTGTTTAATTACTTGTAAGTAAATTTCTTCTCTATAGGCAGGCAATTGAGACAAAATTCTATACCACTTATAAATTACTGATCAAGTCCACACTGGTGAGATCTTGTTGTTTTTCCTGTTCCTGGATAGCCTTGCTTGCATCGCTACGAACTACTTCTAGCGAACGTAGGTACTCATCACCAATGCCCGTCACATATTCCCCGGTAAATACTGATGTTTCAAATTGCTTAAGCTTTTTATTTCCTTTTCGCACTGACCAAATCAAGTCTTCAATATCCTGATAAAACAACTTGTCTGCACCGATCTCCTCACAAATCTCATCAACATTTTTACCATGAGCAATCAACTCAGTGGCCGCCGGCATATCGATACCATAAACATTTTGATAACGAACCGGTGGTGAAGCAGATGCAAAGTAGACGTTTTTAGCGCCGGCATCTCTAGCCATTAGAACAATTTCCTTTGACGTTGTGCCCCGCACTATAGAATCATCAACTAACAATACGTTTTTATTTTTATATTCTAAGTTGATTGGATTAAGCTTTTGGCGCACTGACTTCTTACGTTGTGTTTGACCCGGCATAATAAACGTTCGGCCAATATAACGATTTTTAATAAACCCTTCACGGTATTTACAGTCAAGAATATGCGCCATTTCTAATGCTGCTGTGCGACTAGTATCGGGGATTGGAATAACCACATCGATATCATGCTCGGGCCATACTTTAAGAATTTTTTCTGCTAGTTTTAGCCCCATACGCATACGTGCTTTTTGCACATATACATTTTCAATAATTGAGTCCGGTCGTGCAAAATATACATACTCAAAAATACAGGGTGCGTATACGCCTTCATCGACACAGACTTGAGAATGAAACTCACCTTGCTCATCGATCAGTATGGCTTCGCCTGGCTTAACATCACGCACTAGCTCGTAACCTAAGACGTCTAGAGCCACGCTCTCAGACGCCACCATATATTGCGTGCCCTTACTGGTCTCTTTAACACCATAGACTAGTGGCCGAATACCATTCGGATCACGAAATGCCAGAATCCCCATGCCGCAGATCATAGAAACAACTGCATATGCGCCTTCGCATCGGCGATGCACGCCGCGCACCGCATCAAAAATTGTTCTCGGAGAAAACTGTCTTTGACCTGAATGAAGTAACTCATGTGCAAGCACATTCAGCAAAATTTCTGAATCAGAGTTGGTGTTTATATGACGACGATCATCGGTATAGAGCTCTTGCTTCAGCGCTTCAGCATTGGTCAGATTACCGTTATGAGCCAAGGCTAAACCGTAAGGTGAATTGACATAGAATGGTTGAGCTTCTGCCGAAGAAGAACTTCCAGCAGTGGGATATCTGACGTGTGCAATACCCATCGTTCCCTGCATTTGTTGCATATGACGGTCTTGGAACACATCTCGGACCAAGCCATTTCCTTTGCGTTGAAATACTTGACTACCATCTGAGGTTGCGATGCCTGCCGCATCTTGTCCGCGATGCTGTAGTACTGTTAGTCCGTCATACAACTCTTGGTTGAGTTGTTGACTACCAATAATTCCGACAATTCCACACATAATAGTTCTCTAAAGCTGTATTTCAGCATTGGGTACTTTAGCAGCCATTCTAAACTGCTGGGCATATCGTTCAGGCAATTGGGCGACCACCCACACAGCTGCCTGTTCGAACGGTTTAATTAGCTGGGATGTTTGCCAGGTGGATGCGTGTGGCAATGTAGTAAATGCAGAGGCAGTCATGATCAAAATAATTATAATCACTGAAGCACGTACTAAACCGAACACCATGCCCAACATACGATCCACTCCCTTAAGAATTTGCGCCTTCATTATCTGACTAAGCACAAAATTAATTAGCGCACCAAATACCAGCACACCAACCATAATTAATACAAAAGCAATGCCAATACGAATATTAGGACCATATTCATTTTCTCCCAACGAGAAACTTGCACTGTCGATTGCTTCAGGCAGTAGAAATGAAACTTGCTCGGATTGACTTAATGCCAACCAAATTGCTGCCACCCAAGTCACAATTGAAACAGCTTCGCGCACAAATCCTCTTAATAGAGCGATGGTCGTCGAAATTAAAAATATAACGACAATTATTATGTCAATCCAAGTAATATCAGCCATGTGTTTTTATTATTCAGCAGTACGTGGATGTCGGGTGACAAAGGCAGCCTCTAACTTCATCTTATTACGTAAACTATCTCTAATTTTAGTGGCCTCATCTTGAGAGATAACCGGCCCTACTTTGACACGAAAATAGTCCTTACCCTTATTTGAGCCAATTTCAACTAACGCATCATACCCAGCGTCAACAAGTTGCTTTTGCATTGTTATCGCTTTTTGTTTTTCTCCAAATGCACCGACTTGAATTACCCAACCTAGCAATTCAGATTTAATATCTGCACTCACCACTACTTCGGGTACAACATTATTGGCAGGATCAGTATCAGGATGACTCACTTTCACCTCTTCTCTAGAGGATGAATGTTCTGGTGCAGGTGTTTGCACCTGGTTGTCTAACTCATCTGAAAATATCAACGTTGGCTCAGGGGGCATTTCCATATCTATCTTAGTCACAGACTCCTGCCCAGAACCATCAAGAATCATGGG
>CAWUWP010000001.1:0-20887 GCA_963926275.1 uncultured Gammaproteobacteria bacterium | reverse complement strand
ATACTTGCAGCTATATTTGCTACGCGAGCTGCTTGATTAAAATCACCATCAGCAGCCAAGCTCATTGCGAACGCGGAGATAACGGTATCACCAGCACCTGTCACATCATAGACTTCACGCATCTGCGCCGGGAAGTTGGTGACGGCTCCATCCTGCATGACTAGCGTCATGCCTTTTTCACTACGCGTGATCAATAATGCTTCAAAATTATTTTCCTCACACAGGCTTTGCGCCTTCTGATAAATATCTTGCTCACAATCACACTCACCAACGACTGCACAAAATTCAGAGTAGTTAGGCGTAATCACAGATGCATTTTTATATTTAGAAAAATCTGTGCCTTTAGGATCAACAATCACTTTCTTGTTGTTCGTTTGCGCCGCTTGAATTATTGCCTGCACCTCTGCCAACACGCCTTTGCCATAATCAGATAGGATGACAATAGAACATTGCTTCACACAGGCTAAAAATGCTTGCTCGATATCGGCGCGACAACTATGCGCTTTATCGTCAAAATCTAATCGTATTAACTGCTGATTACGACTAACAATTCTAATTTTTGAAGTTGTTCTCACCAAAGAACTAGAGACTAGATTGGTATTGATATTTTGCTTATGCAAAATTTGTTTAAGTGCAACGCCTTCTTGGTCATCGCCGATGGCACCTACCAAAGTCACTTGCGAACCTAGCGAGCTAATATTTTGCGCCACATTAGCAGCGCCACCTGCGCGATCATGCGTATCAGTAATACTGGCGACAGGAACAGGCGCTTCTGGAGAAATGCGATTTGCATCGGCATGCCAATATCTATCTAGCATAATATCGCCAACGACTAATACATGAACATCCATTTTTTTATTCTAGGATGACGTGTGTAGTTAACAAGCTGGTGTCAACCAATGTGCATGCTCAGCCACTTCACTATGAACAATCTTGAAATATTTCGCTTGTAGTTTTTCTGTAATCGGCCCTCGTCCACCCGTACCAATTGGGCGATTATCAAGTTCGCGAATTGGCGTAACTTCAGCAGCTGTTCCGGTAAAGAATGCTTCATCGGCAATGTACACTTCATCACGTGAAATGTGTTTCTCCACTACTGGAATACCAAATTCTGCGGCCATACTAATAATAGTTTTACGCGTAATGCCATCTAGCGCAGAACTTAGCTCAGGCGTATATAAGACACCATCACGAACAATAAACACATTCTCACCGCTTCCTTCTGCGACAAACCCTTGCGGATCTAGAAGCAGCGCTTCGTCATATCCATCTTGAGTGGCTTCTTGTAATGCCAACATTGAGTTGACGTAATGGCCATTAACTTTTGCTTTACACATGGTGGCGTTAGCATGATGGCGCGTAAATGAAGAAGTCTTCACACGAATACCATTCTCCAAGCATTCTTTACCCATGTAGGCTCCCCATTCCCAGGCAGCAATAATGCAATGCACTTTTAAATTATCAGCACGCAACCCCATGCCTTCAGACCCATAAAAACACATCGGACGAATATAGCCATAATCCATGTCGTTTGCTTTCACCACATCGACTTGCGCCTGATTCAACTGTTCCTGGCTAAACGGCACTTTCATGCCAATAATTTTTGCAGAGTTCAATAAACGCTTAGTATGGTCTTGCAAACGAAAAATCGCTGTTCCCTGTTTACCATCATAGGCACGCACACCTTCAAACACGCCTGCGCCATAATGCAATGTGTGAGTAAGCACATGAGTGCTAGCTTCACGCCAGTCAATCATTTCTCCATCACGCCAAATAACTCCATTTCGATCAGACATCGACATAACTTGACTCCTATTCCTTTTATTGTTCGCCTAAAATATTTTTCCAGCAATCTCTTACTACTTTTATTTCGCTTTCATACTCTGCATGTGCGGCTTCTGGTTTTTGCGCCTGCAGTGCCATGCGGTGCATAATGTTACGAAACTGACAATATATATCTGTCAATTCGGTTGCTATCGAACTTGATATAAATCCACCACCAGCCAGGCGTTCCAGCAAACGTACATTATCTGAAACCTCACATAAGCTTTTATCTTTATGAGCATGTGCGAGAACCGCGTATTGGACCATAAATTCGATATCTGTGATACCTCCTTCGTCGTTTTTAAGGTTAAATACGCCGGGTAATTTACTGGCTTTGGTTTCAAGCATTTTGGCTCGCATATCAGCCACTTCTACTGATAATTTTTTTACATCTCTAGATGAGCAAATGATGTCTTCTCGCATTTTATCAAATTGCTCTCGCACAATCGACGAACCCGCCACACAACGTGCACGCACTAACGCTTGTAACTCCCATGTCCATGCACGTGATTGGTAGTAATTCTCTACGAAAGAAAATGGGGGAGCGATCACACCTGATTCTCCGTCAGGTCTTAGCCTTGTATCAACTTCGTACAGCTTTCCAGACACCGTTTGAAGCGTCAAAATTTGGGTAAGTCGTTGGGCAAACTTAGATATTTTAACCACATAGGGTAGTTTGGAATCCTCAGGATAACCTGACTGCCTTTCATTCTGTGCGATGTATACAAGATCAAGGTCAGAGCCATAACTTAACTCCAATCCGCCCAACTTGCCAAATGCGATGACGGCTAAATTATTTTGCATCCCTGCATCGTATGACCGCTCCAAATATTTCACACAGCCATCTACTATGATTTCGGCCGTCCAACTCAACTGATCACTGACTTTCATTATGAAAATCTTATCCGACACATCAGCACAAGCGATACGCAGTTCTCGTGCATGTTTAAATAAGCGCACCCTCTCCAGTATCACTTCATATTCAAGCTGCTCATGCACCAATATTTCATTTAAAAATTGTTGGGTCACTTGTTTTTTACTTGCGCAATAGTCATCTTCTGAATTCACCACCAACTCATCTAACAACAATGGGTACGACGTTAGATGGCTTGCAATCCAGGGGCTAGAAGACGCCACCGAAATTAATTGCTTTAGTACTTTTTTATTTTCATATAGCAACACAAGGTACGCTGATCGTCGCAATATGTTTTGTAACAAAAGCGTTAAACGATCTATCACCAATGCTGGAGAATCTACTTTTTTCAATTCGCGCAAGAACTGAGGCATAAACAAGTCTAACCGTCGCCGACTTTCTTTATCTTGATTCCGATACGCTGCACTTTTTAATAGCGTTTGAATTTTTTCTGCAACATGAGAAAACTCTTTGTACTCAGAAAGTGTCTCTACGTCGCGAGTGTCGTCCTCACTTAACTGTGACAATCTTTTCCAAAGATCAACCCATACATGATCATCGTTATCTTCTGTTGGCTTTTGATCATCGTTACGTATCTGCTTAAATACTGCACTCACAGCAGTTAAGTGAATCTGCAGACATTGCTGAAATTCATCAACCCCAATGAAATCCATCGACTCAGCCAATACTCTTAGCTGCTCTTTAGCTGCCGGCATCATATGTGTCTGCTCATCGTTATGCATCTGCAGTCGATTCTCTACTCTCCTCAAGAACCGGTATGCTAATAATAGTTGACTAGCATCTTTCCTACCCAAATAATTTTCTTTCTCTATTCCCGAAAGAGCCTTAATTATTTTTCGAGTTTGTAAATGCGGGTTTTTACCGCCATGCACTAATTGAAAAAACTGCACAATAAATTCAATTTCTCGAATCCCGCCCACACCTAGTTTAATATTATTTAAATTACCTTTTTTCAACATCTGCTGCGTAATCAAATCTTTCATTTCACGCAGCGTATTAATCACTCCAAAATCTATGTATTTTCGATAAACAAAAGCAGAGACAATTTTCTTAAACTGTTTTTCATCTTCTTGTGTGCCGCAGATAACACGCGCTTTAACGAATGCATAACGCTCCCATTCGCGTCCATGCGTATGCAAATAATCTTCGACGTGATTAAAATTCACCACTATCGGACCTGACTCACCAAATGGTCGCAAGCGACAGTCCACACGATAAACAAATCCATCTGCCGTCATGTCAGATAAGATACGAATTACACCCTGTGCTAGCTGGGTGAAAAATTCTTGATTGCTGATCGATCGATTGCCATCCGTATTTCCAGCGTTGGAGTAACAAAACATGACGTCAATATCTGAAGAGAAATTTAATTCACCTCCGCCAAGCTTGCCCATGGCGATCACCACAAAATGCACCTTTTCACCTTGGTCACTTCGAGGAACGCCGTATTTACCTGTTAGTGTATTCGTCATCCAATCGACACTCGCTTGCACAAAGGCATCAGCGATATCACTAAGTTCTTGTAATACATCAAACACCTCAGCACTTAGAATCAAATCTTTCCAACAGACTTGTAATAACAATTGATGCCGAATTTGACGCAGGTGTTGTTTGATCTGGACTTCATCATCCATTTGATTGAATGAATCAATAATCTTGCCGGTGATGACTGATGGAGCCAGCCTCTCGACATTCATCAGAACCAGTCCATCAAGTAACTGTGGATATAACTGACACACTCGCTCGCAATAAGGGCTTTGCTGCCAAAAAGACTGAATAAGTTGTTGTTTTTCAATCACTTCATCAGAAAGAGATTGCCCAGACTTAAATTCCATCCAGCGCGTTTGTATTTGTGCCGCAATGGAGACTGGTACGCTCATTGGGAAAAACACATAGATCTATTGTGATTAAGCATTATTTGAGAGGTGACATGAGTTAAATTAAAGCCAACACACAAATAAGAATACATCTCATTTGTGTTATTATCAGTGGCAATATAGAACATTTGATGACTCTTAAAAAAGATTAGCAACTATGAAACTTCATATTAAATCAATACTTTACATTACACTTTGCTGTGTACTCGCACAACTTGCAAATGCCCAACAAGAGTCGCAAGAAGAACTCAACGTGTATTCAGCACGCAAAGAGGCTTACATCAAACCATTACTTGACCAGTTTGCCAAACAACATAATGTAACGGTCAATCTGGTGACTAGCAAAGCCGATACGCTAATTCAGCGGCTCAGCAATGAGGGCAAAAACTCTCCCGCCGATGTGTTTATTACCACCGATGCTGGTCGCTTATATCGCGCTAAAGATGCTGGCTTATTACAAAAAATTAGCGATGACTCTGTCTTTCAGTTAGCGCCAGAACAATATCGTGATACAGATGGCTTTTGGATGGGACTTTCCATTCGTGTTCGATCAATTGTATACGCCGACGGACGTGTGAACGTCTCTGAACTTTCTAGCTATGAAAATTTGGCAGACCCTCTATGGAAAAATCGCATCTGCGTTCGATCATCTAACAATATTTATAATCAATCTTTAGTCGCTTCATTAATTGCCCACCATGGCATTGAAAATGCTCAATCTTGGGCAAATGATTTTGCAACTAATTTAGCACGCAAACCCCAAGGCGGTGACCGCGATCAAGTTAAAGCTGTTGCTGCTGGACAGTGTGATATCGCATTGGTGAATTCTTATTATTTAGCCAACATGATTAATGGTAACGAACAAGATCAAGCAGCAGCAGCCAAAGTTAAATTATTTTGGCCAAATCAAAATGGCCGCGGAGCTCACGTCAACATTAGCGGCATAGGTATCACCCAGCATGCTAAGCATGTTGAGCTTGCTAACAAGCTAATTGCTTTCCTTTTCACCGAAAAATCACAAGCTTGGTATGGTGACGTTAACCTAGAATTTCCCGTCATTGATGGTTTGAAGCTAAACAAAACACTTGAGGACTGGGGGCCATTCAAAGCTGACACATTAAATTTATCCAAGTTAGGTGAGCTTAATGCAAGTGCAGTACGAGTCATGGATAAGGCTAGGTGGCGATAACCCGCTAAATACACTCTAACCTCCGTGGCCAACAAGATATCATTTACACGCGCTATTTCACCCATGCGTGGAAATTTTTCTATTGGCTGGTTTTTTACAATCGCAGCAATCACATTAATCATTACCCTGCCCCTGATCGTTGTATTGCAATTCAACTTCCATCCTCACACCGACACATGGCAACACTTAGTTGATACCGTTTTAGGCGAATACATTGCTAACTCATTATTGTTAGCCCTGGGTGTCGCCATCGGCACATTTATCGTTGGTGTCCCGGCTGCCTGGTTATGCGCTCTGTATTCTTTTCCTGGCAAACGCCTATTAGAATTTTTGCTTTTACTTCCTCTTGCCATTCCTGCTTATATTGTCGCATATACCTACACGGGTGTTTTAGACTTCAGTGGACCTGTTCAAACTTATATTCGAGAAATATTTGGCTGGGGATATGGTGATTACTGGTTCCCAGAAATTCGTTCGCTAGGCGGCGCCATTGCGATGTTTTCATTTGCGCTATACCCCTATGTGTTTTTATTGACACGTTCTACGCTTATCACCCAATCATCAAGCATCATTGATGCGGCTCGCTCTCTAGGCGCAAATAATATAGAAAGATTATTTACCATTATCATTCCACTCGCACGTCCAGCTATTGCAGCAGGCGTAACACTTGCACTGATGGAAACGCTCGCAGATTACGGCACCGTTCAATACTTTGGTGTAGACACATTCACCACAGGAATTTTTCGCACTTGGTTTGGGTTTGGGGAGCCAGTAACAGCGGCACAGTTATCCAGCCTATTAATGATTACTGTATTTGCATTATTTCTACTTGAACAGCGCCAACGCAGAAGAATTCGTTACCACAATCCCAGTAATGCAACTCAACAAGGAATAGAGATTCCGCTTTATGGCCGGCATGCATTTTTTGCCTTTATTGCCTGCGCTCTACCCCCTTTATTTGGATTTATTATTCCTGTTTTACAATTAAGCGACTGGGCTATCAGCACTGCTAGCACCATGGTTGATCAGCATTTTTGGTCACTCGCCTTTAATAGTCTGTTTCTTGCTGCAAGTGCTGCTTTAGTCACACTATTTATTGCTATCATTTTAGCGTACGGAAAACGTGCTAGTAAAAACATAATCCTAAATAGCTTAATCAATCTAAGTGCAATGGGTTATGCCGTACCCGGCACCATTATTGCGGTAGGCACATTAATTGTTTTTAGCAAGATAGATAACTGGCTGATTGATTTTCTTGATCATCAATTTGGTTTTGAAACAGGACTTATTTTTACCGGCACTATTTTTGCGCTAGTGTTTGCTCATACAGTCCGATTTTTATCATTAGGATTACAAACTGTTGGCGCTAGCTTATCTAAAATCAATCACTCTATCGATGAAGCCTCGCAATTGCTTGGCAATAATCTTTTTACGACGCTACGTAGCATTCATCTACCCCTAATACGCAGCGGATTATTAACCGCCGCACTTCTCGTATTCGTTGAAGTGATGAAAGAACTTCCAGCCACATTAATTATGCGCCCATTCAACTTCAACACACTTGCCGTGCGCGCCTATGAGCTTGCATCAGATGAGCGTTTAGCCGATGCTTCTACTGCTGCACTCGCCATAGTATTTACCGGCATAATTCCCGTGATCCTTTTAAATATTTCTATTAAAGCCAATGCTCACCGATAAACCTTTACTTGATATTAAGAATGTCTCCGCTTCACACCTGGAGCTAAATATTCTTAACCACACAAACCTACAAGTAAATGCGCATGATATTGTTTGCTTACTTGGGCCTAGCGGGTGTGGGAAAACAACTCTATTAAGATCTATTGCTGGTTTACATAAAATTGATCAAGGCAGCATTGAAGTTAAAAACAAAGTAATTAGTACCTCCAAAGATTCACTGGCACCCGAAGCACGAAATATAGGCATGATGTTTCAGGATCTTGCTTTATTCCCACATTTAACTATTTACGATAATGTTGCTTTCGGCATTCGCAAACTGCAAAAGACTTATGTCCAACAACAAGTGAAACACGTACTCGACTTGGTCGAAATTGGTGTCCAGCATCACCATAAATATCCTCATGAACTTTCAGGCGGACAACAACAACGTGTTGCACTCGCGAGGGCACTCGCACCTAAGCCTTCAATACTATTACTAGACGAACCATTTTCAAGTTTAGACCCAGACCTAAGAGAACAACTCGCGACTCATGTCCGAGACATACTGAAACAAGAAAAAATGACAGCCGTATTAGTGACTCATGATCAGCACGAAGCATTTGCAGTCGCTGATTGGGTGGGTGTCATGGAACATGGAAAGATTGTTCAGTTTGATACGCCCTACAATATTTACCACCAGCCTGTTTCTCGTTTTGTCGCTGACTTTGTTGGCCTTGGCAATTTAATTCCTGCAACCGTATTAGATAACCACCGTCTTGAAACTGTTTTTGGCACATTAGAATGCACGATAGACTCTGCCTTTAGTCAAGGTGAAGTTGTCGATTTATTAGTGCGTCCTGATGATATCCCCCATGATGACAGCAGTCAGGTGACTGCTGTTGTTGAAGGCAAACGCTTCTTAGGCGCTGAATTTCTCTATACCTTACGATTGCCTAACGGGCATAGTGTGTTGTGTTATGCACCCAGTCACCACGATCACGAAATAGGAAAACCACTCGGAATAGGGTTAGATCTAGAACATCTGGTGCTATTCCCCCGATAAGCTGCTGTATTCTCATTAAAACTTGACGTAAGTCACTAAAAGTACAAGAATTATCTATACTTCATTCGGTGCTCTCATGATGATTCTATTAACACACAGCAGCCAACGTCGATTGGCCATATGCCTCATGTCTGCAAGCATGATGTTTTGCAGCGTACAGGCGGACATGATTGGCACTGACTCAATCAGCACTAAACACCATGTTGAATCTTACAAACAGTCGATTTGTGATGCCTTACTTCGTGACGATGTTAAACAAGCATTACTTGCCCATGGCGTTAACCCACATCATGTTCAACTACGCGTCAATCAATTAACCGATCAAGAGATCCAGCAATTATCCTCTCAATTTGACCAGCTACCGGCAGCCAGTGGTGTTGGTTTAGTATTATTCGCAACTGGCCCTATTGTATTCATGCTTGAACTAATGGGCTTCACCGACTTAACCACCACGTTTTGATCACCACCAATCTCAAAACCCTGTTCTTAGCATTCCTAGCATTTTGTTTATTGCATTCATTCTCGGGCTGCGCAGCTATTGCCATTGCTGACAGGGTTATCCCTAAACAACCTCAAGATTTACCGACAGATATTCGTCTTGATGTGCCTTTTATAGAACAGACTGATAATTTATGCGGGCCATCATCATTGGCCATGGTGGCTAATTATTACGGTCAAAATGTCACCGCTGAAGAAGTCGCTAGTTTAATTTACATCCCCAAGAAAAAAGGCAGTTTACAAATTGAAATGCAAGCCGCTGCTCGTAGCCTTGGGTTAGTTGCTTACAGCATGAACATGGACTTAGCGTCTTTACGCTCAGAGATAAACGCCGAACGTCCAGTGATCGTTCTGCAGAACCTGGCATTCAATATCTACCCTGTTTGGCATTACTCAGTGGTCACGGGTCGCGACCCTAATAATGCTTATTTCCTACTCCATAGCGGGCGTCATGAATACTATCGCAGCTCCTGGACAACGTTTGAAAACACTTGGCGACGCGGCAAATATTGGGCATTAATAGCAGCCCCAGTGGGAGACATTCCCAATAGCGTGACCGAACAAGAAGCCGTTAAAGCCGCGCTTGATTTGGAAAAAGTAGGTAAATTACGAGCCGCACAGTTAACTTACGCTGCCGTGATTGATCGCTGGCCAGAAAACTTTACGGCTCAGGTGGGATTAGCCAACACTCACATGCAGTTACAAGAACCACTAGCCGCCAGTAAAGCATACAGGCAGGCTTTATTACTCAACACTCAATCTGCTGAGGCTCTAAATAACTTCGCTTATAGCGCCTTTGATCTCGGTTGTGAAATCACCGCACTAGAAGCAGCAACTTGTGCTATCAGGCTGGACAATGCTAATCACGTAGAACTTACTGCCACTCTAAACGAGCTAAAAAGTAAATCAGCAAAACCTAGTAATCATGCTAACTGTCCACAGATTCGCTGCAATAACCAATCTATTGCCGCCAATAGTAACTAGTGCCAACTTAATCAAGCACAAAGCTTTCAAGTTCGTTATCATTGCAGCCTGAAAAACATACGTTATTTTCATGTTCAAGTATCCGCATAATAAGGACGCAAATAATCAATTTAGAGGCGGCACAATAATTGTGTGCATACCTCTAAAATTCTAAGGAGAGAATCAAATGTCATCTTCATTCAATCGCTGGCGGCCACACCCATGGCACGGAATAGAAGTCGGTCCACAGCCGCCTAGAATAGTACATGCCTATATTGAAAGTACTCCTTTCAATCACATCAAGTACGAAGTTGATAAGCAGACAGGCTACTTAAGAGTTGATCGACCACATCGAACTTCTTCACTGCCTCCTACACTGTATGGATTCATTCCCCAGACATATTGCGGCAGTCGTGTTGGCGCACTGATGGATGGAGCCACTGAAGGTGATGATGATCCATTAGACATTTGCGTTGTTAGTGACAGACCCATTGATCGTGCAGAATTAATTTTAAACGCACGTGTTGTCGGCGGACTCCCTATGCTTGATGACGGCGAAGCCGATGACAAAATTATTGCTGTGCTTGAAAAAGATCACGTATGGTCCAGTGTTAATGACATTTCTGAATTACCCCAATCTATCGTTGAGCGCTTAATTCATTATTTCAGCACTTATAAGTCCATGCCGGGTGAAGAGTCTAAAGTTCATGTTGGCCCAGCCTATGGACGCGAACATGCTGAAAAGGTCATTCAGTTATCAATGGCTGATTACCAGGATAAATTTTCTACTCTGGCTTCTAGTTAATGCACTAATATTAATATTGCCATGCAAACATTGCATGGCAATATTTCAAACTGTTTTACGATGCCCGAATGGCCTCCATGCTGGGGCAATCACATTTGGCATCTCAGAACGATTTAACAAGTTAGCCGGCGCTAAGGTAAATTCCCCATAACGCTGATTAATATTATCCATCGCCAAATTAATCTGCTCACGCTTCACGTCTCTTTCACCAAACAGAGAAAGCTGATGACCTTGATCTTTTGGATCTAATGCAGTTATTTGAACTTGGAAGCATCCTTGCTTGCGCCATTCATTGTGCAAAAAAATAGTAACTAACTTTTTTATTTGCTGACTATCATTAGTTGGCATTGCCGTCTGCATTTTTTTTGCTAACCATTGTTGATCTATCAACACGCCAATAAAATAGCTACGTGCTTCAAACCCATGCTTACGTAATCTTGCAGCCACTTTTTCAGCCATGTGGTGAAAGTACATTTTTATTATTGTTAAATTTTTTGTATTTGGCGGCATGACTTTGCCATGGCCGATTGATTTAGGTGCCGCCACACTTTGCCGAATGGGATCTGGGTCTAAGCCTTGTGCCATATACCAAATACGCCGACCTAAATTACCAAACCGCCCGGCTAACTCACCAATAGGAAGATGCTGCATTTCTCCACAAACATACACACCTCTGTCATTTAAAAAACCACCTATTCCGCCGGCAATGCCACTTAATTCTGTCACTGGCACATTACTTAGATAGTCCCGCGATTGCCAAGGAGGCACCGCGAACAAACCGTTCGGCTTGTCTTTTTTCCCCGCATGCTTTGCCGTTGTTTTATCACCACTGACACCAACGCTACAGGTAATACCACTCGCGTCATAAACAAGTTGTTTAGCTAACTTGCCAGCTTCAATCGGACTGCTATAAATTTTTTGACAGCGCGTTACATCAAGAAAAGCCTCGTCAACAGAGAACACCTCAACATCAGGTGTTACCATTTGCAAAGCAGACATAATATTAGTAGACACTTCTGCATAGCGATAAGGTCTAGCTGCTACCTGAATGACATCAGGACATAGTTGCTGCGCTTGTTTAATTCGCATTCCTGTTCTGATGCCATATTTTCTTGCTTGATAAGAACTAGTGATAAAACAGGTGCCCATTTTCCCGTTGGTAATCCCTATTGGCTTTCCACGCAATTCCGGATGATCATATTGCTCAATACTTGCAAAAAAAGCATCCATATCAATAAATACAATTGCGCGCTCCCAATTTACATTAGTCATACATCCTCACCTGCCCAACTAACACTCCTTGTATCATTACTCGGTGCGCAGGGTATTCTTTTGCCTGCATTGTTTTGTTGGCAGGCACTAATCGAACAAGCTCTTTTTTAGGAAACTGAATACGTTTAAGGGTGGCATCTTCACCATCAATCAGCGCCACAACAATTTGATTACTGCGTGCTGTGCTTGCATGTTCAATCACAACTAGATCACCATTGCGAATACCTTCTTCAATCATCGAGTGACCTTTTATCTCCAACACATAACGATTGGCCCCTCCCAACAAATGCGCAAAATTAATCTGGCTCTTATCTTCTATCACTTCAATGGGTTTACCCGCAGCAATACGCCCGAGAAGAGGCAATATATCAAGATCAGGATGATCGACTAATTCAATACCACGCGTTTTAGGATTACGCACGATATATCCTTTGTCTTCTAATGCAGACACGTATCGATGCACGACTCCTTTAGACTGAATTCCTAAGCCTTGCGCAATCTCAGTCAATAATGGTGCTTTACGCTGTTTTGTGTAATACCCCGCTATAAAACTAAGCGTATCTTGTTCTCGCTCTGTCAACATATAGGTTCTCATTAAGTTCTCTTGAATGAGAACATAGAGAGAACCTACATGTCAATGACTAAAGCAACCTCACCACTAGCTGACTACATGCTGCTAATTAGTGCAGCCTAAAGATAAACACTCGCGCGTAAATTACTTTTCAATTAAATCGAACTATGTAACTTGTAGATACTTATATTTAGCTTTATTGGCATATGACTTGCTAGTGAATTAAAGAAACTAGTTAAGTTGTCGATAAGCATAAATAGTCCCACTCAGCCCTTACTCCGACACTATCAGTAAAATTATATTGAGCACCTAGCCAAAAAATATGTCAGTACCATTCTTATCTTCATCACCGATTAACTCCAAATTATCAGCAGTATCTGTAATACTAAACTCGACATCCCAGTAGATCATTCCTAGTTTTGCGAGCACACTAAATTTATCATTCACTGGCCACTCAACTAAACTAGTCAAGAAGAATCCATCGACCTTAGCTCTTAGAGCCCCAGGTACAATTGTTAAAGTATCCAAATTCAAAATTGGAGTGTCGAATTCAGACTCACCAAAATCAACAGCGCCAGTCTCAAGACCAAAATACTGATTAAACTTATAGCCACCAAATACTTTCCATCCAAGATCAGTATCATCACATGATTCAAAGGCATCATCACATGTATCTTTCTGGTCAGCTTGACCGGCTCCCACGCCAAGATAAAATCCTTTATTTTTATCTTGTGCAACACCAACAGATGTCATGGTAAAAAATAGTAATAACGCACCCACCAAAACCGAACCACTTGAAATAAATCGATCACTTAACACCATCACAAAACACCCCTTTATATTTCATTAGCATCATAAACATAAGCACAATATAGTTAACTAAAATAATATATATTGTTATTTATTTATATTATTTATAACACACTTAGAAATTAATCAAAGGCTTAATCTACTTAAATCTGATCAATAGTTTTATTTGCGGTTTACCCGGCTGCTATTCAATCAATAGCAGCATCTTGATCGCGCACACCCTTCCGCAAAATACTCGTTCTGATCACAAGCATCCGGTATAGTACGTGCAAATAATTCTTACCCTTTATACGCACACAATTAACCATGACTAAAAAACTCAGGCTCCATTCTTCGATTGTTGTTGATGGCACTGAACGTGCCCCTAGCCGAGCAATGTTGCGCGCGGTAGGTTTCAAAGATGACGATTTTAAAAAACCTCAGATAGGAATCGCTTCCACCTGGAGCATGGTGACACCCTGCAATATGCATATTAATAAGCTCGCTGAAAAAGCGGCGGCTGGCGCAGATGCAGCTGGCGGCAAAGGCGTCATATTCAATACGATCACCATTTCCGATGGCATTTCGATGGGTTCAGAAGGCATGAAGTATTCATTAGTCTCACGCGAAGTGATTGCGGACTCAATTGAAACAGTCACCGGTTGCGAAGGCTTTGATGGCGTGGTCGCTATAGGCGGATGCGACAAGAATATGCCTGGCTGCCTAATGGCATTAGCACGATTAAATCGTCCAGCAGTATTTGTCTATGGCGGCACCATCATGCCGGGTAATTACAAAGGCACTAAAATTGATGTGGTGTCAGTATTTGAAGCAGTTGGCCAACATGCAAAACGACAGTTAACCAATAAACAATTAAAAGAGGTTGAATCCTCTGCGATACCAGGCCCAGGCTCATGCGGTGGTATGTATACCGCAAACACAATGGCGTCTGCTATCGAAGCATTAGGTATGAGCTTACCAGGCAGCTCTGCTCAAGCCGCGATTTCAAAATCTAAAGAAACAGATTGCCGCAATGCTGGTAAAGCCGTTATCGATTTATTGAAAAAGAATATTCGCCCTAGTGACATTATGACGCGCCAGGCATTCTTGAACTCAATCGCAGTCATTATCACACTCGGCGGCTCAACCAATGCTGTATTGCATTTACTCGCCATGGCACATTCAATGCACGTAAAACTTTCTATTGATGACTTCACTCGCATCGGTAAAAAAGTACCCGTACTGGCTGATTTACGCCCTAGCGGTAAATACATGATGTCCGAGCTAATAGACATTGGCGGCATTCAACCCCTCATGAAAATGTTGCTAGAGGCAGGATTAATTGATGGCGATTGCATGACGGTCACCGGCAAAACGCTTAAACAAAATCTAAAAAACGTTAAGCCTTATCCCAAACGCCAGCAGATTATTCGCCCACTAGACAACCCAATCAAGAAAGATAGCCACCTAGTCATTTTGTATGGAAATTTATCACCAGAAGGAGCGGTGGCTAAGATCTCAGGTAAAGAAGGATTGTCATTTACCGGCAAGGCAAAGGTATTTTCTTCTGAAGAAACAGCTTTAAAGAAAATTCTCGATGGCGGCATCAAAGCTGGTGATGTCATCGTAATACGCTACGAAGGACCCATTGGCGGTCCAGGAATGCGCGAAATGCTGTCACCAACCTCCGCTATTATGGGCAAAGGTCTAGGCAAAGATGTTGCCCTCATTACTGATGGACGATTCTCAGGGGGTAGCCATGGATTCGTAGTTGGCCATATCACTCCGGAAGCCGCAGTCGGTGGCCCATTAGCCTTAGTGAAGAACGGCGACGAAATCACAATTGACGCTAAAAAACGCGAAATGACACTGAACGTGACAAAGACAGAGCTCAATAAGCGCAAACGTGTTTGGAAGAAACCAAAGTCAAAGTATACTCGTGGTGTCTTAGCCAAATACGCAAAACAGGTTAATTCTGCATCCAAAGGTGCTGTCACAGATTAACTGAGATACCGTTTAGCTATCTTCACAGACAAAATCCCGTCATTCCCGCTACCGCAGGAATGACGGGATTAACGCAATAAAAACAATACTTTGGGCCCAATCTCAGTATTTATGTATAAAATTCGTTGGAACTCACCACAGAATAGTTTAGGATTTATTCCTTTTTTATCGCCCAGTTATTCACTTTATATAAGGAGCAGTTGAATGGCACTGACACCCGAAGAATTAGAAGCAATCATGGAACGCAAAAATAAGATGCGTCGTGAAGCTTATGACCGTCGTAACGCACAAGAAAACAAAGATGAAGTCAGCGCTAAAGCTGTCGCCAACTTTCTTGCTCTTCCTGAGTATAAAGCTGCCAACTGCATTATGTGGTACATCGATTGTCGTTCAGAATGCCGCACGAAGACAGAGCTATTAGCAGAAGTCGCTAAAGGCGAAAAGAAAATTATCGTTCCTTATTGCACTGAAGATGAGAACGGCGACAACAAGCTTGGCCTTTGGTGGATGGAAAGCCTAGAGGAAATGGTTGTTGGTAAATGGGACATCCTTGAGCCACCTAAAGAAATGTGGGGCAACTCTGAGAAAGAAGTTGAAGCTGGTGATCTAGACTTAGTACTAGTTCCAGGCGTTGGCTTTGATCGTAATGGTGGTCGCATGGGTAATGGCCAAGGTTACTATGACCGTCTTCTAGAAAAAGTTCGTGCCGATGCGCCTTTAGTTGCATTAGGTTACGAATCACAGTTATTTGACAACGTCTTAGTTGCGCCACATGACGTATACATGGATAAAGTTGTCACCGAAGCTGCTGTTTACGAAGGCCAAGGAAGAGACTAATGACAGCTATTATTGATGATACTTACGCAGAAGCTTTTAAAAGCTTATACGTCGAGTTCTTAGTCACTGCGAAAGATCGCAAGTGGGTAGATCACGCGGTTAATGCGGTCACTGGAAACGGTTCAAGTTCTATTCTCTGTGATTGTGAAGCAGGCATGGATCGCTATGTTGGCCCTGGTGGAGACGAAAGCTTCGTCACTCCCGATGGTCGTCCAGGCGCGATTATTCAATTGCATATTCCACGTTTTCGTAAAGATCGCGTTGAAGCATTAGAAAAATCAGCGTTAGTGCGCATCAGCCAAAACATCATGACTTGCCCAACTGCTTCTTGTTTCAACTTGATTGATTCAGAAGAGTACTATCACATGGGTCGTAAAGTGGCTTACTTCGGTAACCGCTTCCAAAAGCGTATTGAACGTTATGGTCGCAAGATGTGGTGGATACCTATTCTTGGTGGTGAGTTTGTTCTTGATCGCCGCTTAGGTCGTGCAGACGGCTTGATGGGCGGAAACCTTTGGTTCTTTGGCAAAGATACAGACTCAGCCCTAGAAGCAGCAGAAAAAGGCTGTGAAGCGATACTCCCTGTTGATGGCGTAATCACAACTTTTCCTGGCGGTGTTGCAGGCAGTGGTTCAAAAGCAGGTAGTGATTATGACTTCACTATTGCCAGTACATTCGAGAAGTTCTGTCCGTTACTACAAGATCACCCTGATGTTGAAGCTGCTTTACCTGATGGCGTGAATTCAGTCATGGAAATTATCATGAACGGTCGTGACATGAATTGCATCATCGAAGCGACTCAGGCAGCTATCCATGCATCAAAAGATACAGATGGCCTAATGATGATTTCTGCAGGAAATTACAACGGCAAGCTTGGTAAGAGTTTCATCTACTTAGATCCAAGCAAACAACCTAAAGACTAACCTTTAGTTTTTGTTGCATGCAAGGCCAGTTGAGTTAAACTCAGCTGGCCTTTTTTATTAGGCCCGCCTTAACAAATCTAATGATTTGACCCACAACTTGAATTGAATAATTGAGACTTAAGCATTGATCATCGACGGCAAAAAAGTTGCGGTAGATATCCGCAATAAAATTAAATCCCAATTAGAATACTTCCCCACTACCCAAATTACACTTGCCACAGTTATTGTCGGCAAAAACCCAGCGAGTGAGCTTTACGTCGGCATGAAACACCGTGAAGCCAATGCCGCAGGCATTCACTCTAAGCACGTTGAACTTGACGAAAATATTTCTCAAAAAGGCTTAGAACAGCAAATCTCCTTATTAGCCGATGACGATAATGTTCACGGCATATTGGTTCAGTTGCCTCTACCTAAGCATTTAAACAAAGAAAAAATGCTTCTTAGAATCCCACCTTATAAAGACGTGGATGGTTTGACGAATGTCAATATGGGCAAGTTATTACAGGGACACAAACAGCTCGTGCCTTGCACGCCACTAGGCGTGATACGCCTCATCGAAGCCTATAACATTAAAACCAGCGGACGTAATGCCGTGGTCGTAGGACGCTCATCCTTAGTCGGCTTGCCTCAAGTGTTATTACTATCGGAACGCGGCGCAGACGCCACCGTCACCCTGGCTCATTCGCGCACCCAGAATCTCGCTGAAATATGTAGAAACGCAGACATTTTAGTTAGCGCCGTGGGTTCACCGGCATTAATTACTGCAGATTTCGTCAAACCGGGCGCCATGGTGTTCGATGTTGGCGTCACTCGTCTAGAGAACAAAATTCAAGGTGATGTTGATTTTGACTCAGTGAGTAAAATTGCCGGCGGCGTCACTCCTATGCCAGGAGGCACAGGCCCCATGACCGTTGCTTGTTTATTAGAAAACACTATTTTGGCAGCCACTCTTCAAGATGTATTGCCCAGATCTCATTAAACACTGGATTAGAGCCAACCCCAACTAAACTGCGCTTGAGGACAAGCACCTGCTTGTGGCATTATGGCGAACTTTTCAGGGTCTGTTGAAAAACTACCCATATTGTCGATTTTTTAAGATCTCCCATACACGCAAACGAGAATCAATCAATACGACTGATTCTTGCTCCGTTCTGGGGGACCGAAAACTGAATTTATTAACTTACATTAGAAGGTAACACTATGCCTGGCGAAAAACTTAGCTTCCCCGGACGCAATTATTTATTTGCACCTGGTCCAACTCATATCCCTAATCAAGTAGTGACCGCTATGTCTGTCCCTCAAGAAGACCATCGCGCACCTGATTTCCCAAAATTAGTGAAGCCTCTACTAGAAGACTTAAACAAAATATTCAGAACAAAAAAGGGTCAAAGCTTCATCTTTCCTGCAACCGGCACTGCGGGTTGGGAAATTGCTTTAGTCAACACTTTATCTCCTGGTGACAAAATTCTAACGTCACGTTTTGGTCAGTTCAGCCACTTATGGTTTGATCTTGCCACGCGTATTGGTCTTGACGTTGAGGTCATTGAAGTACCTTGGGGCGAAGGCGTTCCAGTTATGGCAATCAAGAAACGTTTACGCGCAGATAAAGAACATAAGATTAAAGCTGTGGTTGCATGCCATAACGAAACTGCCACTGGTGTAACTAGTGATATTGCCGCGCTTGGTAAAGCTATGAAGAAAGACCTTAAGCACCCTGCACTATTAATGGTTGACGGTGTAAGTTCTGTGGCAAGTATCGAATTCCGCATGGATGACTGGGGCGTTGATGTTGCAGTCAGTGGTTCACAAAAAGGTTTCATGCTTCCAGCAGGCTTAGCGCTTCTTTGCTTTAGTCCACGCGCACTTGCTGCTCGTAAAACTTCAAAATGTCCTAAGTGTTTCTTAGATATCCAAGATCACATTAACACTAACAAAGATGGCTTCTTCCCTTACACGCCGTCAGTACCCATGTTGCGCGGTTTACGTGCTTCAATGGATTTATTGTTAGATGAAGGTTTAGACAACGTCTACGCACGTCACTTCCGTTTAGCCGAAGGTGTACGTAAAGCGGTGAAAGCATGGGGTCTACAGACTTGTAATACTTCACCAAAATGGCGTTCAGACACAGTCACAGCGATTGTGGTTCCACCCAATGTTAATGCGGCAGAAGTAATTCATACTGCGTATCACAGATACAACATCTCATTAGGCGCTGGCCTGACTCAAGTAGCGGGTAAGGTTTTCCGTATCGGTCACCTTGGCGACAACAGTGACGTTCGTATGATGGCAGCATTAGGCGGCGTTGAAATGGCGATGCGTGATGTAGGTATGCGTATCAAAGCAGGAAGTGGTACTGGTGCAGCGTGTGAGTACTACCGTTCTACCGCGAAAGCTATTCCTGCCTTTAAAGCACCGAAAGCGCCTGCAGCACCTAAAGCGAAAGCTAAAGCCAAGCCTGTGGCTAAAAAAACTACTAAGCAGAAAGCTAAATAACTGAGGGTTAACCTATGAGTTTTACACAACCTAAACCTGCCAGAGCAAGAGTACAGCGATGTGAACTTGCTGTTCCAGCCTCCAGCGTCAAAATGATTGAGAAATCAGCCGACAGCGATGCAGACTTCGTGTTTTTAGATTTAGAAGATGCCGTTGCTCCTGGAGACAAAGTACAAGCACGCAAAAATGCAATCGAAGCCGTCAATGGTATCGATTGGAAAGGCAAAGGAAAAACCATTGCCGTGCGTATTAACGGTCTTGATACTCATTTCATGTATCGTGATGTTATTGATCTTGTTGAACAGGCGGGTAACAAACTAGATACTATTTTTATTCCAAAAGCAGGCGTCCCCTCTGATGTATATATGGTGGATGCACTACTGACTCAAATCGAAGAAGCGAAAGGATTTGAAAACAAAATAGCCATAGAAGCCATCATTGAAACGACACTAGGCATGGCAAATGTAGAAGCCATTGCACAGTCTAGCCCACGTTTGGAAGCCTTGCACTTTGGTGTAGCGGACTACTCCGCAAGTTGCCGAGCACGTACAGTTAATATCGGTGGCTTGAACCCGGATTATCCTGGTGATCAGTGGCATTCGGCTATTTCACGCATGGTTGTAGCCTGTCGTGCATACGGCTTACGTCCTATTGATGGCCCGTATGGTGACATCAAAGACACGGAAGGTTACCAACTTGCCTGTCGTCGTGGCGCTGCATTGGGTATTGAAGGTAAGTGGGCAATCCACCCATCACAAATTGCATTAGCTAATGAGGTATTTTCACCCCCTACAGAAGAAGTTGCAAAAGCGCATCGAATTCTAGAAGAACTCGAAAAAGCCGCTAAAGAAGGCAAAGGTGCAGCAACATTAGATGGTAAAATGATCGACGCCGCATCAGCCAAAATGGCCGAAAATGTGGTTAATGCAGCCGCCGCTATTGCTGCAAAAAATAGCTAAAAAGTTAAAATCTGTACTGGGCACCTTGCGTTCACCCGCAAGGTGCCCCTAAAATAGTCGTATAAAGATAATAATAACCATAATTTTTTTACGTCTTTCCCAAGCCCAGCGCACGTATATAAGTTGAGTGAATATTGCTCGCGCACAGATCTTAGTCTGCGCGCGTAAATTTTTTTAAAATTAAACATGGGAGGTAGATGCCGTGGACA